>NZ_BAAAHG010000028.1:0-77352 GCF_039525155.1 Streptomyces thermoalcalitolerans | reverse complement strand
GCCCGGACGCCGGCTCCGGCCGCGAAGCCCGCCGCTCGGCCCCAGGCGCCCGCGAAGCCGGCCGCCAGGGCCGAGGCCAAGCCCGCCGCCGAGGCACCCGAGGGCCCCGAGTACGTGCCGCTGCGCGGCCCCTCCGCCGCGGTCGCCAAGAACATGAACGCCTCGCTGGAGATGCCCACGGCCACGTCCGTGCGCGCCGTCCCGGTGAAGCTGCTGTTCGACAACCGCATCGTCATCAACAACCACCTCAAGCGGGGCCGCGGCGGGAAGGTCTCCTTCACGCACATCATCGGCTATGCGATGGTCCAGGCCATCAAGCAGATGCCGTCGATGAACTGGTCGTACGCCGAGAAGGACGGCAAGCCCACCCTGGTCAAGCCGGAGCACATCAACCTCGGCCTGGCCATCGACCTGGTCAAGCCCAACGGCGACCGCCAGCTGGTCGTGGCCGCCATCAAGAAGGCCGAGACGCTGAACTTCTTCGAGTTCTGGCAGGCCTACGAGGACGTCGTCCGCCGCGCCCGCGAGGGCAGGCTGACGATGGACGACTTCACCGGCGTCACCGTCTCCCTCACCAACCCCGGCGGCCTCGGTACGGTCCACTCGGTGCCGCGTCTGATGCCCGGACAGTCGCTGATCATGGGCGTCGGCTCCATGGACTACCCGGCGGAGTTCCAGGGCACCTCCCAGGACACCCTGAACAAGCTCGGCATCTCCAAGGTCATGACGCTCACGTCGACCTACGACCACCGGGTGATCCAGGGCGCCGCCTCCGGCGAGTTCCTGCGCGCCGTGGCCAACCTGCTGCTGGGCGAGCACGGATTCTACGACGACATCTTCGAGGCGCTGCGCATCCCCTACGAGCCGGTCCGCTGGCTCAGGGACATCGACGCCTCGCACGACGACGACGTCACCAAGGCGGCCCGCGTCTTCGAGCTGATCCACGCCTACCGGGTCCGCGGCCACGTCATGGCCGACACCGACCCGCTGGAGTACAAGCAGCGCAAGCACCCGGACCTCGACATCACCGAGCACGGGCTCACCCTGTGGGACCTGGAGCGCGACTTCGCCGTCGGCGGCTTCGCCGGCAAGACGATGATGAAGCTGCGCGACATCCTCGGTGTGCTGCGCGACTCGTACTGCCGCACGGTCGGCATCGAGTTCATGCACATCCAGGACCCCAAGCAGCGCAAGTGGATCCAGGACCGGGTGGAACGCCCGCACGCCAAGCTGGAGCGCGACGAGCAGCTGCGCATCCTGCGCCGGCTGAACGCGGCGGAGGCCTTCGAGACCTTCCTGCAGACGAAGTACGTCGGCCAGAAGCGGTTCTCCCTGGAGGGCGGCGAGTCCCTCATCCCGCTGCTCGACGCGGTCCTCGACTCGGCGGCCGAGTCCCGCCTGGACGAGGTCGTCATCGGCATGGCCCACCGCGGCCGCCTCAACGTCCTGGCCAACGTCGTCGGCAAGTCGTACGCGCAGATCTTCCGCGAGTTCGAGGGCAACCTCGACCCGAAGTCGATGCACGGCTCCGGTGACGTGAAGTACCACCTGGGCGCCGAGGGCACCTTCACCGGACTCGACGGCGACCAGATCAAGGTCTCGCTGGTGGCCAACCCCTCGCACCTGGAGGCGGTGGACCCGGTCCTGGAGGGCGTCGCCCGCGCCAAGCAGGACATCATCAACAAGGGCGGCACGGACTTCACGGTCCTGCCGGTGGCGATCCACGGCGACGCGGCCTTCGCGGGCCAGGGCGTGGTGGCCGAGACCCTGAACATGTCGCAGCTGCGCGGCTACCGCACCGGCGGCACGCTCCACATCGTCATCAACAACCAGGTCGGCTTCACCGCCGCCCCGGAGTCCTCGCGTTCCTCCATGTACGCGACGGACGTGGCCCGCATGATCGAGGCCCCGATCTTCCACGTCAACGGCGACGACCCCGAGGCCGTCGTCCGCGTGGCGCGGCTCGCCTTCGAGTTCCGCCAGGCGTTCAACAAGGACGTGGTGATCGACCTCATCTGCTACCGCCGCCGCGGTCACAACGAGTCGGACAACCCGGCCTTCACCCAGCCGCTGATGTACGACCTGATCGACAAGAAGCGCTCGGTGCGCAAGCTCTACACCGAGTCGCTGATCGGCCGGGGCGACATCACCATGGAGGAGGCCGAGCAGGCCCTGCAGGACTACCAGGGCCAGCTGGAGAAGGTCTTCACCGAGGTCCGCGAGGCCACCACCGCCTCCGAGCCGATTCCCGCGATCCCCCAGGACCCGCAGGACGGCTTCCCGGTCCCGGTCCCGACGGCCGTCTCCACCGAGGTCATCAAGCGCATCGCCGAGTCCCAGGTCAACATCCCCGAGGGCTTCACCGTCCACCCGCGGCTGCTGCCCCAGCTGCAGCGCCGGGCCGCCATGATCGAGGAAGACGCGATCGACTGGGGCATGGGCGAGACCCTGGCCATCGGCTCGCTGCTGCTGGAGGGCATCCCGGTCCGGCTGGCCGGCCAGGACTCCCGCCGCGGCACCTTCGGCCAGCGGCACGCGGTGCTCATCGACCGCAAGACCGGCGAGGACTACACCCCGCTGCAGTACCTGTCCGAGGACCAGGCCCGGTACAACGTCTACGACTCCATGCTGTCCGAGTACGCGGCGATGGGCTTCGAGTACGGCTACTCGCTGGCCCGTCCGAACGCGCTCGTCATGTGGGAGGCCCAGTTCGGCGACTTCGCCAACGGCGCCCAGACGGTCGTGGACGAGTTCGTCTCCTCCGCCGAGCAGAAGTGGGGGCAGACCTCCGGCGTCGTCCTGCTCCTGCCGCACGGCTACGAGGGCCAGGGCCCGGACCACTCCTCCGGCCGCCCGGAGCGGTTCCTGCAGCTGTGCGCGCAGAACAACATGACGGTCGCGATGCCGACCCTGCCGTCGAACTACTTCCACCTCCTGCGGTGGCAGGTGCACAACCCGCACCACAAGCCGCTGGTCGTCTTCACCCCGAAGTCGATGCTGCGCCTGAAGGCGGCGTCCTCGAAGACGGAAGAGTTCACCACGGGCCAGTTCCGGCCGGTCATCGGCGACACCTCGGTCGACCCGAACGCGGTGCGCAAGGTCGTCTTCTGCGCCGGCAAGGTCTACTACGACCTCGACGCCGAGCGGCAGAAGCGGGGCGTGAAGGACACGGCGATCATCCGCCTCGAGCGGCTGTACCCGCTGCCGGGTGCCGAGCTCCAGGCGGAGATCAAGAAGTACCCGAACGCCGAGAAGTACCTGTGGGCCCAGGAGGAGCCGGCGAACCAGGGCGCATGGCCGTTCATCGCCCTGAACCTCATCGACCACCTGGACCTGGCGGTCGGCGCGGACATCCCGCCCGGCGAGCGGCTGCGCCGTATCTCCCGTCCACACAGCTCCTCTCCCGCCGTGGGGTCCGCGAAGCGGCACCAGGCGGAGCAGGAACAGCTGGTGCGCGAGGTGTTCGAGGCGTAAGCGCCCTTGCGGGTCGTGCACGGCCGGGCCGCACCCCTTGGACGGGGTGCGGCCCGGCCGCTTCGGCACACCTATCCTTGACCTCATGTACTTCACGGACCGTGGCATCGAAGAGCTGGAGAAGCGGCGGGGCCAGGAGGAGGTCACTTTCGAGTGGCTCGCCGAGCAGTTGCGCACCTTCGTCGACTTGAACCCGGACTTCGAGGTACCGGTGGAGCGGCTGGCGACCTGGCTGGCCCGGCTGGACGACGAGGACGACGACTGACGACCGGGCGGACGGCCACGGCGGACGGCCGTACGACGGAAGAGGACAGCTGAACAACGGCCGGAGGACGACGAGCAGAGGCCCGCGCGCGTCGTCGGCGGCTGCATGGGGCGTCCCTCGGGGGCGCCCTGCTGCTTTTTCGGGGCCGGCCGGCACGCCCCGGACGCCCGGACGTCGTATGCCGCAAGGGCCGCCGTAGTCGCAGGGGGGCGTCGTGGTCACCGGGGCCGTGTCCCGGACGCCGTACCGCAGACGCCGCGTCGCGGATGTCGCATCACAGGCGTCACGTCACGAGTGCCGTATCGCAGGTGCCGTACAGCAGACGTCACAGCACAGGTCTCGCCTCACCGGAACGAGTGTCTTGACTTCCCAAGAGCACGATATATCGTGTTCAGTAGGCGACGCGATATGACGTGTTGCGTCCCATGACGGGGAGGTCTCCACCATGTCCGAGTGGTCCGTCGGCGAGCCCAGGAAGCTCACCTTCGACGAGCCGGTGACCGAGCTGAACGTCCGCATCGTCAACGGCACGGTGAACGTGATGGGCACGGACGGGAGTTCCGTCCGCCTGGAGATCTCCGAGATCGAGGGACCGCCTCTGATGATCACCCAGCAGGGCGGCACGCTCACCGTGGCGTACGAGGACCTGCCCTGGAAGGGCTTTCTCAAGTGGCTGGACAGCAAGGGCTGGCAGCGCAGTGCCGTGGTCTCCGTGGCCGTTCCGTCGAGCACACGGGTGGAGCTCGGGGTGGTCGGGGCCGCCGCGATGGTCTCGGGAATCGACGGGCGCACGGTGGTGAAGGGCGTCTCCGGTGACACGACCCTGGTGCGCCTGACCGGCCCGGTGCGCGCGGACACCGTGTCGGGCAGCGTGGAGGCGCAGGCCCTCTCGGGCCCCCTGCGGTTCAACTCGGTGTCCGGGGATCTGACGGTGGTCGACGGCGCCGGCTCCTCGGTGCGGGCCGACTCGGTGAGCGGTTCGATGATCGTCGACCTCGATCCGGCGGGCAGCCCCACCGACGTCAGTCTGACCAGTGTCTCCGGCGAGATCGCCATACGGCTGCCCCACCCGGCGGATGCGCGCGTGGAGGCGAACACGGCCAGCGGGGCGGTGTCCAACGCCTTCGAGGACCTGAAGGTCACCGGTCAGTGGGGCGCCAAGCGGATCACCGGACGGCTCGGCGAGGGCAACGGCAGGCTGAAGGCGACGACCGTCTCCGGCTCGATCGCCCTGCTGCGGCGCCCGCCGGCCGAGGACGAACCGCGGGAGACGGGGCCACGGAACACCCGGCCGGACGAGGATTCCACCGATACTCCGACCGACGGCACGACCGACAAGAAGGTGCTCTGACATGCCTCCCGTCTTCGCCCACGGCCGCCTGCGCCTCTACCTGCTCAAGCTGCTCGACGAGGCCCCGCGCCACGGCTACGAGGTGATCCGGCTCCTCGAGGAGCGCTTCCACGGGCTGTACGCGCCCTCGGCGGGCACCGTGTATCCGCGGCTGGCCAAGCTGGAGGCCGAGGGCCTGGTCACCCACACCACCGAGGGTGGCCGCAAGGTGTACTCCATCACGGACGCCGGCCGGGCCGAACTGGCCGACCGCAGCGACGAGTTGGCCGATCTGGAACTGGAGATCCGCGAGTCGGTCGCCGAGCTCGCCGCGGAGATCCGGGCCGATGTGCGCGGTGCGGCGGGCAACCTGCGGCGCGAGATGCGCGCGGCGGCGTCCCGGGCCCAGCAGGGCACCGGGGAGTACGACGGCTTCGAGGACAAGGAGGCCTGGCAGGCCGCCAAGGAGGAGATGCGCCGGATCAAGCAGGCGTGGAAGGAGCAGACCCGGCGCGCCAAGGACGAGAGCCGCAGAGCACGCGAGGAGGCCCAGCGGGCCCGGCGCCAGGCCAAGGAGGCTCAGGAGCAGGCGTGGGCCCAGGCGCAGGAGGAGCTGCAGCGCATCACCCGGCGGGTCCAGGAGCATGTGCAGAGCCACTTCGCCCGGGGCGACTGGCCCACCGGCCTGCGCGAGGGCCTGGCCGAACTGGCCAAGGAGTTCAGCGACTTCGGCAAGGACCGCGCCTTCGGCCGCACGGCGTCACGCGTGGAGTACTCCGACACCCCGAAGGACTTCCCCGCCGACTACGAACCGGCCTGGGCACATGAGGACTTCACCGGTGACCCGGCCCGCGATCTGGAGCGTCTCCTCGACCGCTTCCGCGACGACATCCGCGATGCGGCCCGGGACCACGGCATCACCGCCGCCCAGCTCCGGGACGCACGCCGCCACCTCTCCTCGGCCGCGGCCCACATCACCGCCCTCCTCCACCGGAAGAAGACCGGCTGACGTCGTGCGTCACCCCGCCTTGGCCTCGCCGCCCCCGTGGAGCACCCGGCTCACGGACTCATAGGTCATGCCGTGACCGGCGAGCACCTCGGCGGGGACACCGGGCCGGCTGACGAGGGCGAGCAGGATGTGCTCGTCGCCGATGTGCCGTTCCCGGCGGGCGAGGGCGATGCGCAGGGCCCCCTGCAGCACGCCCTTCGCCCCCTTCTCGAACGGGACGTGCCCCACCCTCCGGCCCCGTCTGCTCCCGGACAGCGCACCGATCCCGTACGCGTCCTCCACCCGGGCCACGATCTCCGCCACGTCGATCCCCAGCCCGGCCAGGGCCTCCGTCTCGGCCCGCGTCAGCCCGCCTCGTCTGCGGACCTCCGCCAGCTCCGCCCGCACGGCGTCCTTCCACTCCCCTCCGCCGAGGACGGCCAGCGCGAAGGACGCCCGGCTCCCCTCCCTCTCCAGCAGCCCGAGCAGCAGATGCTCGGGAGCCACCGAGGCCGCCCCCACCGCCGCCGCCTGCTCGACCGCCCCCTTGACCACCGCCCGGGCGTCCTTGGTGAAACGCTCGAACATCAACGCCTCCCGTACTTCTTGTGCACGGCCTGCCGGCTCACACCGAGTTCGTTGGCGATCTCCTGCCAGGACCAGCCCTGGTTGCGCGCACTGCGCACCTGGACGGCCTCCAGCTGCTCCAGCAGCTTCCGCAGGGCGGCGACGGCCCGCAGCCCGACCCTCGGATCACGGTCACCGGCCCGTTCGGCCAGATCGGTTGCCTCACTCACCCTGTCAACCTATGTTGACATCACCCCTATGTCAACCCCTGTTGACACACCAGCGGCCGGTCCGAACCCGGACCGGCCGCTCGAAGTGCGCCTTCCCTCAGCTGTTCTCTCAGTTGTTGGTGAGCACGATCTTCCCGAACAGCTCTCCCGACGCCATCCGCTCGAAGCCCTCCCGGGCGCGCTCCATCGGCAGCACCTCGTCGATCACGGGCCGCACCCCCGTGGCCGCGCAGAAGGAGAGCAGGTCCTCCAGCTCGTCCTTGGTGCCCATGGTCGAGCCGACGACCTTCAGCTCCAGGAAGAAGATGCGGGTCAGCTCGGCGTGCGGGGGCCGGTCGCCGCTCGTCGCCCCCGAGATGACGAGCGTGCCGCCGGGCCGCAGCGACTTCACCGAGTGCGACCAGGTGGCCGCGCCGACGGTCTCGAGCACGGCGTCCACCCGCTGCGGCAGCCGGGCCCCCGGCTCCAGTGCCTCCACCGCGCCGAGCTCCACCGCCCGCTTGCGCTTGGCCTCGTCCCGGCTGGTGACGAACATCCGCAGCCCGGCCGCCTTGCCGAGCAGGATCGCGGCCGTGGCGACACCGCCGCCGGCCCCCTGCACCAGGACGGAGTCCCCGGGACGCACCCCCGCGTTGGTGAAGAGCATCCGGTACGCCGTCAGCCAGGCCGTGGGCAGGCAGGCCGCCTCCTCGAAGGAGAGCTCCCTGGGCTTGGGCAGGATGTTCCAGGTCGGCACGGCGACCTGCTCGGCGAAGGTGCCCTGGTAGCGCTCGGTGAGGATGGACCGGGGCTCCTTCGGCCCGACCCCGTGCCCGCTCTGTCCGATCACGGAGTGCAGGACGACCTCGTTGCCGTCCTCGTCGACGCCGGCGGCGTCGCAGCCGAGGATCATGGGCAGTTTGTCCTCGGACAGGCCCACTCCCCTGAGCGACCAGAAGTCGTGGTGGTTCAGGGAGGCGGCCCTGACATTGACGATGCTCCAGCCGGGGCGGGCCTCGGGGGCCGGGCGCTCCCCCGTCTCCAGGCCGTTCAGCGGCTGGTCGCGGTCGATTCGGGCGGCGTAGACAGCGAACATGACCTTGACGATAGGGGCGCACGCACGCCCGCGAAACCGCACGCCTCTGTGACACACGCCCTCTTGCCCGGAAGAAGGAGCCGTGCCGGAGAGCGGGACCAAGGAGCCGCGCCGGAGAACGCGCCGGAGAAAACGCGCCGGAAGGAACGGCCCCGCCCGTCGGCGTCCGTCCGGGCGGGGCTCGTCGGGTCACGTCAGCGGCGGGCGACACCCTCCGCGCGGGCCGCCGCGGCCACCGCCGCGGTCACGGCCGGCGCGACCCGCTCGTCGAACGGCGACGGGATCACATAGTCCGCGGCGAGGTCGTCCCCGACGACCCCGGCCAGCGCCTCGGCCGCCGCGATCTTCATGCCCTCGGTGATGCGGGACGCCCGCACCTGCAGCGCACCCGCGAAGATGCCCGGGAACGCCAGGACGTTGTTGATCTGGTTGGGGAAGTCCGACCGTCCGGTCGCCACGACCGCCGCGTACTTGTGCGCGATCTCGGGGTGCACCTCGGGAGTCGGGTTGGCCATGGCGAACACGAAGGCGCCCTTGGCCATCGACGCCACGGCCCTCTCCGGCACCGTGCCGCCGGAGACGCCGATGAAGACATCGGCGCCGTTCAGCGCCTCCTCCAGGGACCCGCTGATGCCCGCCTTGTTGGTGGACTCGGCCAGCTCCCGCTTGACCGGCGTCAGATCGTCCCGGTCGGCCGACACGACACCCTTGCGGTCCGCGAGGGCGACATCGCCGATACCGGCCCCGACCAGCATCCTGGCGATGGCGACACCGGCCGCACCCGCGCCCGAGATGACGGCCCGCAGCTCCTCGATCCCCCGCCCGCTCAGCCGCGCCGCGTTGCGCAGCGCCGCCAGCGTCACGACCGCCGTGCCGTGCTGGTCGTCGTGGAAGACCGGGATGTCCAGACGCTCCTGCAGTCTGCGCTCGATCTCGAAGCACCGGGGCGCCGAGATGTCCTCCAGGTTCACCCCGCCGAAGGACGGCGCGAGACGCGCCACGGTCTCGACGATCTCGTCGACGTCGGTGGTGTCGAGCGCGATCGGGACGGCGTCCACGCCGCCGAACTGCTTGAACAGGATCGCCTTGCCCTCCATCACCGGGAGGGAGGCCTCGGGGCCGATGTCGCCCAGACCCAGCACGGCCGTACCGTCGGTCACGACAGCGACGACGGACGACTTCCAGGTGTAGTCGTGGACCAGCTCCGGCTGTTCCGCGATCGCGGAGCACACACGCGCGACGCCGGGCGTGTATGCCAGGGACAGGTCGTCCTTGTCGCGGACGGGCACGGTGGCCTGGACAGCCATCTTGCCGCCGCGGTGCAGCGCGAAGGCCGGGTCGAAGGAATCGAGCGGCTCTGCTCCGCTCTCCTGCCCCGTGCTGTCGCTGCGAGGATTGACGATCTCCGCTGCCACTTGTTTTTACCCCTTAAGTATTCATGGTTTGAGGGTTGCCACTCCCTGGTGAGGGGTGGGCGGGACCGCGCATGGTCGATGGCTGATGCGGTCAGACCCATGCGCGACGGATGCGCCGCACACGCACCCTGAGCCCCGGATGAGGGGTGTAAGGATCCTTCTTACCGGACGGACGGCGCCGACGACGAGTGCATAACGCAAAGGTCACATGACGCCGACCTGACATCTGCCCCGTAAAGGGCCTATTTCCCGCCAGATCCCGGCGATGGGCTCAAAAGCGCCCCATTACTCCGTTTCGGCAGGCCACACCCCGAGATGGACCGAAGGTCTTCCGGCCAGAGGAAGCTGCCGCCGCAGATGATTCGGCAATGACAGCCTTACTCCGTGTGTCCGGGTGTTGCCCGTTACCCGATTTTGACATGACGAGACCCCTGGATGGCGCAATCCGAATGGCAAGATGCCGTCAATCACACGAGGCAACGACACCCAAAGGTGTTGCCCTCGTCCACTCATCGGCAGCCCCATCCACCAGCCGGAGGAACCACCATGACCGCAAGCTCCACCCGTCGTACGACCGCCGCGCGCTCCCGATGTGCCGCGGTGTCTGCGATCGCGGTCGCAGGCGCCCTGCTGCTCACTGGCTGCGGTGACCAGACGAAGAACAGCGACAACTCCTCCGGCAGCAGCTCCGCCGCCTCCGCCCCGCTGGCCGACAAGCTCCCCGCCGACATCCGCGCCAAGGGCGTCATCCGGGTCGGCTCGGACATCGCCTACCCGCCGGTCGAGTTCAAGGACGAGTCGGGCAAGGTCGTCGGCATAGACCCGGACCTCGCGGACGCGATGGGCAAGCAGCTCGGTGTGACCTTCCAGTTCGAGAACGGCACCTTCGACGCCCTGCTCACCGGTCTGCGCTCCAACCGCTACGACATCGCGATGTCGGCGATGACGGACAACAAGAGCCGTCAGGAGGGCCTCGACCCCGAGACGGGCAAGAAGGTCGGCGAGGGCGTCGACTTCGTCGACTACATGGTCGCCGGTGTCTCGATCTACACCCGCAAGGGTGACACCAAGGGCATCACCGGCTGGGCCGACCTGTGCGGCAAGAAGCTCGCCGTGCAGCGCGGGACCGTCTCGGAGGACCTCGCGAAGGCCGAGGCGAAGAAGTGCCCCAAGGGCAAGACGATCGCTCTCCAGCGCTTCGACGACGACCAGCAGGCCCAGACCCGTCTGCGCTCGGGCGGCGCCGACGCGGCCTCCTCGGACTTCCCGGTCGCCGCGTACGCGGTCAAGACCTCCGGCGGCGGCAAGGACTTCGAGATCGTCGGCGAGCAGGTCGACTCGGCCCCGTACGGCATCGCGGTGAGCAAGAAGAACACCCAGCTGCGCGACGCGCTGCAGGCCGCGATGAACGCGATCATCCAGAACGGCGAGTACCAGAAGATCCTGGAGAAGTGGGGCGCCCAGGACGGTGCCGTGAAGGAAGCCGTCATCAACGGCGGCAAGTGACCGCACCGGAAGCGGCCACTGAGAGGCAACACCCGTGACTGCTGACATCGACAAGACGGCGGATCCCCAGGGCGCTCCCCCGGCCGGGCCCCAGGCCATCAAGGCCATCCCGGTCCGGCACTACGGGCGGTACGTCTCCGCCCTCATCGCCCTCGCGATCCTCGCCGCGATCCTCTACGCCTTCAGCCAGGGCAAGATCAACTGGCAGGCGGTGCCGGACTACTTCTTCGACGACCGGATCATGACCGGCGTCGGCAAGACCCTCCTGCTGACGGTCCTGTCGATGCTGATCGGCATCGCCGGCGGCATCATCCTGGCGGTGATGCGCCTGTCGAAGAACCCGGTGACCTCGGCCATCGCCTGGTTCTACATCTGGTTCTTCCGGGGGACCCCGGTCCTGGTCCAGCTGTTCGTCTGGTTCAACCTGGGCCTGGTCTTCGAGTACATCAACCTGATGCCGTTCTACAAGGACTACTGGTCGAACTTCATGACGCCGCTGCTGACGGCGCTGCTCGGCCTCGGTCTGAACGAAGCGGCGTACATGGCGGAGATCTGCCGGGCCGGTCTGCTCTCGGTCGACGAGGGCCAGACCGAGGCGGCACACGCGCTGGGCATGAGCCACGGCAAGACGCTGCGCCGGATCATCATCCCGCAGGCGATGCGCGTGATCGTGCCTCCCACGGGCAACGAGGTCATCAACATGCTGAAGACGACCTCGCTGGTGTCCGCGGTGCAGTTCTCGGAGCTGTTCCGCTACGCCCAGGACATCGGTCAGATCTCCGGCGCCCCGGTGGAGATGTACTTCCTGGCCGCCGCCTGGTACCTGATCCTGACCTCGGTGCTGAGCGTCGGGCAGTACTACATCGAGCGCTACTACGCCCGCGGCTCCACCCGCAACCTGCCGCCGACGCCGTGGCAGAGGGTCAAGGGACACCTGATGTCCTTCTCCAGCAGGAAGGTCACGGCATGACCGACAAGCTCCCCCAGCAGGACACCGCCGCGCGCGACGCCTCCGTCCCCATGGTCAGGGCCGAGGGCGTGCACAAGTCCTTCGGCCAGGTCGAGGTGCTCAAGGGCATCGACCTGGAGGTCAAGGCGGGCGAGGTGTTCTGCCTCATCGGCCCCTCCGGCTCCGGCAAGTCGACCTTCCTGCGCTGCATCAACCACCTGGAGAAGATCAACGCCGGCCGGCTGTACGTCGACGGCGAGCTGGTCGGCTACCGGCAGCAGGGCGACAAGCTGTACGAGCTGCGCGACCGTGAGGTCGCCATGAAGCGCCGGAACATCGGCATGGTCTTCCAGCGCTTCAACCTGTTCCCTCACATGACGGCCGTGGAGAACGTCATGGAGGCGCCGGTCCAGGTCAAGGGCATGAACAAGGCCGAGGCCAAGGAACGGGCGATGCAGCTGCTGGAGCGCGTCGGCCTGGCCGACCGCGCGGGGCACTACCCCTCGCAGCTCTCCGGCGGCCAGCAGCAGCGCGTGGCGATCGCCCGGGCCCTGGCCATGGACCCGAAGCTGATGCTGTTCGACGAGCCGACCTCGGCGCTCGACCCGGAGCTGGTCGGTGACGTCCTCGACGTCATGCGCGACCTCGCCGAGTCCGGTATGACGATGGTGGTCGTCACCCACGAGATGGGCTTCGCCCGCGAGGTCGGCGACAGCCTCGTCTTCATGGACGGCGGCGTGGTGGTCGAGTCCGGCAACCCGCGCGAGGTCCTGACGAACCCGCAGCACGAGCGGACGAAGTCGTTCCTGTCGAAGGTGCTGTGAAAGCAGGCGCGTGAAAAGGGCGAAAGGGGCGGTGCGGTCCTGCCGTACCGCCCCTTCGGCTGTCCGTCCGCCGTCCGTCCGCCCCGGCTACTTCAGCGCCAGCAGCAGCGTGTCCGACGGCGAGCACCACACCGGACGGACCTCCGCGAAGCCCCGCTCGCGCAGGACGCGCGCGTGCCAGGCGGGGGAGGGCATCTCACCGTCGGCATGAGCGCCGTAGATCTCGAAGCGGCGGGCCGTCGGCCCGGCGAGGACCGGATCCTTGGCGGCCCGGTCCCACCACTCCGCCCAGTCGAGGGCACCGCTCTGCAGGGCCCGGTCCCTGCGGGCGCGGCTGTAGGCGGCCTCGACGGCGTTGATCCTCGGTGTGCTGTCGTCGACCATGTGGTCGGCGTTCATGAAGACACCGCCGTGGCGGACGAGCCGTGCGACCTGACCGTAGAGGACTTCCAGGGTTTCCCTGCGCAGCCAGTGGAGGGCCGTGGCGGTGAGGACCGCGTCGTACGTGTCGTACGGGAGCCGGGCGGGCCAGTCGGGATCCTTGAGGTCGGCCTCGACGAGGGTCACCCGCCCGTCGCCGGCGAAGGTGCCCCGCGCGATGGTGAGCAGGGCGGGGTCGAGGTCGATCCCGGTGCTGGTGGCCTGGGGGAACCTGTCCAGGAGACGGGCGGTGATGCTGCCGGTGCCGCAGGCGAGGTCGAGGACACGCGGATCGGGTCCGACGAAGGCCTCCACCATGTCGAGCATGATGCGGAAGCGGTCCTCCCGGTCGGGCATGTACCACTCCTGCTGGCGGTCCCAGCTCTCCTGCCAGGCCCGCCAGTCGTCACCGGTTGCGGTGGCGGCCCCCGTGTCCGTGTCCGTCATCGCATGTCCCTCCCTCATGCACGCTGCGTAATACCCTGAAGGCACGACCGGTTGTTACCCGACCACCCCCGACCATAGAGTGCCCTCCGTAAGGACCACAAGTGGAACTGGCCTATTACTCGGACTACGCCGTACGCCTCGTGAACAGCGAGGACCCGGCCCGGGGCAAGGACAGCCTGACCTCGGTCGAGGCCGTCCGGGACCTGTTCGGCGCCAACGCCTCGGCCGCCCGCCGCGCCACCGACGCCGACGTCACCCGCCTCCGCTCGGTGCGGGCCCGGCTGCGCGCGGTCTTCGAGGCGGCCGACACGGGCGACGAGACCCTCGCGGTGGCCCTGCTGAACTCGCTGCTGCTGGAATTCCCGGTGAGCCCGCAGATCTCCGGGCACGACCACCGCGACAAGGACGGCCGCCCGCTGTGGCACCTGCACCTGGCGGACCATCCGTCCAACGCCACGGCCGGCTACGCGGCCATCGCGGCCATGGGCCTGGCGTTCCATCTGACGGAGTACGGCGTCGACCGCCTCGGCCTGTGCGAGGCCCCGCCGTGCCGCAACGCCTACCTGGACACCTCGACCAACCGCTCGCGCCGCTACTGCTCCGACCGCTGCGCGACCCGCGCCAATGTGGCGGCCTACCGCGCCCGCAAGCGCCTGGAGGCCGACCGGTCGGTGAAAACGGGCCTGGCCGCCGACAGCGCCCAGCGCACCAGCGCGAGCGGCGAGCGCTGAGCGGGCTTGCGCGGCCGGTAGCGGAACCGCACCTTGCCCAGGATCAGGTCCTCGGGCACGGTCCCGTAGTCGGTGCTGTCGCCCCCGGCGTGAGGGTTGTCCCCGAGCACCCACCAGCCGCCCTCGCGCAGCTCCGCCGCGCGCTTGACGACCAGCAGGTCCTGCTGGAACGGATGCCGCAGGACCACCACGTCACCCGGCCGGATGCGTGCGCCGTACTGCACCACGAGCCGGTCCCCGTGGTACAGCGTGGGCACCATGGACGGCCCGGTCACCTCGGCCAGGCCGAAGGGCAGTACGGCTCCCCTGCGCTCGCTCCCCTGCCACAGCTCCGGCATTCCCGGCACCTCCCCGGTCCGTTCCTCCACCAATCCCAGTCTCACCCCGGACTTTTGTCCTAAGCCCCGGGGGGCACTCGCCAAAACAGGCCCTGCAAGGAGTAATGTCCCACCTGAGAAGACGATCACGAGGAAGGATTGCTTCATGCTTTCCCGCCTGTTTGCTCCCAAGGTCAAGGTCAGCGCGCACTGCGACCTCCCCTGCGGCGTATACGACCCGGCCCAGGCCCGTATCGAGGCGGAGTCGGTGAAGGCCATCCAGGAGAAGATGGCCGGCAACGACGACCCGCACTTCCAGGCGCGTGCCGCTGTCATCAAGGAGCAGCGCGCCGAGCTTGCGAAGCACCACGTCTCCGTGCTCTGGAGCGACTACTTCAAGGCCCCGCACTTCGAGAAGTACCCGGAGCTGCACCAGCTGGTCAACGACACCCTGAAGGCCCTTTCCGCCGCCAAGGCCTCCACCGACCCGGCCACGGGTCAGAAGGCGCTGGACTACATCGCCCAGATCGACAAGATCTTCTGGGAGACCAAGAAGGCCTGACCTTGAATCACGCCCTCTGACCTGCAATTTCCTTGGTTGCAGCGTCTCCTTGTCCGCACCCGGTCCACAGGCCGCCGCGCACGGCGTCCACAACGGGCCGGGTGCGGTCTTCTCCGCCCCCAAAGGGGTCCCGGCCCGGAGCGGTCCACCCCGCGGCGTACGGCGGAAACCCCCGCCGGCGCCTCCCTCGCTGCCTCGGCGGCGGATCCCGGGTGCCGCACAAGGGCCGAGAGTGCCGTTCTGATGCGGACGCACGCCGTGGGGTCCGACAGGCTGTCAGGTCCCGGCCGTCCGGCAGCTCCTCCACCGCCGGCGGGAAACCCCGGACCCTTCCCGCCGAGCCGGAGCTCTCCCTCCCTCTCCGGCTCTCCGGCCGCTTTGTCCTTGCCCCGTGCCATGCTGACGGGATGACACTCGAAGACCTGGTGCGGCTGCGCCGTGCCCGCGACCGCATGGACCGTGAGTACGCGAAGCCGCTGGACATGGCCGCGCTGGCGCGGACCGCGCTGATGTCGCCGGGGCACTTCCAGCGCAGTTTCCGTGCCGCTTTCGGGGAGACGCCGTACGGGTATCTCATGACCCGGCGCATCGAGCGGGCGAAGGCGCTGCTCAGACGCGGGGACATGAGCGTGACGGAGGTGTGCCTGGCGGTGGGGTGCACCTCGCTGGGGTCGTTCAGCTCGCGGTTCACCAAGCTCGTCGGGGAGACGCCGAGCGCCTACCGGGCCCGGTCGCACGAGGACGGCGCGGTGATTCCGGCGTGCGTGGCCCGGACCTTCACCCGCCCGAGGCGCACAGGACCGCCGCCGGCGCCGTAGCGTGAGGGAATGGACCTCACACTCCACCAGTGCTTCATCGCTGTCGACGACCACGACAAGGCGCTCACCTTCTACCGCGACGTACTGGGGCTGGAAGTCCGCAACGACGTCGAGTTCGAGGGGATGCGGTGGGTGACCGTGGGGTCGCCGCTCCAACCGGACGTGGAGATCGTCCTGGAGCCGCCCGCCGCTCACCCCGACGCCTCCCCCGCCGACAAGGAGGCCATGGCCCGGCTCCTGGCCAAGGGCATGCTCCGCGGGGTCATCTTCAGCACCACCGACTGCGACGCCCTCTTCGCCCGCGTCCGGAAACACGGCGTCGATGTCGTCCAGGAGCCGATGGACCAGCCGTACGGCGTCCGCGACTGCGCGTTCCGGGACCCGGCCGGGAATCTGCTGCGGTTCATGGAACGGCCCCGGGACCGGAGGTGATCCGCGTACGCACCCCCGCGGACGACCCGGCCCGCCGTCGGCGGGGGCCGGCCGGAGCACTCAGTGCTGTCCGCGGTTCGTGAGCCCGGACCGGCGTGGAAGGCCTCGTCCAGCAGTCGTACGGCCGGTTCGCGGTCGCCCTGCCGTGCCGGCCGGATGCCCACGCCCATCCCTCCGGCCCTTCGATTCAGCTCAACTCTCCCTGTTCATGGAGGTGTTGAACCTGGAGGAAAGAGCGGGCCCCGCACATCGTGGGGCAGTGCGGGACCCGCCGGACCGGAAGTCCCGGGCCCGTACGGTGTCAGGAGCCGTACGGGCCCGGTGACTCCGGGGTCTTCCCGGTGGGGCGGGGTCAGCTGGTGCGCCTGGTCACGAACTCGGCCAGGGCCAGCAGGCCGCCCGCGTGCGCGGGGTCGGGGACGGCACGGGCCAGGTCGTCCACGGCCCGGGCCATCCGGTCGGCCGCCTGGGTCTGGGCCCAGTCCCGGCCGCCGGCCCGCTCCACCGCCAGCGCGATGCGCTCCAGTTCCTCTTCTCCTTCCCGTCCTTCCCGGTGGGGCCGGGCGTACAGCTCGGCGAGTTCGGCGGCGGCCGGGGTACCGGAGGTCAGCGCGGCGACCACCGGCAGGGACTTCTTGCGCGCCGCGAGATCGGCACCGGCCGGCTTTCCCGTGCGGGCCGGGTCGCCCCATATGCCGATCACGTCGTCGATCAGCTGGAAGGCGAGCCCCGCCTGCCGTCCGAATGCGTCCAGCGCCTCGGCCTGCTCCTCCCCCGCTCCCCCGTACAGCGCGCCGACGGCGCAGGAACAGCCGAGCAGTGCGCCCGTCTTGGCCTCGGCCATGGCCAGTGCCTCGGCGAGCGTGACCTCACCGGGAGCCCGCTGTTCCAGGGCCGTGTCCGCATGCTGGCCCGCGCACAGTTCGACCACACAGGCCGCGAGCCGGGCGGCGGCCGCCCGGCTCGCCGGATGCCGGTCCTCGGCGAGCAGCCGCAGGGCCAGTGCCTGGAGGGCGTCCCCGGCGAGGATCGCGTCGGTGTCACCGAACACCGTCCAGGCGGTGGGCCGGTGCCGGCGGGTGGTGTCCCGGTCCATCACGTCGTCGTGCAGCAACGTGAAGTTGTGGACCAGTTCCACCGCGGCGGCGGCCCGCGCCGTCCCCGCTCTCGCCTCCGGCCCGCCGAGCGCGGCGGCCGCCGCGAGGACGAGCGCCGGCCTGATCGCCTTGCCCCCGTTGCCCTCGGCCGGTGTGCCGTCCGCGTGCTCCCAGCCGAAGTGGTAGCGCGCGATCCGGCGCATCGGGGCGGGCAGGGTGGCGACCGCCGCCCGTAACTCGGGATCGACCGACTGCCGGGAGCGTTCGAGAATCAGCGCCGCGTCATGCCCGTCGGGCGCCTCCGCCGAACCGTCCGCCGGACTGCCGGCGGCACGGCGCGGGAGGGGCAGACCGGTGGTGTCCTCCGAAGCTCCCGGCCGTTCCGTCATCGCGGGCCGGGACACGGCCGCCGCCCGGTGTGCCGTCTCCGTCATGAACTCAGCCATCCGATCCACCTCCGACCCCCCTCGGAAGAGACCGCGGACGGTGGGACTTCCGCAGCCGCAATGTGGCGCGCACTCCCAGGTGTACCCGGCCCGGCGGGCCGGGACACCGAAAAGGCGGCGCGCGTCGTCAGCGCCAACGGCCGACCTCGACGTTCTCCAGGACGCCCAGCGCGTCCGGCACCAGTACCGCTGCCGAGAAGTAGCTCGTCACCAGGTACTTGATGATCGCCTGCTCGTTGATGCCCATGAACCGCACGGACAGGCTCGGCTCGACCTCGTCGGGAATGCCCCTGGCCCGCAGCCCGATGACCCCCTGGTCGTCCTCGCCGGTGCGCATCGCGATGATCGAGCTGGTCCTGGCCTCGGTGACCGGGATCTTGTTGCACGGGAAGATCGGCACCCCGCGCCAGGTGGGGATGCGGTTGCCGCCCACGTCGATGGTCTCCGGGACCAGTCCCCGCTTGTTCAGCTCGCGGCCGAAGGCGGCGATCGCGCGCGGATGGGCGAGAAAGAGCTTGGTGCCGCGGCGCCGGCTGAGCAGCTCGTCCATGTCGTCGGGGCCCGGCACACCGTCGTGCGGCTGGATCCGCTGGTCGTACTCGCAGTTGTGGAGCAGACCGAAGTCACGGTTGTTGATCAGCTCGTGCTCCTGGCGCTCCTTCAACGCCTCGATGGTCAGCCGGAGCTGCTGCTCCGTCTGGTTCATCGGATGGTTGTAGAGGTCGGCCACGCGTGTGTGGATGCGCAGGACGGTCTGGACGATGCTCAGCTCGTACTCGCGGGGGCGGGGCTCGTAGTCGACGAAGGTGTGCGGGATGTCCGGCTCCCCGGTGTGTCCGGCGGCGAGGTCGACCGCCTTCTCCCCGTAGGCGTTGGCGCGCTGTTCGGGAATCGAGCGCCGCCTCTGGAGATGGGTGCGCAACGACTCGGCGCGGTCGGCGACCTGCTCGAAGTCGTGGCGGGACAGGACGAGGACGGTGCACGGGGTGTCCGCGCGGGCGGTGTACTCCCAGATGGCGTCCGGGTCGAGGAGCACCTGGTCGCCGAAGTACGCGCCGTCGGCGAGGACACCGAGGACCTGGTCGTCGCCGTAGGGACCGGTGCCGACCTTCTGGACCCTGCCGTGCGCCAGCAGGTACACCTCGTCGGCCTGGTTGCCGAACGAGGCGATCACCTGGCCGGCCCCGATCTCCCGCTGCCGGCAGCGCTGGGCGAGTTCCGAGAGCACGTCCTCGTCCTCGTATCCCCGCAGGGCCGGCAGCTCGCCGAGTTCGGCGGGGATGACCTCGACGCGGTCACCGGTCTTCACAAAGGTGATGCGGCCGTCGCCGACGGCATAGGTGAGCCGCCGGTTCACCCGGTAGGTGCCGCCCTGTACGTCGACCCAGGGCAGCATGCGCAGCAGCCAGCGCGAGCTGATCTCCTGCATCTGGGGAACGGACTTGGTGGTGGTGGCCAGGTTCCGCGCGGCCGCGGTGCCGAGGCTCTGCTGAGGCCTGTTCTGCTCCGTGCGGATCTCTTCGCCTACCGTCATGGAGAATTGCCCTCCCGTTCCTGCCCGGCACGTCCGGCGCCGGCATCGATGTGCGGGCACCACCCTTCCACCGCGAAACGTGACTGTGCCATTACCCGAAAGAGCGGGAATGGATCACCGTCGTCCCGGGCAGACATGGGAACTTCCTCCCGGCGGCGGGCGGGTCCGCCGCCCTGGAGAATGGGCCCGTGACCAGCTCCGCCGTCCCCGATCCCGCCGCGCTCTCCCCGCGCCTCCCCTCGCCCCTGCAGGAGCTCGACGACGACCGCTTCGCCCGGCGCGGTCTGCGGCTGCTCCTCAAGCGCGACGACCTGATCCATCCGGAGCTGACGGGCAACAAGTGGCGCAAACTCACGCCGAACCTGAGGGCCGCGGCCGGACGGACGATCGTGACCTTCGGCGGCGCCTGGTCCAACCATCTGCGCGCGACCGCCGCCGCGGGCCGTCTGCTCGGCCTGCGCACGGTCGGTGTGGTCCGCGGGCAGGAGCTCGCCGACCGCCCCCTCAACCCCTCCCTGGCCCGGTGCGCGGCCGACGGGATGCGGCTGCACTTCGTCGACCGGTCGACGTACCGCCGCAAGGCCGAGCCGGAGACGCTCGCCGCCGTCCTGCGCGCCCTCGGGGTCGAGGATCCGTACGTCGTCCCCGAGGGCGGCAGCAACGTCCCCGCCGTACGCGGCTGCCGGGCCCTGGGCGAGGAGCTCGGCGACCGCGCCGACGTCGTCGCCCTGGCCTGCGGCACCGGCGGCACCCTGGCCGGTCTGGCCGCGGGCCTCCCGCCCGGCCGGCGCGTCCTGGGCGTGCCGGTCCTCAAGGGGGGCTTTCTGGCGGCGGACATCCAGGCCCTGCAGGAGCGGGCCTTCGGCGCCCGTCGCGGCACCTGGTGGCTCGACGAACGCTTCCACTTCGGCGGCTTCGCCCGCATCACACCCGAACTCGACGCGTTCGCCGAGGACTTCACCGCCCGGCACGGCGTCCCCGTCGAGTGTCTCTACGTCGCCAAACTGCTGTACGCCCTGGTCGCCCTGGCCGAGGAGGGCGCCTTCGCGCGCGGGACGACGATCGCCGCGGTCGTCACGGGCAGCCCCTTCCCGGAGCGGCCCTGACCCGTGTGCCCGGCTGCTTTCCCGCCCCGCTCACAGGGGCTCCCGGTGGGCGACCGCCTCCTCCAGGTCCAGCCTGCGCAGCAGGGTGCGCAGCATCTCGTCGTCGATGTACCGCTTGTCCCGCAGACGCACGAAGACCTCGCGCTCGGCGCCGATCACCTCCCGGAACAGCCGGCGGTAGGTGTCGTCCGCCGACTCGCCGGTGGCCGGATCGGTCTGGCCGAGGCGTTCCCACACGGAGTTGCGGCGGCGTTCCAGGGCCGCGCGGAGCCGGTCGGCGAGCGGCTGGGGCAGGGCGTTGCGCTCGTCCCTCAGGAGTTCCTCCAGTCGTCGCTCGGCGGCCCGGGAGGCCTGGGCCTGGGCGTTCGCCTCGGTCAGGGTCTCCTGCTGCGGGCTGCGGTGGGGGAACCTCAGCAGACGGATCAGCGGCGGCAGCGTCAGGCCCTGCACCACCAGCGTTCCGATGACCGTGGTGAAGGTCAGGAAGAGCAGCAGATCGCGCTTGGGGAACGGATCGCCGTCGTGCAGCACGGCCGGGATCGAGAAGGCGATGGCCAGGGACACCACGCCTCGCATCCCGGCCCAGGAGGTGACCATCGCGCCCTTCCAGGTGGGGTTCTCCTCCCGCTCGCGGATGCGCCGGAACAGCCCGCGGGGCAGGAACGTCGCCGGATACACCCACACGAACCGGGTGACGACGACCGCCAGGAAGACGGCGATCGCGTACCAGGCGGCCTCGGCGCCCGCGTGCGTCCTCAGAAGGCCCTCCAGGACGACGGGCAGTTGCAGTCCGATGAGGGCGAACACCGAGGACTCCAGGATGAACGCGACCATCTTCCACACCGCCTCCTCCTGGAGCCGGGTGGCGAAGTCGACCTCCCACGCGCGGTGGCCGAGGTAGAGGGCGACCGTGACGACGGCGAGGACACCGGAGGCGCCCAGCTCTTCGGCGACGCCGTAGGCGACGAACGGGATCAGCAGGGAGAGCGTGTTCTGCAGCAGCGGTTCCCTCAGGCGGGTGCGCAGCCAGTGCAGCGGCGCCATCAGCACCAGCCCGACGCCGACGCCGCCGGCGGCCGCGACCAGGAACTCCATGGCGCCCCCGGCCCAGGTCGCGCCCTCGCCGACCGCGGCGGCCACCGCCACCTTGTAGGCGGTGATCGCGGTGGCGTCGTTGAACAGGGACTCCCCCTGCAGGATCGTGGTGACCCGTGAGGGCAGCCCGAGCCGGCGGGCCACCGCCGTCGCCGCGACCGCGTCCGGCGGCGCCACCACCGCGCCCAGCACCAGCGCGGCCGTCAACGGCAGCCCCGGCACGATCAGATACACGGCCCAGCCGACCACGAAGGTCGCGAACAGCACGTATCCGACCGAGAGCAGCGCCACGGCCCGCAGATGCGCGCGCAGGCCGAGATAGGAGCTGTCCCGGGTCGAGGTGTACAGCAGCGGGGGCAGCAGCAGCGGCAGGACCACATCGGGGTCGAGGGTGTAGGCGGGGACCCCGGGGAGGGAGGAGACCGCCAGTCCGGTCGCGACCAGCAGCAAAGGCGCCGGTACGGGGGTGCGCCGGGCGGCCCCGGCCACCGCGGCGCTGCCCGCGACCAGCGACAGCAGCGGCATCACGTCCATCGCCCTCACCCGCCCGTCGTTCTCGCTTCTCTCCGGCTTTTCCGCACAGTTCCCCGCATACCCGTCGTAACCTGGCAACCATGAAACAGTGCACGCACGTCGGCACGCTGCCGCACCCGGAGCCCGCGCCCGCGAGCGAGACCTGTCCGGAGTGCCTGGCGGACGGCACGGATCCGGTGCAGCTGCGGCTGTGCCTGACCTGCGGGCATGTCGCGTGCTGCGACTCCTCGCCGGCACGGCACGCGACCCGGCACCACAAGGAAACGGGGCACCCGGTGATGCGGACCCTCGAGCCCGGCGAGAACTGGCGCTGGTGCTTCGTGGACCACGTGCTCGTGTGACCGCACCCCTGCGGCCCCTGCGACCCGTACAACGACTGCGCCCGTGCAACCGGCTTGTACGGCCACACCCCTGCGGCTGCGCTTCTGCGAGCAAGGCCGCGGCGGTTCGACGATTCGACCGTCCGGTGTCTGGGTACGAGATTCCGGCCCGCGCTGTTCCCCTTTGGGCCCGCAGACCTCTAGCCACGCAGTGTATTCGCGGCTTTACTACGAGTGACAGCGGGGGCTTGGGGTCCCGGGACAGGAATGCCGCGAGCGCGGTAGCGTCACCGCTGAACCATGAACCGCGTTACCCCGGGGGGCGACCCTCGGCCCTGAGAAAGCTTGTACCACCTTGGAGGTGAGGGTGTCCCAGATCGCAGGCGAGCCCGCGGCGAACCAGGACTTCGTGGAGGTCCGGCTGCCGGCTGCGGGTGCCTACCTGTCGGTGCTGCGGACGGCCACAGCCGGTCTCGCGGCCCGCTTGGACTTCACCCTCGACGAGATCGAGGACCTGCGCATCGCGGTGGACGAGGCCTGCGCGATCCTGCTCCAGCAGGCCGTGCCCGGCTCGGTGCTCAGTTGCGTCTTCCGGCTGGTCGACGACTCGCTCGAGGTGACCGTCTCGGCCCCGACCACGGACGGTCACGCGCCCTCGCGGGACACGTTCGCCTGGACCGTCCTGTCCGCGCTCGCGGGCAAGGTCTCCTCCGCCGTGGACGAGGACAAGACCGTGTCGATCAGCCTCTACAAACAGCGCGGCGCGGGACCAGGGCCGGCGTGAGGAACGGGGACGGGCCGGTGCGGGACGAAGAGCACGGCACACGGGAGCTGCCGGCCGAGGGCGGGACGTACGCCCGCACGGACGGGGCCAGGAGCCCGGGTGGTACCACCCCGGGCGGCCCGTCCGTGCCCCGGCGCGCGGCGGGCGGTATCGACGGCATCCCGGAGCAGGCCAGGCCGCACCCGGAGGACGAGCCGTCGGCGGCCGGCCGTACGGGCGGCAGGCGGGCGCGCGGCGGCGCCGTGCGGGGCACGCCCGCACGGGCGCGAGGTGGAGCCGGGGCCGGCCATGAAGGTCCTCCCCTTCACGGGGATTCCCCCCGTTCACGCGAAGACGCGAACGCGGGGAAGGAGGCGGGGGCTCGGGGAAGGGCAACGGGCGGGACGATGAGCGAGCACGAGCGAAACCCCGAGGACGACGGGCAGGGTGTGCCGAGCGTGCACGGCACGCGGCACGGTCCTCAGGACCGCAGTGGCGCACGCGAGATGTTCGTCAGGCTGCGCACGCTGCAGGAGGGCAGCCCGCAGTACGCGGAACTGCGCAACCAGCTGGTCCGCATGCATCTGCCGCTCGTCGAGCATCTCGCGCGCCGTTTCCGCAACCGCGGTGAGCCGCTGGACGACCTGACCCAGGTCGCCACCATCGGTCTGATCAAGTCGGTCGACCGGTTCGACCCGGACCGCGGCGTGGAGTTCTCGACGTACGCGACCCCGACGGTCGTCGGCGAGATCAAGCGGCACTTCCGGGACAAAGGCTGGGCGGTCCGCGTGCCGCGCCGGCTGCAGGAGCTGCGTCTGGCGCTCACCACGGCGACGGCCGAGCTGTCCCAGCTGCACGGCCGCTCCCCCACGGTGCACGAACTGGCCGAGAAGCTGGCCATCTCCGAGGAGGAGGTCCTGGAGGGCCTGGAGTCGGCCAACGCCTACTCCACCCTGTCCCTGGACGTGCCGGACACCGACGACGAGTCCCCGGCGGTCGCCGACACCCTCGGCGCGGAGGACGAGGCGCTGGAGGGCGTGGAGTACCGCGAGTCGCTCAAGCCGCTGCTGGAGGACCTCCCGCCGCGCGAGAAGCGGATCCTGCTGCTGCGCTTCTTCGGCAACATGACCCAGTCGCAGATCGCCCAGGAGGTCGGCA
Organism: Streptomyces thermoalcalitolerans; assembly: GCF_039525155.1. NCBI lineage: Bacteria > Bacillati > Actinomycetota > Actinomycetes > Kitasatosporales > Streptomycetaceae > Streptomyces > Streptomyces thermoalcalitolerans. The sequence continues at coordinate 52,949 of NZ_BAAAHG010000028.1, read as the reverse complement.
TCTCGCAGATGCACGTGTCCCGGCTGCTGGCCCGCACACTGGCCCAGCTGCGGGAGAAGCTGCTGGTGGAGGAGTAGGCGGGCGGCTTTCCCGGGCGGGCCGTGCCGCCCCTGCCGTACGGCTGCCGCCGTCCGGTCACCGCCGTTCGGTCTCCCGGGTGCGGCCCGGACCCTTGATGCCGAGGGCCTGGGTCGTCGCCGGGTTCACGAGCAGCACCAGTGAGGTCACGGCCATGACGGCGAGCGCGATGCCGGCCCAGACGGCCATGCTGTCGGCCTGCAGCAGGCTGTAGGCCACGGGCAGCGCCAGGATCTGCGTGATGACCGCCGGTCCCCGGCTCCAGCCGCGGCGCAGCAGCAGCCCCCGGGCGGCGAGCAGCGGCAGCAGCGCGAGCAGGAGCAGCGTGATGCCGCCGGTGACGCCGCTTCGCCGGTCGCCCCCTCCGCCGGTGATGCCGAGGACGAGCATCCAGATCCCGCCCGCGAGCAGCGCGAGCCCCTCCAGCGCGGACAGCGCCGCCGCACAGGTCAGCCGCCACGGACGCGGGCCGGCGGTGTCCGTGGTCTCCGGGGTGGTCTTCTGCTCGCTGCTCACCCCAGCAGGGTATCCCTCGGGGCGCGGATTCCCGTGTGCGGGCCCGCGGCCGGATCCTTGCCCAATTCCTTCCTGGGTATGGGCCGGGTACTACCCGGTAGGTACGCTGCACCCCATGCGTGGACTTCTCGTGGTCAATCCGGCGGCAACCACCACAAGCGCGCGAACGCGCGATGTGCTGATCCACGCACTCGCCAGCGAGATGAAGCTGGAGGCGGTCACCACCGAGTACCGCGGCCATGCCCGCGACCTGGGCCGGCAGGCCGCGGACAGCGACGACATCGACCTGGTCGTGGCCCTCGGCGGCGACGGCACGGTCAACGAGGTCGTCAACGGCCTGCTGCACCGCGGCCCCGACCCCGAGCGGCTGCCCCGCCTCGCCGTGGTCCCCGGCGGCTCCACCAATGTCTTCGCACGTGCCCTGGGGCTGCCCAACGACGCCGTGGAGGCCACCGGCGCGCTCCTGGACGCCCTGCGCAACGGCAGCGAGCGGACGGTCGGCCTGGGCCTCGCCTCGGGAACGCCGGGCACCGACGACGCGGCCGTCCCGGAGCGCTGGTTCACCTTCAACGCCGGTCTCGGTTTCGACGCGGGCGTGGTCGGACGGGTGGAGCAGCGGCGCGAGCGCGGCAAGAAGTCCACGCACGCCCTGTACGTACGGCAGGTGGTCCGCCAGTTCCTCGGCGAGCCGAACCGGCGGAACGGGACGATCACCCTGGAGCGGCCCGGGGAGGATCCGGTCACCGATCTGGTGGTGGCCATAGTGTCGAACACCTCACCGTGGACGTATTTGGGCAATCGCCCGTTGTATACGTCTCCTAAGGCCTCGTTCGACAAAGGACTTGACGTACTCGGTCTCAGCCGTCTGTCCACCGCCGCGGTTGCCCGGTATGGGGCCCAGTTGCTCACTTCGTCCCCCGAGCGCGGACCCCGGGGCAGGCACGCCGTCTCCCTGCACGACCTGAGCGGCTTCACCTTGCATTCGAAGGTGCCACTGCCCCTTCAGATGGACGGTGACCACCTCGGGCTCCGCAAGAGCGTGACGTTCACAGGCGTTCGCCGTGCACTGCGTGTGATTGTGTGAGTAGAAGGGTCAAAAGTCCTTGCAGTCGAACGTTTAGGCCAGGATCCACCCCATGGAAGTATGGCTGTGACCTAGTCGACACCGAAGAATCAAAAAAAACTTTCCGGAAGGGGTTGTATCCGCAGCCGAGGTTTGCGAGTCTCTACGTGGCGATCGGGACGGCCCGCCACACGGGCCTCGGAGATCACCCGGAATCCCTCTTCAACCCACAGGACCACGCCAGGGAACCTGGTAGTCGGCCCTTCCCTTGTCGAGGGATTCGTGAAAGCGTTCACATTCACAAGCAACCTGCACGACACCAAGAGAGGTAGCAGCCATGGACTGGCGTCACAGCGCCGTTTGCCGCGAGGAAGACCCCGAGCTGTTCTTCCCCATCGGCAACACCGGTCCTGCGCTGCTGCAGATCGAGGAAGCCAAGGCCGTCTGCCGTCGCTGCCCGGTTATCGAGCAGTGCCTGCAGTGGGCGCTCGAGTCCGGCCAGGACTCCGGCGTCTGGGGTGGTCTCAGCGAGGACGAGCGCCGCGCCATGAAGCGCCGCGCCGCTCGCAACCGGGCCCGTCAGGCCTCCGCCTGACCGCGGCCACTCCACTGACAGCCTGAGCTTGGCGGCGCGTACAGCGCGTACGCATTCCCCGCCCCCGAGCCGCAGCGCGCAGTACTCCGGTGCGCACCCGAGCCGCAGCGAGCGACCGACCCCGGACCGCATCCCGGTCCGGGGTCTTTGCCGTGTGCGCCGCCTGTGTGCGTGCGTACGTCACTTGTGCGTCCGCACCGGGATGTCGAGGATCACACGCGTGCCGCGCTCCGGCGCCGGCACCATGTCGAAGGTGCCGCCCAGCTCGCCCTCGACCAGGGTGCGTACGATCTGCAGGCCGAGGTTGCCGGAGCTGTGCACGTCGAAGTCCTCGGGCAGGCCCACCCCGTCGTCCTGGACGGTCACGAGCAGACGGGTCTCGCGCGAGGTGCCGCCACGGACCGCGGAGACCTCCACGGTGCCGGTGTCGCCCTCGCGGAAGCCGTGTTCCAGGGCGTTCTGCAGGATCTCGGTCAGCACCATCGACAGCGGGGTGGCGACCTCGGCGTCCAGGATCCCGAAGCGGCCGCTGCGCCGGCCGGTCACCTTGCCCGGCGAGATCTCGGCGACCATCGCCAGGACCCGGTCGGCGATCTCGTCGAACTCCACCCGCTCGTCCAGGTTCTGCGACAGCGTCTCATGGACGATGGCGATCGATCCGACCCGGCGCACCGCCTCCTCCAGCGCTTCCCGGCCGCGCTCGGAGTCGATGCGCCGGGCCTGGAGCCGGAGCAGGGCCGCCACCGTCTGCAAGTTGTTCTTGACCCGGTGGTGGATCTCCCGGATCGTCGCGTCCTTGGTGATCAACTCCCGCTCGCGGCGGCGCAGTTCGGTGACGTCCCGCAGCAGTACCAGTGAACCGATGCGCGTGCCCTTGGGCTTGAGCGGGATCGCCCGGAACTGGATCACTCCGCCGTTGGCCTCGACCTCGAACTCCCGGGGTGCCCAGCCGCTGGCCTGCTTCACCAGTGCCTCGTCCACCGGGGTCAGGGAGGGGACGAGTTCGGCGGTGGTCTCGCCCAGGTGCTGGCCGACGAGGTCGGAGGCGAGACCGAGGCGGTGGTAGGCGGACAGGGCGTTGGGCGAGGCGTACTGGACGATGCCGTCCGCGTCCAGCCGGATCAGACCGTCGCCGACCCGCGGCGCCACGTCCATGTCGGCCTGCTGGTCCGGGAACGGGAACGCCCCGGCCGCGATCATCTGCGCCAGGTCCGAGGCGCTCTGCAGATACGTCAGCTCAAGACGGCTCGGGGTGCGCACGGTCAGCAGGTTGGTGTTGCGCGCGATGACGCCGATGACGCGGTCCTCCCGCCGTACGGGGATGGACTCGACGCGGACCGGGACCTCCTCGCGCCACTCCGGATCGCCCTCGCGCACGATCCGTCCCTCGTCGAACGCGACGTCCAGCATCGGGCGGCGGCCGCGCGGGACGAGGTGGCCGACCATGTCGTTCTGGTAGGAGGTCGGACCGGTGTTCGGCCGCATCTGGGCGACGGAGACATAGCGGGTGCCGTCGCGGGTGGGGATCCACAGGACCAGGTCGGCGAAGGAGAGGTCGGAGAGCAGCTGCCACTCCGACACCAGCAGATGGAGCCACTCGAGATCGGAGTCGTCGAGGGCGGTGTGCTGGCGGACGAGTTCGTTCATGGAGGGCACGAGTGCGAGCGTACTCGTGCGTTTGCGCGGTTCTGAAACGGTACGGGTGCATACCGCGGTGAACGGCGGCGTACGGCCCCGGCGACCGCGAGAACACCCGCGGGCCGCGGCGCCTGAGAGGGACCCTCAACCCTCCCGGCACCGCAGCCCGGAGCATTATCGGCCGTAGGGTGTGCGGTCCCGACCGGCCGAAGGGCGAGGAACCGGAGCAGTCAGGGCAGAGAACTCCGGATCCCCGGTCCGCCTTCCTGTGCGGAGAAGGCGGAGGCTCATCCGTTCATCCGTTGTGCACGGGCGGTGCCGCGTGCGCTGTTCCGAGACATTGTTGCGAGCATTCTGGACTAGACCACTTGCCCTGTCCATGCGCCGGACAGCGGTTGTTGCGGTTTCTTCATCAGCCGGCCGGACCGGCCCGGACGGGGCGGCCGGCCGCCGTGGCTTCCTGGCGTGCACCACGCAGCCTAGCCCGCCCGGCCCGGCCATGGGACCGGGTGGCCGGGGCATTTTCCGTGCACGCCTCGAGCGCCCCGGTCTCCTTGTGGCGCACGCCGTCGCACACCGGTCGCGCGTCCGCCCCGCGCCGGTGACATGTACGGCTGGAGGGAACGTAGGGTAGATTGGTCTAAACCAGATGCGTGCCGACCCTCGGCAACGGGTCCCGTCGTGCTCTTCCCGGACCCCTCGGACTCCTCCAGTCAGTTCCTCCAGACCCTTCGGTTCTCCTCAGATCGGCAGGCCCAGCGTGGAAGTTGTCATCGTTCCGGATGCCCGAGCGGGCGGCGAGCTCGTCGCGGAGGCCATGGCACAGCTGCTCCGCCGCAAGCCCGACGCCGTGCTCGGGGTGGCCACAGGTTCGACGCCGCTGCCCGTGTACGAGGCTCTGGCGGCCAAGGTGCGCTCCGGCGCCGTGGACGTCTCGCGGGCGCGGATCGCCCAGCTCGACGAGTACGTGGGGCTGCCCGCGGGGCACCCGGAGTCGTACCGCGAGGTCCTGCGGCGCCAGGTGGTGGAGCCCCTCGGCCTCGGGATGGACTCCTTCCTGGGGCCCGACGGCGCCGCGGAGGACATGCAGGCGGAGGCCGAGGCCTACGAGAGGGCGCTCGCCGAGGCCGGCGGCGTGGACCTCCAGCTGCTCGGGATCGGCACGGACGGGCACATCGCGTTCAACGAGCCGTGCTCCTCGCTGTCCTCGCGCACCCGGATCAAGACGCTGACCGAGCAGACCCGCAAGGACAACGCGCGCTTCTTCGGCGGTGACATCGCACAGGTGCCGACGCATGTCATCACCCAGGGCATCGGCACGATCCTCGACGCGCGGCACGTGGTGCTGCTGGCCACGGGCGAGAGCAAGGCCGAGGCGGTCGCGGCGGCCGTCGAGGGGCCGGTCGCCGCCGTCTGCCCGGCCTCGGCCCTGCAGCTCCACCGGCACGCCACGGTCGTCGTCGACGAGGCCGCCGCCTCCAAGCTGAAGCACACCGACTACTTCCGTCACGTCTACGCCAACAAGCCGGCCTGGCAGGGCCTCTGACTCCCGCACGCGCACACGAGGGTGCCGGCCGCCCCGGACGGGGGCCGGCACCTTCGGCGTCGGGCGACGGACCGGGCGAGAAACCGGGAGGGAAACCGGGAGAGAGACGGGAGGAAGGGGAGAAAGTCCGCCCCGCCCTCCCGTGACGCCCTCACACCCCCGCGATGACCTCCGCCGCCGCCCGGCCGCAGACGCGCGCCGCGCCATGGGTGGCGATGTGGAGCAGGGCCCGGGGGGCGGCCTGGGGGACGCCCATCTCCACGACGATCGTGTCGGGGCGGGCGGCGAGGAGGGTGTCGAGGGCGGAGGACATCCACGGGTGGCGGTGCTCGTCGCGGACGACGGCGACCACCCGCCGGTCCCCGGCCGCCTCCAGGACCGCGCGGCCCGCGTCCTCGCCGGAGAAGCTGCCCGTTTGCGTGCCCGGCAGGAGACGGGCGAGCTCGGCGGCCACGCCCCAGGGGGTCTCGTCGCCGACCGCGATGTTGGCGGCCGGGGTGAGGGCGGCGACATAGGGCGGTTCGGTGAGCGGGGTGAAGGTCTCGCCGCCGGTGATCCGCAGCGCGCGCCGGGCCGCCCGCAGACCGATCTCCTCGTCGGCGGGGCCGGCCGCTCCCGAGGGCGCGGAGGCCGTCCAGCGGGCGAGCGCGCGCACCCGTGCGGCCGCGTCCGCCAGCCGCTCCTCGGGCAGCTCACCGGCGCGGACGGCGGTGACGAGGGCGTCCCTGAGGCGCCGTACCGTCTCGTCGTCCGCCAGGCCGCCGCCCACGCAGATCGCGTCGGCGCCGGCCGCGATGGCGAGCACGCTGCCCCGCTCGATGCCGTAGGTGCCGGCGATGGCCCGCATCTCCATGCCGTCGGTGACGATCAGGCCGTCGTAGCCCAGTTCGCCGCGCAGCAGGTCGGTCAGGATCCGGCGGGACAGGGTGGCCGGGCGGTCCGGGTCCAGCGCGGGCACCAGGATGTGCGCGCTCATCACGGCCCTGGTGCCCGCGTCGATCGCCGCGCGGAACGGCGCGAGGTCGCGTTCCCGGAGCACCTGGTGGTCCACGTCGACGCGCGGCAGCGCGTGATGGGAGTCGACCGCGGTGTCCCCGTGCCCGGGGAAGTGCTTGGTGCAGGCGGCGACCCCCGCGGACTGCAGTCCGGTCACATAGGCGGCGGTGTGCCGGGCGACCAGCTCGGGGTCGGCGCCGAAGGAGCGGACCCCGATGACCGGGTTGCCCGGGTTGGAGTTGACGTCGGCGGACGGCGCCCAGTCGAGGTTGACGCCGCACTGTGCGAGCCGCCGCCCCAGCTCCAGGGCCACGCTCCGGGTCAGCTCCACGTCGTCCACCGCGCCGAGCGCGTGGTTGCCGGGGAAGCTGGAGCCGGTGCGCACCTCCAGCCGGGTGACGTCGCCGCCCTCCTCGTCGACGGCGACCAGGACGTCGTCCCGTTCCTGGCGCAGCCGTGCGGTCAGTGCGGCCAGTTGCTCGGGCGAGGTGATGTTGCGGCCGAACAGGCCGACCGAGGCCAGCCCCTCGTTCAGACGGCGCAGCAGCCAGTCGGGGGCCGTGGTCCCGGTGAAGCCGGGCTGGAGGACGGTCAGCGCGTCGCGGGTGAGGGTGTCGGTGCCGCCGGCAAGTGTCGTCATCGGGAGGCGTCATCCCTTCACGGCGCCGGCTGTCAGACCGCCGACGGCCCTGCGCTGCAGGAAGACGAAGAGGACCAGGATCGGGAGGGCGAACAGGGAGGAGGCCGCCATGGTCGCGCCCCAGTCGTCGCCGAACTGGGTCCGGAAGCCGGACAGCCACAGCGGCAGCGTCTTGGCCCCGGCCTCCTTGTTCAGCACCAGGACGAGGGCGAACTCGTTCCAGGCGGTGATGAAGCCGAACAGCGAGGTGGCCATCAGGCCCGGGGCGAGCAGCGGCAGGATGACCCGGCGGAAGGCCTGCACACGGGAGCAGCCGTCGACCATGGCCGCCTCCTCCAGTTCCCTCGGCACGGCGGCGACGAAGCCGCGCAGCGTCAGGAGGGTGAAGGGCAGGATCATCATCGTGTAGAAGAGCGTCAGCGGCACCAGGCTGTTCAGCATCGACGCGTCCCGCACGATCATGTAGATCGCGATGATCATGACTTCCCAGGGCGCCATCTGGGCCAGCATGAAGCCGATGACGAAGCCGCGCCGCCCCTTGAACCGCATCCGGGCCAGGGCGAAGGAACCGGCCAGCGCGATGATCAGCGAGAAGGCGACGGCCAGGACGGTGACGGTCAGCGAGTTGCGGACGTACGTCCAGAAGTGGTCGACGCCGGTCGCGGTCCTGAAGTGCTCGAAGGTGATGTCGACCGGGAACCAGACCGGGTCCTCGGCGATGATGTCGCCGGTCGGCTTGAAGGCCGTGGCGAACATCCAGTACACGGGGAAGACGAAGCCGGCGAACAGGACGACGGCCGTGACATTGGGCCACAGACGGCCGAAGAGCGAGCGCTTCACAGCTCGTCCTCCTCTTGCTTGAGCACGATCCTGAGGTAGTGGGCGGTCAGGCCGAGCAGGATCAGGATGGTCAGGACGGCGATCGCCGCGCCCATGCCGTAGTGCTGGTTGCCGACGCCCTCGACGTAGGCGTAGACGGGCAGGATCTCGGTGAGCCGGTCCGGGCCGCCGCCGTTGATGGCGAAGACCTGCACGAACGCCTTGAAGACCCAGATGATCTCCAGGAAGGTCGTGGCGTAGAGGAACGGCCGCAGAAACGGCAGGGTGACCGTGGTGAAGCTCCGCCAGGCGCCGGCGCCGTCGAGGGCCGCGGCCTCGTACAGCTCGGCGGGGATGGTGGTGGTCGCCGCGTACAGGTTGATCGCGACGAACGGGATGGACTGCCACACGATCAGCACGACGATGACGAAGAACGTCGACATCTGGCTGCTGGTCCAGCTGTAGTCGGCCATCGCGTGCCAGCCGAGCCTGTCCAGCACCCAGTTGACCACGCCGAAGCGCTGGGCGAACAGCCACTGGTAGACGGTGGTCGCCGCGATCACGGGCATCGCCCAGGCCAGCACGAGGCCGATCATCAGGGTGACCCGCATCCGCCTGCCGAGGCGGGCGAGCAGCAGGCCGACCAGCGTCCCCAGGACCATGATCAGGACGACGTTGACCGCCGTGAACAGGATCGAGCGCAGAGTGACCCGCCAGAAGTCCTCGCTGGTGAGGGCCTCCTGGTAGTTGTCGATGCCGTTCCACTCGGTGACGTGCTGGATCAGCTGCGTCATGTTGAGGTTCTGGAACGACAGCAGGAAGTCCTTCAGCAGCGGCCAGCCGAGCAGCAGCACGGTGGCCGCGCAGGCGGGCAGCAGCAACAGGTACGGGGCGAGTGCTCCGGCCCGCGGCACGGCGCGCGGTCCGGGCCTGCCGGGGGCCCCGTCGTCCCCCTTGCGGACGTCCGCCGTCCCGGAGGGCGGCCGTTCGATCTGCACGGTCATGCTCGCGATCTCTCTTCTCGGCCTGTGTACGTCGACCGCACACGGGCGCCGGGGCGGGCCGGCGTACGACGGCCCGCCCCGGCTCGTCCGGGTGCTACTGCTTCTGCGCCAGGCGCTTGTTGAACTCGCCCTCGACCTGCTTGGCGGCCTCGGCCGGGGACTTTCCGTTCAGCACGGCGGTCATGTAGGCCTTGATCGGGTTCGGCTCGTTCTCCACCGCGGCCCACTCCGGGATCAGCGGCGTGGTGCCGCCTCCCGCGGCGGCCGGGGCGGCGGCCTCGGCGGCGGGGTTGCCCTTGAGGTGGCTCTGCAGCGACTCCTTGTTCGGGATGACGCCGTTCTCCTCGGCCAGCCGGCCCTCGAACTCGTCGGACAGGGCGATCTTCAGGAACTCCTTGGCGAGCTCCTGCTTCTTGCTGCCCGCGGCGACGGCGAGGTTGGAGCCGCCGAGGAAGACGCCCTCGGGCCTGTCGGCCGTGGCACCCGGGATGGTGAAGTAGCCGATGTCCTTCTCCAGCTCCGGGTTGGCCTTGACGGCGATGCCGGCCTCCCAGCCCATGCCGATGATCGCGCCGACCTTGCCCTTGGCGAAGACCTCGCCCTGCTGCGGGGTGGCCTCGTCCTTGTCCTTGGGGGCCTTGGACAGGGCCTGGAACTTCTTGTAGGTCTCCATGGCGGCGGCGACCTTGGGGTCGTCGAGGTTGGAGACGTACGTGTCGCCTTCCTTCCTCACCAGCTCGCCGCCCTCGCCGATCACCAGGCCGACGAAGTGGTACCAGTTCTGGCCGGGCAGGTAGATCGGCTCGGCGTCGGTCTTCTCACCGATCTGCTTGAGCGCCGCGTAGAACTCGTCGCGGGTCCTGGGGACGTCCTTGATGCCGGCCTCGGCCCAGATCTTCTTGTTGTAGAGGACGACGCGGTTGGCGAAGTACCACGGTGCCGCGTACTGCTTGCCCTCGTAGACGGCGGACTTGTTGAGGGACTCGGTCCAGTCGGCGCCGATGGAGGCCTTCAGGTCCGCGAGATCGGCGAGGCCGCCGGTCTTGGCGTAGGCCGGGGTCTGGGTGTTGCCGATCTCGAAGACGTCCGGCGGGTTCTCCTCGGACAGGGCCGTGGTCAGCTTCTGCTGGATGCCGTTCCACTGCTGGATCTCGAACTTGACCTTCGCCTTGGTCTTGGCCTCGAAGGCCGCGGCGACGTCCTTCTGCCACTTGTCCGGGGAGGAGCCGTCCATCACCCACACCGTGAGCGTCTGGCCGGCGTAGCCGTCCTTGGCCTTGCCTCCCCCGTCGCCGCTGTCGCCGCCGCACGCCGCGATGGAGACCATCATGCCCGCGATACCGATCGCGGCAATCAGCTTGCGCTTCACGCCACCCTCCTCAGGGATGCCACAAACCCCCCTGCCTTCCCGCGGTTGAGCGACATACGAGCGTCGGCGCATCACCGCCCGTGGGGCCGGGTCCTGGACCAATGGTGTAGACCAGTAGGGGGAGCTTGGCTTAGACCAATAGGGCTGTCAAGGGTGCGCAAGCGGGCACGAGAAGCCCGTTATGGGACCGCGATATGCAGGGACCTTTCATTGCCCGACCGGCACCCGACCGGCCCGGACGGACGCCCTCGTTCCCCTGGACCACCGGCCGCCGCCTCCCGCCCGCGGCCCGTCCGCCGCCGTGGACCACCGGCCCCGTACCGGGGGATGGACTAGACCAACCGGGGTCACGGCGGTATACAGAGAAGATCACGGAGCGTGCGGGTGGACCACCGCGCACCGAGCCGTGCCACGATGTGAGCCGTGGCCGATGGGATGTCGGTCGCTTCGGCACAGGAGCCGGGAAGGCAGAGCATGAGCACCGACGTCAGCAGTGCGGAGAACGAGGGTGGGACGACCGTCCGTACCGCGCGTGTGCCCAAGTACTACCGTCTGAAGAAGCACCTGCTCGACATGACGGAGACCCAGGCGCCCGGTACGCCGGTCCCGCCCGAGCGGACGCTGGCGGCCGAGTTCGACACCTCGCGCACCACCGTGCGCCAGGCCCTGCAGGAACTGGTCGTCGAGGGCCGGCTGGAGCGCATCCAGGGCAAGGGCACCTTCGTCGCCAAACCGAAGGTCTCCCAGATCCTGCAACTCACCTCCTACACCGAGGACATGCGCGCCCAGGGCCTGGAGCCGACCTCGCAGCTCCTCGACATCGGCTACATCACCGCCGACGACCGGCTCGCGAACCTGCTGGACATCGCCACCGGCGGACGCGTCCTGCGCATCGAGCGGCTGCGCATGGCCAACGGCGAGCCCATGGCCATCGAGACCACGCATCTGTCGGCCAAGCGCTTCCCGGCGCTGCGCCGCAGCCTGACGAAGTACACCTCCCTCTACACCGCCCTCGCCGAGGTCTACGACGTCCATCTCGCCGAGGCCGAGGAGACCATCGAGACCGCACTGGCCACTCCGCGCGAGGCGGGCCTGCTCGGCACCGACGTGGGCCTGCCGATGCTGCTGCTCTCCCGGCACTCGCTGGACCAGGAGGGCCGGCCGGTGGAGTGGGTGCGGTCGGTGTACCGCGGGGACCGCTACAAGTTCGTGGCCCGGCTCAAGCGGCCCGCCGACTGAGGCGGGCGGTCACCGTCCGGCTCAAGACAACTGTGAACAAGGGGTTCCGTTCCCTCGGCACCGTGACCTAGATTTCCTGCGCACTTTGCCGGTGACCTGCGAGGGAGCGGAGCCGCACATGTCAGACGTCCCAGGATTCGGCAGAGGGGTGGTGACCCCCGCGCGGGTGGTCATCGGCCTCTGCCTCGTCGCACCGTTCGTGGCGATGCTGTGGGTCGGTTCGTACGCCAAGACCGACCCCGTGCTCATCGGGATCCCGTTCTTCTACTGGTACCAGATGCTGTGGGTGATCATCTCCACGGCGCTGACGATGGTCGCCTACAAGCTGTGGCAGCGTGACCAGCGCGACCGCGCCACCCGGTCCGAGGACGGAGGCGCGTCGAAGTGAAGGACGGCGTCAACGGCGTCGCGCTCGGCGTCTGCATCTTCTTCTTCCTGCTCGTCACCGTCATGGGCTTCATGGCCGCCCGCTGGCGCAAGGCCGAGAACGAGCACACTCTCGACGAGTGGGGGCTGGGAGGACGGTCGTTCGGCACCTGGATCACCTGGTTCCTGCTCGGCGGCGACCTGTACACGGCGTACACCTTCGTGGCCGTGCCCGCGGCGATCTACGCGACCGGCGCGGCCGGCTTCTTCGCGGTGCCGTACACGATCCTGGTGTACCCGTTGATCTTCACGTTCCTGCCGCGGCTGTGGTCGGTGTCCCACCGGCACGGGTACGTGACGACCTCGGACTTCGTCCGCGGCCGGTTCGGCTCCAAGAGCCTGTCGCTGGCGATGGCGCTCACCGGCATCCTCGCCACCATGCCGTACATCGCGCTCCAACTCGTCGGCATCCAGGCGGTGCTGGACGTGATGGGCGTCGGCGGCGGCGACAGCACCCACTGGTTCGTGAAGGACCTGCCGCTGCTGCTCGCCTTCGGTGTGCTGGCGGCGTACACCTACTCGTCGGGGCTGCGTGCGCCCGCGCTGATCGCGTTCGTGAAGGACACCCTCATCTACCTCGTCATCGCGGTCGCGATCATCTACATCCCGATCAAGCTGGGCGGCTTCCACGACGTGTTCGCCAAGGCGGGCGAGAAGTACGCCGAGGCGGGGGCGGGCGGTCTGGTGCCGGCACCGGCCGGCCAGTGGACGTACGCCACGCTGGCCCTGGGCTCCGCGCTCGCGCTGTTCATGTACCCGCACTCGATCACCGCGACGCTGTCCTCGCGCAGCCGTGAGGTGATCCGCCGCAACACCACCATCCTGCCGCTGTACTCGCTGATGCTGGGCATGCTCGCTCTGCTGGGCTTCATGGCCATCGCGGCCGGGGTGAAGGTGGACAACGGCCAGCTCGCCATTCCGCAGCTGTTCGAGAACATGTTCCCGGACTGGTTCGCGGGCGTGGCGTTCGCGGCGATCGGCATCGGTGCGCTGGTGCCCGCGGCGATCATGTCGATCGCCGCCGCGAACCTGTTCACCCGCAACGTCTACAAGGACTTCATCAGGCCGAACGCCACGGCCGAGGAGGAGACCCGGGTCTCCAAGATCGTGTCGCTGCTGGTGAAGGTGGGCGCGCTGGTCTTCGTGCTGGCCATGGACAAGACGGTCGCCATCAACTTCCAGCTGCTCGGCGGCATCTGGATCCTGCAGACCTTCCCGGCCCTGGTCGGCGGTCTGTTCACCCGCTGGTTCCACCGCTGGGCGCTGCTGGCGGGCTGGGCGGTCGGCATGGTCTACGGCACGGTCGCGGCCTACGGGGTCGCCTCGCCGACGCAGAAGCACTTCGGCGGTTCGGCGAAGGAGATCCCGGGCATCGGCGAGGTCGGCTACATCGGTCTGACGGCGTTCGTGCTCAATGCGGCCGTCGTGGTGGTCCTGACGGTCGTTCTGAGGGCGGTCAAGGCGCCCGAGGGCACCGACGAGACCAAGCCGGAGGACTACACGGCGGACGCGGGCGACCCGGGGGTCGAGGTGGAACTCCCGCCGGCCACCGCGGGAGCCGCCCGCTGAGGAACGGGTGTGACGCGGGCCGCCGGTTCTCCTCCGGCGGCCCGCTGTCGTATCCGTGCGGCACACTTCACGCCCATGGACTTCACGATCCGGCCGGTGGAACCCGGCGAGTACGACACCCTCGGGGAGATCACCGCCCAGGCCTATCTCCAGGACGGGCTCCTCGATTTCGGGGAGAGCGACGCGTACCTCGGCGAACTGCGCGACGTGGCCAAGCGGGCGGCCGCCGCCGAGGTGCTGGTGGCCGTGGCGGACGACAACGAGGTGCTCGGTGGCGTGACCTTCGTGCCCGCCGGAGGTCCCCTGGCCGAGATCTCCGGCCCGGGCGAGGCCGAGATACGGATGCTCGCGGTCGCGCACGCGGCCCGCCGCCGGGGTGTCGGCGAGGCGCTCGTACGGGCCTGTCTGGACCGGGCACGGGCCATGGACGGCTGTGTCCGCGTGGTGCTGTCGACCCAGAGCACCATGCACTCCGCCCACCGGATCTACGAACGCCTGGGCTTCGTCCGCACACCCGAACGCGACTGGAACCCCCTGCCGCACATCGACGACATCACTCTGCTCACCTACGCGCTGACGCTGAACTGACGACCGGACCGGCACCGAGCCGGCTCCGGGCCGACGCCACGTTACCCATCTGACCCAGGCTCAGCACAACATCTGGGGGTGCTTCCCCGCCCCGGCACAACATGTATGCTCATGCTCGCTGTCGCCGCAGGGGAATCCGGTGCGAATCCGGAACTGTCCCGCAACGGTGTATTCGCACACGTGTGCCCGCATGGCCGTGTACGTGCGTCAGTCCGAGTACCTGCCGGCAGTGCACCCGGCCGCCCGGTCCGGGTGCCCCGACGTCCAGGCCTCGTGGGGTGGGCCGGTGGACGCGACGCCGCGTGCGCTCGTGTGCTGCCCTGCCCTCGACGAGGCCCGTGCCGAGCGAGGGAGATCCCACGTGACCATCGCGTCAGCCGACCCGGCCTCAGCCACGGCCCCGGAGGCCGGCAGTCCCGGCGCCGCACTGCTGCAGACCCTGACCGAGTTGACCGCCGACCTTCCCGACGCCGACCCCGGCCGGGTCGCCGCCGCCGCGCTGCGCGGCCGGTCGGCCCACGCCGACGAGGCCGAGCTGCGGGAACTGGCCACGGAGGCGGCCGCCGGACTCATCTCCGAGGACCCCGCCTACTCACGGCTGGCCGCCCGGCTGCTGACCCTCGGCATCCGCGACGAGGTCGCCTCCCAGGGCGTCACGTCGTTCACCGGCTCCATCGCCGTCGGTCACCGCGAGGGCCTGATCGCCGACCGGACGGCCGCGTTCGTCCGCGTGCACGGCGAACGGCTGGACGCCCTGGTCGACCCGGCCGCCGACGACCGCTTCGGCTACTTCGGTCTGCGCACCCTGTACAGCCGCTATCTGCTGCGGCACCCGGTCAGCCGCAAGGTGATCGAGACGCCCCAGTACTTCCTGCTGCGGGTGGCGAGCGGCCTGGCCGAGGACGACACCGCGCGCTCCCTCGACGAGGTCGCGGAGCTGTACGGGCTGATGAGCCGCCTCGACTACCTGCCCTCCTCCCCCACGCTGTTCAACTCCGGCACCCGGCACCCCCAGATGTCGTCCTGCTATCTGCTGGACTCCCCCGGGGACGAGCTGGACTCGATCTACGAGCGCTACCACCAGGTCGCCCGTCTGTCCAAGCACGCCGGCGGCATCGGCATCGCCTACTCCCGCATCCGCTCGCGCGGTTCGCTGATCCGCGGCACCAACGGGCTCTCGGGCGGCATCGTGCCGTTCCTGAAGACCCTGGACGCCTCGGTGGCCGCCGTGAACCAGGGCGGCCGGCGCAAGGGCGCGGCGGCGGTCTACCTGGAGACCTGGCACGCGGACGTCGAGGAGTTCCTGGAGCTGCGGGACAACACCGGCGACGACGCCCGCCGCACGCACAACCTGAACCTCGCGCACTGGGTCCCCGACGAGTTCATGCGCCGGGTGGACGCAGACGAGCAGTGGTCGCTGTTCTCCCCCTCCGACGTGCCGGAGCTGACCGATCTGTGGGGCGAGGAGTTCGACGCCGCGTACCGGGCCGCGGAGGCCAGGGGCCTGGCGAAAAAGACACTGCCGGCCCGCGAGCTGTACGGCCGCATGATGCGCACCCTCGCGCAGACCGGCAACGGCTGGATGACCTTCAAGGACACCGCCAACCGCACCGCCAACCAGACGGCCGAGCCCGGCCACGTCGTCCACTCCTCCAACCTCTGCACGGAGATCCTGGAGGTCACGGACGACGGCGAGACCGCGGTCTGCAACCTGGGGTCGGTCAATCTGAGCGCGTTCGTGCGCGACGGGGACGGCGAGGACAGCAAGGACAGCGGGGACAGCGGGGGCGTCGGGAGCATCGACTGGGAGCGGCTGGACGAGACGGTCCGCACCGCCGTCACCTTCCTCGACCGCGTGGTCGACATCAACTTCTACCCGACCGAGCAGGCACGCCGGTCCAACGCCCGGTGGCGCCCGGTGGGCCTGGGGGTCATGGGCCTGCAGGACGTGTTCTTCAAGCTGCGGCTGCCCTTCGACTCCCCGGAGGCGAGGGCCCTGTCCACCCGGATCGCCGAACGGATCATGCTCGCCGCGTACGAGACCTCCGTCGCGCTCGCCGAGCGGCACGGCCCCCTTCCGGCCTGGGAGAAGACCCGTACGGCCCGGGGTGTGCTGCACCCCGACCACTACGACGTCGCGTTCACCTGGCCCGAGCGCTGGGCGGCCCTGCGCGAGCGCGTCGCCGCGGCCGGCATGCGCAACGCGCTGCTGCTCGCCATCGCCCCGACCGCCACCATCGCCTCGATCGCGGGCGTGTACGAGTGCATCGAGCCGCAGGTCTCCAACCTGTTCAAGCGCGAGACGCTGTCCGGGGAGTTCCTCCAGGTCAACTCCTATCTGGTGGCCGACCTGAAGAAGCTCGGCGTCTGGGACGCCCGGACCCGGGAGGCACTGCGCGAGGCGGGCGGCTCGGTGCAGGGCTTCGTCTGGATCCCCGAGGACGTACGGAAGCTGTACCGCACGGCGTGGGAGATCCCGCAGCGCGCCCTGATCGACATGGCGGCCGCCCGCACCCCGTTCCTGGACCAGTCGCAGTCCCTGAACCTGTTCATGGAGACGCCGACCATCGGCAAGCTCTCCTCGATGTACGCGTACGCGTGGAAGCAGGGCCTGAAGACGACGTACTACCTGCGTTCCCGCCCGGCCACCCGGATCGCCCCCGCGGCCCGGGCACAGCACCGCACCACCGCCCCCGCACCGCGGGCGACCGCGTCGGACGCCGTCGCCTGCTCCCTGGAGAACCCCGAGTCCTGCGAGGCCTGCCAGTGATGTCCACCCGTCCCCCGGCCGCCCGCCCCCAGAATCTGCTCGACCCCGGCTTCGAGCTGACCCTGCGTCCGATGCGCTACCCCGACTTCTACGAGCGCTACCGGGACGCCATCAAGAACACCTGGACCGTGGAGGAGGTCGACCTCCACTCGGACGTCCCCGACCTCGCGAAGCTGACGCCGGGCGAGCATCACCTCATCAGCCGGCTGGTCGCGTTCTTCGCCACCGGCGACTCGATCGTCGCCAACAACCTGGTGCTGACCCTCTACAAGCACATCAACTCCCCCGAGGCGCGGCTGTATCTGAGCAGGCAGCTCTTCGAGGAGGCGGTGCACGTCCAGTTCTATCTGACGCTGCTGGACACCTATCTCCCCGACCCGGACGACCGCGCCGCCGCCTTCGCGGCCATCGAGCACATCCCCTCCATCCGCGAGAAGGCCGAGTTCTGCTTCACGTGGATGGACTCGGTGGAGGAGCTGGACCGTCTGGAGACGAAGGCGGACCGCCGTCGCTTCCTGCTCAATCTGATCTGCTTCGCCGCGTGCATCGAGGGTCTGTTCTTCTACGGCGCCTTCGCCTACGTGTACTGGTTCCGCAGCCGGGGCCTGCTGCACGGGCTGGCCACCGGCACCAACTGGGTGTTCCGGGACGAGACGATGCACATGTCGTTCGCCTTCGACGTGGTGGACACCGTCCGCAAGGAGGAGCCGGACCTCTTCGACGACGCGTTGCAGCAGCAGGTCACCGACATGCTGAGGGAGGCGGTCGGGGCCGAGCTGCAGTTCGCGCGTGATCTGTGCGGTGACGGCCTGCCGGGGATGAACACCGACTCCATGCGGCAGTACCTGGAGTGCGTCGCCGATCAGCGTCTGACACGTCTCGGCTTCGCCCCGGTGTACGGCTCGGACAACCCCTTCTCCTTCATGGAGCTCCAGGGTGTTCAGGAGCTGACCAACTTCTTCGAACGGCGTCCGTCGGCGTACCAGGTGGCGGTGGAGGGCACCGTCGACCTGAACGAGGACTTCTGACCGGCGCACCTCTGCCGGGGGTCCCGGTTCTTCCGGGGCCCCTGGTCCTTCCGGGGCTTCCGGCCCTCCCGGGCCCGCCGGAGCTGACGGTCGATACGGAGGTCGCGGACGGCACCGATCGCCGCGGGCAGGACCATGAGGACCAGGAGCCCGAGGACGGTGATCAGGGTGATGAGACCTTGCAGCTGTGTCGTATCCATGGACACCACTGTCGCGCCGGGCACTCCCTTTCGTGAGTGGCAGGACTGCCGTACATCTTCAAATTCCTGCCACTGCCGCGGCATACTGGCAGCATGCTGAAGAACGTGGCCGCCGTCCTGCTGGACCAGGTGCATCCCTTCGAACTCGGCGTCGTCTGCGAGGTCTTCGGACTCGACCGCAGCGACGAGGGGCTGCCGGTGTACGACTTCGCGACCGTCTCCGCGGAGGGGACGCCGCTGCGCACCCACGTCCCCGGTCTCACGTTCTCGACGCCGTACGGCCTGGAGCGGCTGGAGGAGGCGGACCTGATCGTGGTGCCGGCCTCGGACGCGGCCCCCTCGTGCGACTTCCCGCCCGCGCTGCTCGACGCGCTCAACCGGGCCGTGGACCGCGGGGCGCGGGTGCTCAGCGTCTGCTCGGGCGTCTTCGTGCTGGGCGCCGCCGGGCTGCTGGACGGGCGGCGCTGCGCGGTGCACTGGCGGCACGCGGAGGAGCTGGCGCGGCGCTTCCCGCGGGCGGTCGTCGAGCCGGACGTGCTGTACGTGGACGAGGACCCGGTGATCACCTCGGCCGGGACCGCGGCGGGCATCGACGCCTGTCTGCACATCGTGCGCAAGGAGCAGGGCCCCCAGGTCGCCAACCGGATCGCCCGGCGGATGGTGGTGCCCCCGCACCGGGACGGCGGGCAGGCCCAGTACATCGAGCGGCCCCTGCCCACGTCTCCCTGCGACACGGTCGGCGAGGTGCTGGCCTGGATGGAGAGGCACCTCGACCAGGAGATCACCGTCGAGCAGCTCGCGGCCCGCGCGCACATGTCCCCGCGGACCTTCGCCCGTCGCTTCCAGCAGGAGACCGGTACGACCCCGTACCGCTGGCTCCTGCGTCAACGCGTGCTGCTGGCACAGGAGTTGCTGGAAGCGACGGACGAGACGATGGATGCGATCGCGAGCCGGACGGGGTTCGGGACGGCGGCGGCGCTGCGGCACCAGTTCATCCGCACGCTGGGCACCACCCCGAACGCCTACCGGCGCGCGTTCAGGGGCCCGCGGGCCGCCTGAACGCGTGGGTTCCCGCTCGCGTCACCTCGGCACCGGCCGGACCAGCAGATTCCGCGGACGCAGGGTGATGCCGATCTGCGGGGAGTCGTCCGACCCGGCGACCCGCTCCAGACGGAACCGTGCGGCCACCGCCGCCGTGAAGAGGCTCAGCAGCGCCATGGAGAAGTGGTCGGCGGGGCACTTCCGGTTGCCCACGCTGAAGGGGCTCATGGCGTATTTCGGTACGTCCTTGGCCCGCTCGGGAAGCCAGCGGTCGGGATCGAACGTCAGATGGTCCGCGTACGATCGCGGATCGCGCTGGATGGCGTACGGACTGTAGATGATGTCCGCCCCGGCGGGAATGCGCCATCCACCGAGTTCCGTGTCGGTGACCGCCCGCCGTGTCAAAACCCATACCGATGGCCGTAAACGCATCGTTTCCACGACGACATTGTTGGTGTGCGTGAGCATGCGGACGTCGTCGAATGTCACGGGTTTGCCGCCGGTCACGGTTTCAACTTCCGCGTGGATCCGGTCCGCGTGTTCCGGATGACTCACGAGTGTGTGCAGCAGCCACATGATCGTGGCGCCCACCGATTCACCGCCGGCGGTGAGTATCGCGACCACCTGGTCGTGGATCTCCTGCTCCCCGATCGGCTCGCCCGTGTCGTCCTTGGCCGTCAGCAATACCGTCAGCAAATCGTCCGGTTTTCGCCCTGACGCCCGGCGTTCGGCGACGACCTCGTCGACGAGGCGATGCATATCGGCCAATGCGCGGTTGAATGCGCGGTTGGCCGGAAACGGCAGCCGGTACAGCGGCCCGAGCGGCAGGACCATCCGCCGGTATGTACCGCGGAAAACAGTGGTGAGCGCTCCGCACAGCCTCTCGGCCCATGCGTCCGTGCACCGGCCGCTCAGCAGGCAGCGGGCCGAGGTGCGCACGGCGATCCGGAAGGCCTCCGAGGTGCTGTCGACCGGCCGGCCGGCGCTCCAGCGCTCGGTCAGCGCATGCACCTCCTCCTCCATGACCGGACCGTAGCCGGGGATGGCGTCGAGCCGGAAGGCGGGCTGGATGGTGCGACGCTGGCGGCGGTGCCGGGGGCCGTTGGAGGTGGCCACGCCCTCCTTGCCGAGCAGTGCCTCCAGGGACTCCCACAGCGGGCCGGAGATGATGTAGTCGGGGCTGAGGGCCACCGCTCCGGTGAGGGCGGGGGTGGTGACGGCGTACACCGTCTTGGGGCCGATCCTGACACGGACGACGTCGCCGTGGTCGCGCAGCCGGCTCATGAAGGCCAGGGGGTCGCGGACCAGTGCCGGACCGTGACCGAGAAGCGGTACCGCCCCCGGGGCCAGCGGTGGCTCATGCGCTTCTCCGGAATTCCGCCGGAATTCAGGGTTCGCCGACTCGACGGTCATTTCTCACCTGCCGCTTCATTGTTGACGTACGGGGGTGTGGACCGGTCTTCCCAGCTGTCGACCATGTACCGGCCGGACTCGTGATGGAACCAGTAGACGGAACTGAACCAGTTCCGCATGTTGCCGAGGCAGTCCCGTACGGCGGCACTCAATTCCTTTCCCCGCACCGTGCCGTCCGCGAGGTCGTCGGCGAAACGTAAGCCCTCCTGTTCGGCGACAAGGAATTCGGAAATGCAGTTCTCGATGCGCCGCCGCATTTCCTCCGTCGCCTCCTCGAGGGTCAGCCCGTCATGTCTGATGAGACTGATCCCGAGGTTGTGCACCTCGTTGCCCGCTAATTCCTTGGGCAGTGAGCACAGGTCGTTGTACCAGGCGGCGAATTCCTGGCTGAGCAGTGCCGGGCGCCGGTAGGCGGGGTTTTTCCTGACCTCGTCCGGGAGTTCGCAGCCGGCGCTCGGCTCCAGCAGGTCGGTCCAGATCCAGTGCGCGAAGGTGAGCCGGCGCAGGGCGAGGTACTCCTCGACCGTGGGCACCACGCCCTCGGTACGGTTGCGGAACTCCTGGTCGTACGCCTCGATCACCGCGTGGAAGTGCCGGGCGAAGCGGGCGTTCCAGGCCGGTGACAGGAACGAGTAGAGACGCAGCACGCTGTCCGCGAAGCCCGCGACCAGGGCGTCCCGGTGATGCAGATGGTCCCCGGGGGAGTCCAGGGCCGTGTGCAGCGCACTGCGCAGTCGCCGCCAGGCGGCGGACCGGCCGTGGACGATGTCGCGGTCGTGGCGGTCGTCCCAGACGAAGAACCACGCGCTGTAGTCCGCTATCGCCTGGAGCACCTCGTCGGGGGCGCCGATGTAGTACCCCGCCATGAGATCGGTGTAGCGCAGGCCGTCGACGTGTTCCTCGACCTTGTCGGCCGGCATGAGCCGCTTTTGCAGCAGCCAACTGCGGGTCTTCTCCTGGAGCTGGGGCCAATAGGTGTGCAGTTGCCGAGGAAAAGCGGCCTCGATCACCGGGAGAGCGAGTCGGGGCGGCACTTCGACCGCCTTCGGTATGGATGTCGTTGTGGTGCTGTTCGGGAAAGCTGGCACGGACAACCCCTCTCAGCCGCTGGTGACGTACACCCCTTCCGTTGGTGCCGAGCGCACGCCGTTGCGTATCCCCCTACCCCGATTCAGCGCCGCAACTGACCTTTCTGGGAACGGATTTGCTCCACTTGCCATTCCGGGATGCCGCGAATATCCCCTTGTGTGACTGATTATGAGGAAGGGAAGCGTACAAAGGATCGAATGGGCAACGCATCTGCACCACCCGTGCGACGGCATACGAACGGCGCCCGGACGGCTTTTCCTGCCGGCCGGGCGCCGTGGGGACAGGTCGCTTCCGTCCCGACTGCCGCGAGAGGTGTCAGTCGTTGGGGACGACGGGGTAGCGTGGCTCGTTCTCGGCCATCTGCCGCAGCGCCTCCTTGCGTTCGCGCTTGGAGAGCCGGTCGATGTAGAGATGGCCGTAGAGGTGATCGGTCTCGTGCTGCAGGCACCGCGCGAAGTACCCGGTGCCGCGCACCTTGATCGGGTTGCCCCGCTCGTCCTGGCCGATCACCTCGGCGTAGTCGGGGCGGGCGAGCGGCGCATAGGCGGTGGGCACGGACAGACAGCCCTCGTTGCTGTCGTCCAGGCGGCGGCGGTCGGCGGGCAGCTCGACCAGCTTGGGGTTGCAGACGACGCCGACGTGCCGGACGCCCTCGTCGTCGGGGCAGTCGTAGACGAAGACCTTCAGGTCCACCCCGATCTGGTTGGCGGCCAGGCCCACTCCCTCGGCGGTGCGCTGGCTGGCGAACATGTCCGCGATCAGCTGCTGGAGCTCCTCGCCGAAGTCGGTGACGTCCCTGCACTCCTTGTGCAGCACCGGGTTGCCGACGACCGTGATGGGCCGGGAGGTGCCGCGCTCGCGCCAGGCCGTCTCGCGCTCCTCGCAGTTCTCCGTGTCGACGACGTATCCCTCGTCGTCGACGGGGAGCACGCCCGCGTGCTGCTGATCGGTGTCCTGCTGCGCCATGACCGCCCTGTGCCTGCCTTCCTGAAACGACTGATGCTGTTAAAGAGTACGGGGAGTGTGCTCAGCAGACCTCTTCCAGGTCCCGCCAGTCCCGGGAGTCCGGGCTGTCGGCGACCCATCCGTCCAGCAGCCCCCTCACCAGCGAGGCGGGCGCGGCCACCCCGCACTCCCGCTCCGGCACCCACAGATGCCCGTCGGTGCGGTGGCCGAGGGGGCCGGGCTGCCCCGGTTCACTGTGGTCGTGCGGGTCGAGGTACTCGCCGTCGCCCTCGTCGGCCGGCATCCGCGACTCCGAGCACATCCGGCACAGCAGCCGTACGGACGACGACCAGTCCTCGGCGGCGAAGCCGGCGTCGGCGGCCAGTCGCTCCAGGGCGTCCCGGTCGGCCTCGGTGGCGGCCTCGATGAGGACCACCCAGGTGGGCACGGGCGAGGGCGCCCACAGCTCGATCTCGTCGAAGACGGGGTAGGTGTCGCCGGCCGCGGTGGTCCGCTCGCCGTGGGGCACGCCGTCGTGCAGCACGACCTCGCCCCAGCGCCGCCCCGAGGAGGGCAGCGGGATGGACAGCACCTCGATCCGGGCCGGGTCCAGGCGGCGGCCCCAGACCACCTCGGCCTCGCCCTCCGGCGACAGCCGCACGGCCGCGCTGCCCAGCTCCATGCCCACCGGCTCCCCGGCGGCGGCCGTGCCTCCGGGCACCTTCAGGCCGTACGCCTGCCAGGCCCGCCGGGCCAGCGGCCAGTCCTGCAGGGCGGTGGCGGCGATGCCGACGTTCCACCAGTCGGGCGCCCCGGTCTCCTTCTCCAGCAGGGCCACGGCCCTCAGCCCCGCCGCCCTGGCCTGCTCCCAGTCGTGGCGGAACTTGTGCAGCAGGGCGAGGTTGAACCAGGACTCGGACAGCCAGGGTTCCAGGTCGGCGGCACGCGTCAGCAGCCGGCCCGCGTCCTCGTACCGGCCGTCGCCGATCAGGGTGAAAGCGCGGTCGGTGGCCTGCCGCCAGGAGGCGGAGGGCCGGTGCCGTGCCTTGCCGAAGATCCTCACGATTCCCGCCTGCCAGTTCCGTTCAGTGGGCTGGCCTCTGCCCCCGGACACCCTCTTTCTCGCATCCAACCATGTACGGCTGGAAGGGCGCTCCTTACCCGTGGGTTACCCCACGACGGGCGACGCCGGACCGTCGCGTGAGAGTACACGGGCCAGCGACTCCACCACATCGGGGGCATGCTCGGCCGCCAGCCGCAGCTCCTCCAGGACCTTGAGCGACCCGCCGGGTCCCGCGTCGCGCACCTTCTCCTCGTAGGCGTTGACGGTCCGCACGATCCGCGCGGGCAGCGGCTGTTCCGGGCAGGGGTCGGCCTGGCGCTCCACCACGACCGCGACCCGCGCGTCCACCCCGGTCTGCCGGACGACGGCCCCGCCGAGCAGCGCGATGCGCCGCTGCTGCTCGGCGGGCAGACCGGCGGTGGCGCCCGCGGGAACCGGGTCGACCAGGCTGAGCTGGCCGATGTCATGCATGAGCGCCGCGTGCTCCAGCACGGTCAGCTCGGGCTCCGTCATCCCCAGCTCCCGGCCCACGGCCCGGCTGAGCGCGGCCACGCGCCGGGCGTGTCCCGGCGGGGTGTACCCGGCGACCTCGGTGGCCCGGGCCAGGGAGGCGATGGTCTGGCGGTAGGTGCTCCGCACGGCCGCGTACCGTCTCAGGGACAGCTGGGTGAGCAGCAGCGGCAGCGAGAACACGGGCAGCGCCCACAGCCCGGCCACGGCGACCGCGAGGGCCATGACCGCGCCGGTCGCGCACACCGCCGAGCCGATCCCGAGCAGCCCGCGCAGCTCCTCGCGCAGCAGCGGGCCGAACGGCCACCCGGTGCGGCAGTGCGCCGACACGGCGGACAGCACGGCGCCGCACAGCGCGGTGAGCACCAGCAGCGCGAGCAGCAGCAGGGCGTAGGCCGGGCCGATCCAGTCCCGGAACACCCCCGCGCCGTACAGCGGTTGGAAGCAGACGGCCGCGAAGGCGACGGTGAGGATCCGCCGGGTCAGGTGGCCGAGGGCCTGCTCCTCCCCGCGCGCGAGGTGCGGCACGCTGCCGAGCAGACACGCGCCGAGCACCACGGCGACGGTCTGGAAGACGCCGTGGTGACTGGCCCGCCCGGCGTCCTCGCCCAGCAGGGCGTACGACAGCGCTCCGGCGGCGCCCAGGGGCGCGGCCTCCCGGGCGTCGGTGCCGCTCCACCGCGCGAGCTCGCCGACGAGCACGAGCACCCCGAAGGCGAGGGCGGCCCCGCGCTCCTCCACACCGGTCCACAGGGTGACGCCGAGGGACAGCAGGGCGACGAGGGCGGCCGAACCGCGGATGAGGACCAGCAGCACGGACCGGCTCATCGGCGTGCTTCCTCACGGCCGGACGCGGACGACACCGGCGGGGAGGCGGACGCCCCGTCCTCGGCCGTGACCGCCGGATGCCAGCCGTACCGGTCCAGGGCCCGCGCCAGCGCCGCGACCATCCGTGGGTCGAACTGCGCGCCGGCGCAGCGCCTCAGCTCCTCCAGGGCGGCGTCGACCGGGCGGGCCCGCCGGTAGGAGCGGGTGGAGGTCATCGCGTCGAAGGCGTCCGCGACGGCCACCACCCGTGCGGACTCGGGGATCTGGGTGCCCGTCAGCCCGTACGGATAGCCGCTGCCGTCCAGGCGTTCGTGGTGGTGCAGGATCGCCGAGCGGGCCTCGCCGAGGAAGGAGATCCCGCGCACCATCTCGTGCCCGTACTCGGGGTGCAGCTCGATCACCCGGCGTTCCTCGGGGGTCAGCGGCCCGTCCTTGCGCAGCAGCCGGGTGGGCACGCCCAGCTTTCCCACGTCGTGCAGGATGCCGGCGAACCGCAGCACCTCGACGCGCTCGTCGTCCATGCCGAGTTCGCGCGCGATCATCATGGAGGCCCGGCCGACCCGCTCGCTGTGCCCGCGCGTGTATCCGTCCTTGAGGTCGACGGCCTGCACCAGCGCGCGGATGGTGGACTGATGGGCGGCCCGTTCCCGGTGGTACTGGGCGTACGCCCACCACGACACGCACATCGGCAGCAGCACCAGCAGCGCGGCGACCGGGCCGTAGGGGCTGCACCACAGCACGGCCATCATCAGTCCCGCGAGCCCGTGCACCCCGATCGGCGCCAGTGACCGGGTGAACATCCCCGGCCACGCCCTGTGCACCGGCATGCGCTCGGCGAGTCCGCGGATTCCGCCGTCCAGCGCCGTCAGCACCAGGCAGAAGGCGAGCACGGCGGCCCCGGCGGGGACGAGGGCACAGGGGAAGTCGGAGGCGACGACGGCCTCCGGACCGCCCAGTGCCCGGTGCGCCCGGGAGGCGGCCCACACGGCGAGGACGAGCTGGGCGGCCTGCCAGATCCGGCGCAGCGCCTCGGGCCGCTGCCCGGCGCGGGCGAACAGGGCGCCCGGCAGCGGAACCAGCGCGGCGGCGGCCGGCGGCAGCAGGAAGGCCGCCGCCAGCAGAACCGGGTAGAAGGGGCCGGCGAGGGTGCGCCGGGCGAAGTACCGGCAGCCGGCGTACACCACGGCGAGCAGGGCGACCGCCCACCAAGGGGTCCGGGTCACCGACAGCGGCAGCAGACAGGCCAGAGCCGCGAGAACCACACAGGCGACGTACGCACGGGCCCGCGGTGGAACCGCCTCCATGCCGCTCCTCCCCGGTCACGCCTGTCCACGCTGGGAGCGTAGGGCGGGCAGGGAGGAGTGCACGGGGCAAAGCCCCGTGGATTAGCACGTTCGGGTGAATACCCGGGCAGGCGTCCCCATGAGCGAGGGTCAGGACTCCTGCGGGGTCGGCGGTGTCGTCCTCGGCGCCGTCGGTGTCTTTTTCGGTGTTGCCGGTGTCTTTGCCGGTGTTGTCGATGCTGTCGGCGTTGTCGGTGTTGTCGATGCTGTCGGTGCCGCGGTCATGTCGTGCTCGGGAACCAGCTGCCCGGAGCGGATCAGTTCGATCCGCCCCATGACCTTGGCACGCAGGTCGGCCGGGACCTCGTCATGTCCGCAGCACCGCTTGACCAGCTTCTTCACGGCCTGCTCCAGGCCGTACTTCTCAAGGCACGGCGAGCATTCCTCGAAGTGGTGCTCGAACTTGGTGCGATCGGCTTCCGGCATCTCACTGTCGAGGAACTCGTAGAGATGCTCGAGTACCTCACGGCAGTCCGTCTCGTGCGGCTCTCCGCAGCTCATGAGCCCGAGCCTTTCGCTTCGTTCGACTCTCCGACACCGGCCGGGACCAGTCCGCGCTCACGGGCGTAGTCCTCGAGCATGCCGCGCAACTGGCGGCGGCCCCGGTGCAGCCGGGACATCACCGTACCGATGGGTGTCCCCATGATGTCCGCGATCTCCTTGTAGGCGAAGCCCTCCACATCCGCGAGGTAGACGGCGATGCGGAACTCCTCGGGGATCGCCTGCAGCGCCTCCTTCACGTCCGAGTCGGGCAGGTGGTCCAGCGCCTGCGACTCGGCGGAGCGCAGTCCCGTCGACATGTGCGACTCGGCCCGCGCGAGCTGCCAGTCCTCGATCTCCTCGGCCGCGCTGCGCTGGGGCTCGCGCTGCTTCTTGCGGTAGGAGTTGATGAACGTGTTGGTGAGGATCCGGTACAGCCACGCCTTGAGGTTGGTGCCCTCGCGGAACTGGTGGAAGGACCCGTACGCCTTGGCGTAGGTCTCCTGCACCAGGTCCTCGGCATCGGCCGGGTTGCGCGTCATGCGCAGCGCGGCCGAGTACATCTGGTCGAGGAATGCGAGCGCGTCCCGCTCGAAGCGCGCACTGCGCTCGGCACTCGATTCCGCGGACGCCTCCACACGCGCGTCCCGGCCCTCGGGCTGCTCCGCCTGGCCGTTGTCGGCCCCTGCGTCGGTACCGGGAACCGGACCCACCTCCTCAAGCAATGTCGCGGGGTCGAGAACGGCCCCACCCGAATCGGAGGATAGACGACGATCCGGTCCGCCCGCCGCCCGAACGGGGACGGTCCCGGCAGCGTGCAGCACCGTCCAGTCCAGGGCGGTACGGCTGCTGCGAGCGGGGCAGAAGGTCGAACCCATGGGGCGGACTCCCTCTCCTCTGACACGGCTGCCGGTGACCGGCACTTCCGTCCGCCTCAACAGCGCCCGGGGGCCGGACATTCCCGGGTGTCACCCGAGTGACGCGACCCACCGGGCGACGCCCCCGGTGATGATCTCCAGCGCCTGCTCCTGTGTGATGTCCGCCCGCTTCGGGACGGCGAAGCCGTGATCGGCGCACGGCACCTCGATGAGTTCGTACGCCCCCTGCGGGAACTCCTCGGGCCTGCCGAACGGGTCGTTGCCGCCCTGGACGACGAGAGCGGGCACCCCGGACGCGAGCAGTTCCTCCGCACGGGACTTCTCCGGCCTGCCCGGCGGGTGCAGCGGAAAGCTAAGCGCCAGAACGGCGTGCACGCCCAGCCCGGCCGCGGTGCGGCAGGCGACACGCGCGCCCGCGCTGCGGCCGCCGGAGATCACCGGCAGTCCGGGCGCGGTGAGCGCCGGCCAGAGCCCGCGCCAGCCGGTGTCCAGGGTCTTCGGCGCGGGGGCGACCTTCTTGCCGGCCACCCGCCAGGGCTGCTCGACGAGCGCGACGGTCACACCGTGCCCGGGGAGCGTCCTGGCCAGCGCCTGCAGGTCGCGGGCCTCGATGCCGCCGCCGGCACCGTGGCTCACGGCGAGGACGAGCCGCGCGTCGTCCGCCCGGTGCCAGGTGATGCGGGCCGGGCCCGCATCCGTCTCGACCGTCTCGACCGTCCCGGTGTTCTCCGCGTTCTCCGTTCTTTCCGTTTCCGTGCCTTCCGCGCCTTCTGCTCCTTCTGTTCTTGCTGTTCTTGCTGTTCTTGCTGTTCTCTCTGCTCTTGCGGTGTGCTCGCTCACGTCCACCGGAAACCTCCGGGGACGCCCCGCTCCGGCCGGGGAGTGAAGGACACCGCCCGCACGGCCGGACGCGCCGGCTGTCGTGCGGCATGAGGGTCGCGCACGCGTGACTCCTTGCTCCTCGCCTGCCCGAACCGCTCGGGCAGGAGCTCTCCCGCTTCGGCCGGGAGAGGCCCACGTCAGAAGAGTGTGCCCTCTTCCGGGGCGGGCAGCTCCCTGAGCAGCTCCGGGCCGTTGTTGCGGACATTGCTCACGGCCGTCGAGACGGGATAGGCGCGCATCAGACCGGGCGGCGGGGGCTCCAGCAGGGTGCGCAGGTCGTCCACGTCCGTGCGGGTCGGATCCAGCCAGGCGTCCCACCGGTCGGGGGTCAGCATCAGCGGCATCCGGGGATGGATGTCGTACAGCGAGCGCGGGCCCTCGGCCGGGGCGACCGCCAGCGGGGTCCGCTCGGCCTCCGTGGTGATCACCGCGCAGGTCACCCACCAGGCCTGCGGGTGGTCGTCGGGCAGCGTACGGTCCCGCCAGAACTCGTAGAGCCCCGCCATCGCGAGCACCGAGCCGTCCGCCGGGGTGACGAAGTACGGCTGCTTGCGGGGCCGCTTGCGCCTGCCCTCGACCTCCAGCTCGCGCTCCTGGGGGCCGGTGACCCACTCGTAGTAGCCGTCGGCGGGCAGGATGCAGCGCCGGGCGGCGAAGGCACGGCGGTACGACGGTTTCTCGTGCACGGTCTCCGCACGTGCGTTGATCATCCGGGCGGCGCCCTCGGGGGACTTCGCCCAGGAGGGGACGAGCCCCCACCGCAGCTTCCGCAGCTGCCGGACCGGGCGTCCCGCATCGGAGGAACCGGCCGCCGCGGCGTCGGCGCCCTTCAGGGGGCGGTCCAGGACGACGGGGACCTCCTTGGTCGGGGCCACGTTGTAGTCGGGTGTCAGGATCTCCTCCGGATCCCATTTCTCGATCCCGAAGATTTTCGCGAGATCCTCGGTTCCGCGACTCGCTGCATACCGTCCGCACATACGTGCAACACTGCCAGGCCCACCCGTCACCCGACCACCGCCCCTCAACGACGGCGCTGCGCGCCGACCCCTACTGACCCGTCACCCGACCACCACAACTCACAACCTCACAACGACGGCGCTGCGCGCCGACTCCTATTCACTGCGCGTCGCTTCGAGGACTTCGAGGACAGGGAGCCACTGGGAACCATGGCCAGCACCGCCGCCACCGCGCTGCCCGATCTCTGGGACCGGTTGACCGGTACCCAGCCCGACCCCGACCTGTGGGTGGTGATCGCCACAGCGGTCGCCGCGCTCGCCGCGGTCGTCCCGCACCGTCTGTGGCGCGTCTCCCGCAACGCGATCACCATCGCGCACGAGGGCGGCCACGGACTGGTGGCACTGCTCACCGGCCGCACGCTGACCGGGATACGTCTGCACTCCGACACCAGCGGCCTGACCGTCAGCCGCGGCAAGCCGTACGGCATCGGCATGATCCTCACCGCGGCCTCCGGCTACACCGCTCCCCCGCTGCTGGGCCTGGGCGGTGCGGCCCTGCTCGCCGCCGGGCGCATCACGCTGCTGCTGTGGGCGGCCACGGCGCTGCTGATGGCGATGCTGGTGATGATCCGCAACGCGTACGGGGCACTCACCGTGATCCTCACCGGCGGCACGTTCCTGCTGGTGTCCTGGCTGGCCGGGCCCCAGGTGCAGGCGGCGTTCGCGTACGCGGTGGTGTGGTTCCTGCTGTTCGGCGGGGTGCGTCCGGCCTTCGAGCTGCAGGCCAAGCGGTCCCGAGGGGGTGCCGGGGACTCGGACGCGGACCAGCTGTCGCGGCTGACGCACGTACCGGCGGGACTGTGGCTGTTCCTGTTCCACGCGGTGTCGCTGTGCTCGCTGATCGGCGGCGGCCGCTGGCTGCTGGAGGTGTGATCACCCGCCGGATCGGCCGACGGGCGGTCCGACCGCCTCCTTATAGAGTGGGGGCCATGCTTCCGAACCCCGCGCCCTCCGCCCTCTGGCCCGCCCCGCACGCGAGCGGAGCCGTCGATGCGACGGTCCACGTGCCGGGGTCCAAGTCCGTCACCAACCGCGCCCTGGTCCTCGCCGCCCTCGCCTCCGAGCCGGGCTGGCTGCGCCGCCCGCTGCGCTCCCGGGACACGCTGCTGATGGCGGGCGGCCTGCGGGCGATGGGTGTGGGCATCGAGGAGGGCGTCGGCCCGGACGGCACCGGAGAGGTCTGGCGGGTGATCCCCGCGGGTCTGCACGGCCCGGCCACGGTCGACGTCGGCAACGCGGGCACCGTGATGCGCTTCCTGCCGCCGGTCGCCGCGCTGGCCGACGGCCCCGTCCGCTTCGACGGCGACCCCCGGTCGCACGAGCGTCCGCTGCACGGGGTCATCGACGCGCTGCGCGCCCTGGGCGCCCGGATCGACGACGACGGCCGGGGAGCGCTGCCGATGACCGTGCACGGCAGCGGCGCGCTGGACGGCGGCCCGGTGGAGATCGACGCCTCCTCCTCGTCCCAGTTCGTCAGCGCCCTGCTGCTGTCCGCGCCCCGCTTCAACCAGGGCGTGGAGGTCCGGCACACCGGTCCGACGCTGCCGTCGATGCCGCACATCCGGATGACGGTGGACATGCTGCGCGCGGTCGGCGCCCAGGTGGACACCCCCGAGTCGGGCGGCGAGCCGAACGTGTGGCGGGTCACCCCGGGTGCCCTGCTGGGCCGGGACCTGACCGTGGAGCCGGACCTGTCCAACGCCCAGCCCTTCCTCGCGGCTGCGCTGGTGACCGGCGGCAGGGTCGTCATCCCCGACTGGCCGGCCCGGACGACCCAGCCGGGCGACCGGCTGCGGGAGATCTTCACCGAGATGGGTGGTTCCTGCGAGCTCACCGACCACGGTCTGGTGTTCACCGGTTCGGGTGCCGTGCACGGCATCGACGTCGACCTGGGCGAGGTCGGCGAGCTGACCCCGGGCATCGCGGCCGTCGCCGCCCTCGCGGACTCGCCCTCGACCCTGCGGGGCGTGGCCCATCTGCGGCTGCACGAGACCGACCGGCTGGCCGCTCTGACCAAGGAGATCAACGCGCTCGGCGGCGACGTGACCGAGACGGCCGACGGCCTGCACATCCGTCCGCGCCCGCTGCACGGCGGGATCTTCCACACCTACGAGGACCACCGCATGGCAACCGCCGGTGCGATCATCGGCCTGGTCGTGAAGGGCGTACAGATCGAGAACGTGGCGACCACCTCGAAGACCATGCCGGACTTCCCCGAACTGTGGACCGGGATGCTCGGGGAGTAAGGGCGCGGGGGACACGCCATGCGGCGCTACGGCAAGCACACCGACGAGGACGACATCCGCATCCGCCCGGGCCGCCGGGGCAGCCGACCACGTACGAACATCCGTCCGAAGCACGAAAATGCCGTCGAGGGCATGGTGCTCACCGTCGACCGGGGCCGTCTGACCTGCCTGGTCGACGGTCGTACGGTCGTCGCGATGAAGGCCCGCGAACTGGGCCGCAAGGCCGCCGTCGTGGGTGACCGGGTCGCCCTGGTCGGCGACCTGTCCGGGAAGAAGGACACCCTCGCGCGCATCGTCCGCATCGAGGAGCGCACCTCCGTCCTGCGGCGCACGGCGGACGACGACGACCCGTACGAGCGCGTGGTCGTGGCCAACGCCGACCAGCTGGCCATCGTCACCGCGCTCGCCGACCCCGAGCCGCGCCCGCGTCTGATCGACCGGTGCCTGGTGGCGGCGTACGACGGCGGCCTGGACCCGCTCCTGGTCATGACCAAGTCGGACCTGGCCCCGCCGGACAAGCTCCTGGAGCTGTACGGCACGCTGGACATCCCCCATGTCGTCATCAACCGCGAGGAGCTGGAGAAGGGGGACGCGGCGGACCGGGTGCGCGAGCACCTGGCCGGAAGGATCACGGCGTTCGTCGGTCATTCCGGCGTCGGCAAGACCACGCTCGTCAACGCGCTGGTGGCCGAGGAGAGGCGGCGGGAGACGGGCCGGGTGAACGCGGTGACCGGCCGCGGCCGGCACACCACGACCTCGGCGCTCGCACTGCCGCTGAAGGGCGCGCCCGGCTGGGTCGTCGACACCCCGGGCGTACGGTCGTTCGGCCTCGCGCACGTCGACCCGTCCCGGGTCATCCACGCCTTCCCCGACCTGGAGCCGGGCACGGAGGGGTGCCCGCGCGCCTGCAGCCACGACGAGCCGGACTGCGCGCTGGACGAGTGGGTCGCCGAGGGCCACGCGGACCCGGCGCGTCTGCACTCGCTGCGCCGGCTGCTGGCCTCGCGGGAGCGCAAGGAGGGCGACTGACCTCCGCCGAGGCCTTCGCGTTGTTTGCACGGGCATGGTCCGGCACGTGCATAATCGCTCGGAGCCGGACGGGGGACCTGCCCCGAACGCGATCGAGCGGTCACGGCGCGCGGACCCACGGGAGGACAGCACATGGCGTGGCTGCTGGTCATTGTGGCCGGGTTGCTCGAGACGGGCTTCGCCGTGTGCCTGAAGCTGTCGCACGGTTTCACCAGGCTCTGGCCCACCATCGGCTTCTGTGTCTTCGCGCTGGGCAGTTTCGGGCTGCTCACCCTGTCGTTGAAGAAGCTCGACGTGGGACCGGCGTACGCGGTGTGGACCGGCATCGGTGCGACGGGCACCGCGATCTACGGCATGGTCTTCCTCGGCGACCTGGTCTCCACCCTGAAGATCGTCTCGATCAGCCTGGTCATCATCGGCGTGATCGGGCTGCAGCTGTCCGGTTCCGCGCACTGAGGGCCCGTCCGGCCCCCGGGCGGATCAGGCGGGCCGGCGGTGCAGGGCACCGCGGACGAGTCCGGCGACCCCGCCCTCGCCCGGTGGCACCATCACGCACGACAGGGCGAGACGGAGCACCAGTTCACAGGTGCGGGCCAGGTCGGCGGTCTCCGCCCCGGAAGCACCGGGCGCGGACAGCAGGGCCACGGCACGGTCGCGGACGGCCGCCGCCAGGTCCTCGGGCGACGGCAGCGGGCCGTCCGCCCTGCGCTGCGCCGGCACCACGGAGGAGGACGGCACCGCCGAGAGCGTGGGCGCGGGCAGCCGCTCACTCCAGCAGCCGGTGAGCACCGCTCTCATCAGCGCGTTGTCACGGGCTGCCGACACGATCCACTCGGCGACGGCGACGAGCCGTTCGCATGTGTCCCCCTGGGTGGCGAGAGCGCGTTCGACGCCGGCGAGACAGCCGTCCGCCTCTCTTCTGACGAGCGCGCGGGCGAGTCCCTCCTTGCTGCCGAACTCGTTGTAGAGCGTCTGCCGGGAGACTCCGGCCGCCGCGGCCACGTCCACCATCCGCACGTCGGACCACGGCCGGCGCAGCAGCGCCGTACGGGCGGCGTCCAGCAGGGACTCCCGGGCTGCAGGCATCATCGCCTCCCTGGGGCGGAGCAACTCTGGGCCCAGATTTGACGTAGGGGAACACAGTGTCAAGGGCGCATGACGGGTTGTGGAGGAGCACCGTCCCGCGGCCGGCGGCCCACCCCCGAACCGCCCCTTGCTCCACTCACGTGCACCGCCGTACCCACACCCCCGGTAGCCCCGCACCCGTGGGGCGGATACCGTGCCTTACATGTCCGACTACCTCGATGACCTGCGTCTGGCCCACGTTCTCGCCGACGCCGCCGACGCCGCGACCATGGAACGCTTCAAGGCCCTCGACCTCGAAGTCGAGACGAAGCCGGACATGACCCCTGTCAGCGAGGCGGACAAGGCGGCGGAGGAGCTCATCCGCGGCCAGCTGCAGCGCGCCCGCCCCCGCGACGCGATCCTCGGCGAGGAGTACGGCATCGAGGGCACCGGACCCCGCCGCTGGGTCGTCGACCCGATCGACGGCACCAAGAACTACGTCCGCGGTGTACCCGTCTGGGCGACGCTCATCGCCCTGATGGAGGCATCCGAGGGCGGCTACCAGCCCGTCGTCGGTGTCGTCTCCGCGCCCGCGCTCGGCCGCCGCTGGTGGGCCGCGCGGGGCCACGGCGCCTTCACCGGCCGCGGCCTGACGAAGGCGAGCAGGCTGCGGGTCTCGCGCGTGGCGAAACTCGCGGACGCCTCCTTCGCGTACTCCTCGCTCAGCGGCTGGGAGGAGCAGGGCCGCCTGGACGGCTTTCTGGACCTGACCCGTGCGGTGTGGCGCACGCGCGCGTACGGCGACTTCTGGCCGTACATGATGGTCGCCGAGGGTTCGGTCGACCTCTGCGCCGAACCCGAGCTGTCCCTGTGGGACATGGCCGCCAACGCGATCATCGTCACCGAGGCCGGCGGCACCTTCACCGGACTGGACGGCCGCCCCGGCCCGCACAGCGGCAACGCGGCGGCGTCCAACGGACTGCTGCACGACGAGATGCTGGAGTACCTCAACCGGCGCCACTGAGAAACGCCCGGTGCCCCGCGTGCTCCCCGACGAGCCGCGCGTGCCCTCTTGTTGGCTCCCGCTTTGCCTGCGACTCTGAGAGTCCCCCCACTTGTGAATTTGTGAATCCGCGAACTATCCGGATTCCCCGAGGAGGTGGCTCCAGCCATGCTCGTCCGTGACGCCATGAGCACCGTGGTTCTCACCATCGGCCCCACGCACACCCTCCGCCAGGCGGCGGCCCTGATGTCCGCGCGCCGCGTCGGCGCCGCCGTGGTCTACGACCCCGACGCCGGGGGCATCGGCATCCTCACCGAACGCGACATCCTCAACTCCGTCGGCCTGGGCCAGAACCCGGACACCGAGCACGCGCACGCCCACACCACCACCGACGTGGTGTTCGCCGCTCCGACGTGGACCCTGGAGGAAGCGGCCCGGGCCATGACGCACGGCGGCTTCCGGCATCTGATCGTCCTGGACGGCGGCGAGCCGACGGGGATCGTCTCCGTCCGCGACATCATCCGCTGCTGGGTGACGGCCCGGCAGCAGGCGACTCGGATACCGGCCTGATGGCTCCGGCGGGACCCTGACGTTCCGGTCCCGGCGGACACGACGGCGGGCCGGCCCCGGAGGAACCCGGCCTGCCCGCCACGGCAGGCGGTCCGGCTCCCGGCCGGACGTCCGGTCGCTTCTCTTGACCGCCGCCGGGATCGACCTCACGCTGGACAGCGTCAAAGTCAAGCAAAACTCCAAAGTCACACCCATTCGGGGGGCTATTCCCCTGCTGTTAGGCTGGTCCGCATGAGTGACCTTCTGGAACGGCTGCGTGGACGCGGGTGGCGCATGACCGCGCAGCGGCGCGTCGTGGCCGAGGTACTCGATGGTGAGCACGTTCATCTGACGGCCGACGAGGTTCATGCGCGGGCCGTCGCGAAGCTGCCCGAGATCTCTCGCGCAACCGTCTACAACACGCTGGGCGAGCTGGTCTCCCTCGGCGAGGTCCTCGAGGTGACCACGGACAAGCGCGCCAAGCGGTACGACCCCAACGCCCACCGGCCGCACCACCATCTGATCTGCTCCGGCTGCGGCACGATCCGTGACGTCCACCCGAACGGCAATCCGCTGGCCGACCTGCCCGACTCGGAGCGCTTCGGCTTCACGGTCTCGGACGTCGAGGTGACGTACCGCGGCCTGTGTCCGAAGTGCGCGGCGTCCTGACCGCGACGACGCCTTCCGCGGCCTGTGAGGTTCGCGGGGACCCCGGCACCGTCGAGGTGCCGGGGTTCTTTCGTTCTCTCGTGACGCGTGCGGCGGCGCCGGAAGGCCGCGCCGGAAACACCGAGGGCCGGAATCCTCGATCGGATTCCGGCCCTCGGCCTTCAGTAGCGGGGACAGGATTTGAACCTGCGACCTCTGGGTTATGAGCCCAGCGAGCTACCGAGCTGCTCCACCCCGCGTCGACGACTGCAACATTACGTGAACGACGGGGAGAGAAGCAAATCACCCGGGCCGCGCGCGGCGCGATGTACGTCACATCGCGTACATCCGCCCCGCGCCCTCGCCCCCCTGCGTCGCATTCTGCGTGCACACAACATTCCGTGCACCACTCCTGTGTCACGCTCCGTGACGCCATGCCGCGGATCATGCCCCAAAGGTCACGCCGACAGCTCCTCGCGCAGTGCGTCCCGCAGCCGCGCCGCCCGCTCGGCGACCGCCGCCGGCCCCAGCTCCACGGCCCGGTCGGCCCACCGCTGGCCCTCGGACAGCTCGCCCCGGCGCGCGTGGACCAGGGCGAGCCGGAGCGCCGCCCGTCCATGCCCGGCGTCGGCGGCCCGTTCCCACCACACGGCGGCCTCCGGCTCGCTGCCCTCCCGGGCGAGCAGCAGCCCCAGGTTGAACGCACCGTTGCTGGAGCCGGCCTCCGCCGCCGTCCGGTACCAGCGTGCCGCCTCCACCACGTCCCCGCGGGCCGCGGCCAGCATCCCGACCCGGACCTGTGCGCGCCGGTGCCCCTGGGAGGCCGCCCGCTCGTACCACTCCTCGCACTCGGTCTTGTCACGGAACGCGGGCTCGCCGAGCTCGTGCGCGCCCGCCGGCGGCCGGCGGGCGTCGAGCAGGGTGGCCAGCCGGTACGCGGCCTCCGCGCTGCCGCCGCCGGCCGCGCACCGCAGGTACCGCTCGGCCTCCTGCTCGTCCCCCGCGCGCAGCCGAGCGATCCCCACCTGCAGCGCCGCCTCCGTGTGCCCGGCGGCCGCCGCCCGCTCGTACCAGCGCAGGGCCTCGGGCTCCAGCTCCCGCCCCGCGTAGAGAATTCCCAGGTTGAACGCGGCGTCGACGCTGCCGGCCTCGGCCGCCTTGGAGAACCACGGCTCGGCACCGCCGGTGTCGCCGCCCTGCATCAGCAGGACGGCGAGTGCGTTCGCCGCCTCCCGGTGCCCGGCGTAGGCCGCGCGCCGGTACCACTGCTCGGCCTGGGTGATCCGGCCCTGCTCGGCGCAGAGCAGCCCGAGGTTGTAGGCGCCGTTGATGTCGCCCGCGTCCATCGCCGCCCGGTACCACCGCTCGGCGGTCTGTGTCTCGCCGCGCTCGGCGTGCAGGGCGCCCAGCGCGTTCGCCGCGTTGCCGTCGCCGTTCTGCGCGGCCCGCAGCCACCACGCGGCGGCGCCCTCGAGGTCGCCGGCGTCCCTCAGCAGGAATCCGAGTGCGCAGGCGGCCCGCACCTCGCCGTCCTTGGCGGCGGTCAGGTACCAGCGGCCGGCCTCCTCGATCTCGCCGCGCTTCTCCAGGATCGCGCCGAGGTGCAGCGCGGCCCGGCGGTGCCCGCGTGCGGCGGCCTGCCGGTACCACTGCTCGGCCTCCGTTCTGAGGGCGACGACGTCGTCACCGGCGGCCCGTCGCGCGGCCCGCCGCTCCAGTGTCCGTGCCAGCCGGTACCCGGCCTCCCGGTGGCCTCGCTCGGCGGCGGCCCGCATCCAGCGCTCGGCCTCGGCGTCACCGCGGTGCTCCAGCAGGTCGGCGAGCGCGTAGGCACCGAGGACGTGCCCCTGCTCGGCGGACTGGCGCAGCCAGTACTCGGCGGCGGGCTCGTCGCCGCGCTCACGGTGGTGGCGCCCGAGCGCGTGCGCGGCCGCCGCGGATCCGGCGACGGCGGCGATCCGCCACCATCCGGCGGCCTCGTCGGCGTATCCCCGCTGATGGAGAAGGACTCCCAGGTTGTTGGCGGCGGCGCGGTCACCGGCCGCGGTGGCGGCCCGCAGATGGGGTTCGGCTCCGTCGAGATCGCCGCGGCGCAGCAGCATGGCCCCCAGGACGCTCATGGCCTCGACGTCCCCCGACTCCGCGGCGAGGCGACGACGTGCCAGTTCCGCGACCTCCTCGGCGGCCACTCCGGTCTCGTCCCGATCGTCGCTTCCGGTCCCCTCGGAGTCGGAAGCCCGTACAAATCGCCCCGTCTCGAACAGAGTTGCCTTGTCCCCCATAACGTCCATCGTCGCACCACCTGCAACCTGGGTACACCTGGTATACCGCAGTCAGTGAGGTCACTTCAGCGTTTTGTCGACATGCCCACAGAGAGACAAGTCAAACACAGACGGCCCAACTCCCCACGGTGGCGCGGCCGCAGAACATGTCGGCACATGCGTTCGTACACCGCGAAGGGCCCGGATCCACGGCACGGATCCGGGCCCTTCCTCGGCTCGGCCGGAGCGGTCAGCCGTCGACCGCGCCGGGACCGGCGCCCGAACTCTGCTGCGTCGCCGGTGTGTTGGCGTCGCCTCCGCCGGCGTTCTCGCCGGCGCTCTCGTCGGCGTTCTTGTCGGTGCTCTTGTCGGTGCTCTTGTCGGCGTTCTTGTCACCGCCGCCGGACTTCTCCGCCTGCGCCTGCGCCTCCGCGGCCCGCTTCAGCGCGTCCTGAAGGTCCTTCTGCGCCTGGCCGTAGGCCTGCCAGTCGCCCTTCTTCAGGGCCTCCTGCCCCGCGTCGAAGGCCTTCTGCGCGTCCTTCAGCGCCTGCTGGACCGTCGGGTTGCCGCTCGCCGGGGGCGGCGGGGTCTCGCCGGTCCCGGTGTCCTCGGACGGCGGCGGTGCCGAACCCGAGGTGCCGAAGACCTTGTCGAGGGCCTCGTCGAGGGTGTTCTCGAACGCGGTGACACCGTCGTAGGTCACCAGCACCTTCCGCATCAGCGGGTACTTCAGCTGTCCGCCGCGCACGTAGACCGGCTCCACGTAGAGCAGCCCGCCGTCCAGCGGGACGGTCAGCAGGTTGCCGTACTCGATCTCCGAGTCACCGCCCCGGATGAGCCGGACGAACTCGGCGATGTTCTGCTGCGAGTTGGAGTTGAACTGGCTCTGCACCTGCTTGGGACCGCCGACCGTGGTGCTCGCCGGCAGCTTCAGGATCCTGATCTGGCCGTAGCCGGGCGTGCCCGCCTCGGCGTCGACCGCCATGAAGGCGCTCAGGTTGTCCCGGCCCGTCGGCGTGAACGTCGTCGTCAGCGAGAACGCCTGGGACTCCTGGTCGGGCATCTTCATGGTCAGGTAGTACGGCGGCACCGCGTTGCCCGACTTGGTGGTCGGGTCGTCCGGCACCTGCCACACCTCGCTGCCGCTGAGGAAGGTCTGCGCGTCCTGCACGTGGTAGCGGGTGAGCAGCTCACGCTGGACCTTGAACAGGTCCTGCGGGTAGCGCAGGTGCTCCATCAGCGCCGGCGAGATGTTCTCCCGGGGCTCGACCGTGCCGGGGAACGCCTTCATCCAGGTCTTCAGGACCGGGTCCTCGGTGTCCCACTCGTACAGCTTGACCTCGCCGCTGTAGGCGTCGACGGTCGCCTTCACCGAGTTGCGGATGTAGTTGACCTGGTTCTGCTGGGCCACCACCGCGCGCTGGTTGTTGTTGAACGTCAGCGAGTCGGCCGTGGTGTCCCCCAGCGTCGTACGGGAGGAGTACGGGTAGCCGTTCGTCGTCGTGTAGGCGTCGACGATCCACTGGATACGGCCGTCGACCACCGCCGGGTAGGCGTCGCCGTCGATGGTCAGCCAGGGCGCCACCGCCTCGACGCGCTCCTTGGGCGTGCGGTTGTACAGGATCCGCGACCCCTCGCCGATCGCGCCGGAGTAGAGGATCTGCGGCTCGCCGAACGCCACCGCGTACGCGGCCCGGTTGACCGGGTTGGAGAGGCTGACACCGCTGTTGCCCTGGTAGCGGGTGGTCTTCTCACCGCTGTCGTCGGAGTAGTCGACCTCCTTCTGGGGGCCGCCGACGATCGAGTACGTGGTGGTCTTCTCGCCGTAGTAGATCCGCTGCTCGTACTTCCCCAGCTCGCCGGTGGAGGGCAGGTCGGACTCGATGAAGGACGGCTGGCCGTTGTCGTTGGCCTCGGCGCCCTTGGCCGCGACGACGCCGTAGCCGTGGGTGTAGCGGAAATGGTTGTTGATCCAGTTCTTCTTCGGGATGCCGTCGAGGTTCAGCTCGCGCAGGCCGACGACCGTGTCCTGGCTCCTGCCGTCCTTGGTGGTGTAGCGGTCGACGTCCAGGTTGGCCGGGAATCCGTAGAAGTTCCTGATCTGCTGGAGCTGCTGGAACGTCGGCGAGACGACGTTCGGGTCGAGTATGCGGATGCTCACGGTCTTCTCGACCTCGTCGCGCAGCTTCGTCTTGTCCGCGGTCTGGCTCTTGCCCGCGTACTCGGACACCTTGGTGTTGTCGATGCCGTACGCCTCACGCGTCGCCTTGATGTTCTTCGCGACGTAGGGTGCTTCCTTGGCCTGCTCATTGGGCTGGACCTGGAACTTCTGCACGATCGCCGGGTACAGGCCGCCGATGAGGACGGCCGAGAACACCATCAGGCCGAAGCCGATGACCGGCAGCTGCCAGGTGCGCCGCCACAGGGTGGCGAAGAACAGCAGCGCGCAGATGACCGCGATGCAGAACAGGATCGTCTTGGCCGGCAGATAGGCGTGGGCGTCGACGTACCTCAGCCCCGTCCAGTTGCCGGCCGCCTTGAAGTCGCTGGACTTCACCGCCAGCCCGTAGCGGTCCAGCCAGTACGCCACCGCCTTCAGCGCCACGAAGACGCCGAGCAGTACCGACAGGTGCCCGGTGGCCGCGGCCGTGGCACGCGTGCCGGGGCTGGTGACGCGCAGCCCGCCGTACAGGTAGTGGGTGAGCGCCGCGGCGATCAGGGACAGGATCGTGGCGGCGAAGCCGAAGCCCAGCAGGAACCGGTACCAGGGCAGGTCGAAGGCGTAGAAGGAGACGTCCAGGTTGAACTGCGGGTCCCGCTTGCCGAACGGCACGCCGTTGACCCACATCAGCCAGGTCCGCCACTGGCTCGCGGCGGAGGCCCCGGCGACCAGGCCGACCAGCGCCGTGATGCCGAGCAACAGCCACTTCTTGTACGGCGCGATGCCCATCCGGTAGCGGTCCAGGCTCTGCTGCTCCAGCGACATGGCGCTCAACGGCGGCCGCAGCCGGTGCGCGAGCCAGATGTTGAACCCGACCACGCCCGCCATCAGCAGGCCGAAGACGAAGAACAGGCCGATCTTGGTCCACAGCGTGGTGGTGAACACGGACGAATAACGCACCGACCGGTACCACAGCCAGTCCGTCCAGAAGCCCGCGAACATGGCGAACGCCATGCCGAGGCCGGCAAGGACGCCCAGCGTCATGAGCAGGGTCCTGGCACGCCGGGACGGGCGGCCCACTCTCATCCGCGGCCCTGTCGGGCCTCCGCCGCGGTCCGGCATCTGGAAAGCCAAGGGTGTGCACCTCGAAGTTCGCTGTTGGATTGGGTCTCGTTTGCGTCAGGCCCTGTCCGTGGACCGTACGGTGCGCCCCCGCGAACGTGGGCCCACACTTATGCAACTTACTCACCCTTTACTCAGTTCCCGGTTCCGGCCGAGAACGAGGCAGGATTGTGACCATGTCCAACACTCCCATGGCAGCGAGCCCGCTCACCCGGGCCGTGCTCGAGATCGACGAGTACGCCTCCGGCCTCGGCTGGGATCAGCCCGCTCGTCTCTTCGCGCTCGTAGACACCGCACGCCTGCGGGCCCAGGAACCCGCCCTCGCGGCCCAGCTCGGTCTGGGGGACGAGCAGGGGGCCGCCGGTTTCACCCCGATCGAGCAGGACGAGGTCCCGACGGACCGGCCGCTCGACGAGTTCCTGGGCACGATCGCCTGGCCCGAGACGGTGACCGGCTGCGCGCTGACCGTGGAGCGCCTGATGCTGCCGCCGTCCGCCGAGGAACAGATCCCCAAGGGGCTGGACGAGGCGGCGCTGGCGCAGTGGGTGGCGGACCACCCCGAGCGGCAGGAGGTCCGCATGACGGTGGCGGTCCTGCGCGACGGCACCCGGGAGTCGGCTCTGCGGCTG
This sequence comes from Streptomyces thermoalcalitolerans, assembly GCF_039525155.1. Lineage (NCBI taxonomy): Bacteria > Bacillati > Actinomycetota > Actinomycetes > Kitasatosporales > Streptomycetaceae > Streptomyces > Streptomyces thermoalcalitolerans. The sequence continues at coordinate 10,664 of NZ_BAAAHG010000028.1, read as the reverse complement.
CGGGAGAAGGACTCCCCGACGGAGGTCCTCACGGGCGCGAACCTGGTGCCGGGGCTGGCGGAGGCGCTGGCGGCGACGTTCGAGGAGTGACGGCGCTCAGGGCCGGCAGGGACCGCCGGCGAGGGCCGGCGAGGACCGGTGCCGACGGCCGGTGCTGACGGCCGGCACCGGCGGCTGACACCGGCGGCCGGCACCGGCGGCTGACGCCGATCGATACCGATCGACGCCGATCGATGCTGATTTACATCGAAAAGAACCGATAAGAGCCGACAAGGGCCGGATGGCGTCCAAGGGCTGAGGCCCCTCGCGGGCCGGTGACCGCCCGCCGCCCCCGAGGGGCGCCGCCCGTCAGCCCTTGGTCGTGCACTTCGGCAGATCGGCGGTGTTGCCGCCGCGGATGTCCTCCAGGGCGGCGAGGGCGTCGCGCAGGGTGTTCACCTTCACGAGGGTGAGCCCCGGAGGCGTGTCCTTGACGGCGGACGCGCAGTTGTCGGCGGGGGTCAGGAAGAACCGGGCGCCCTTGTCGTGCGCGCCGACGATCTTCATCTCGATACCGCCGATCGGACCGACCTTGCCGTCGTTGTCGATCGTCCCGGTGCCGGCCACGAACTTGCCGCCGGTCAGGCTGCCCGGGGTGAGCTTGTCGTAGATGCCGAGAGCGAACATCAGTCCGGCGCTCGGTCCGCCGACGTCGGCGAGCTTGATGTCGATCTTGAACGGGAAGGTGTGATCGGTCCCGGCGGAGATCCCGACGATGGCGCGCTTGGCGCCGGCGTCGTTGGACTGCGCCGTGGTGATGGTCACGTCCTTGGTGACGGTTGCCGTCCTGCGCTGCTTCTCGGCGGCGGCCTGCTCCTTGGCGGGCACGATCGTGAAGACGACGTCCTGCCCGGGCTTGTGCTTGGTGACCAGCTTGGCGACGTCGGAGGGCTGCTTGACCTCCGTGCCGTCGACGGCCTTGATGACATCGCCCGCGTGCAGCTTGCCCTGGGCAGGGGTGCCCTTGACGACCGTGGAGACGATCACCCAGGACCGCACCGGGAGACCCAGCTCCTTCAGTGCGGCGACCTTGGCGCTCTCCTGGGACTGGGTGAACTCCTCGGCGTTCTCCTGCGTCGACTGCTCTTCCGTCTTGCCGTTGGGGTAGAGCGTGTCGTGCGGGACGATCTTGTTGTTGTGCGCCAGCCAGCCGTAGATGGCCTCGACGAGGTTCATCCGGTAGTCAGCGCTGGTGACCCGGACGGTGGTCATGTTGAGATGGCCGTCCGCCGGGTAGGTCTTGTGCCCCGAGATCTGCAGCACCGGCTCACCGTTGTGCTCACCGAGGGTGTTGACCGTCGGTCCCGGAGACATCTCCGAGTACGGCACGGGAAGGAAGACTCCCGCGCACAGGAGCACGATCAGCATCAGTGTGGAGGCGAGCATCGTCGCGGTGCGGCGTGGCATGACTCGACAGTACGGGACGCGCCTGTCAGAGCACCGTCAGGGCAGCCTCACTCACGTACGGGAGTGCGTCCGCTCCATGGCCTCGCGGAATCGGGCATATCCGTCCAGCTCGGGACCGTCGCTGCGTGCCTTGCGGGTTCGGTTCGCCCAGCTCCCCCACAGTCCTGCGCCTATCGCGGCCACAAACGGAATCAGCAACCAGGCGAGAGCCGCCATGCCGACCTCCCAACCCCGACCGAATGAGGGCAACTGACTGATCAGCAGATTAACCATCCGCAGTGACAACGCTCACGTCCAGGGTGCGGTTACGCAACCGGAACTACGCCGAAGGAGTGCGGGCCCGGTGGACGCGTGGGATGAGCGGATACGTGTGGGGCGGCAGACATGCGTGGGCCGGCAGAGGCATCCGGGGCAGCAGACACGCATGAGCCGGCAGGCTCACGGGCCTACGGGTGCACGCGGGCCGGCCGGTGCACGCAGGCCGGCGGATGCCGGCGAGTCAGCAGGCGCCCACCCACTCCTCGGTGCCGTCGGAGAACTTCTGGTGCTTCCAGATCGGCACCTGGTGCTTGAGGTCGTCGATCAGTTTTCGGCAGGCCTCGAACGCCTCGGCCCGGTGCGGACACGACACCCCGACCACGACGGCGAGATCCCCCACCTTCAGATCTCCCACGCGGTGCACCGCCGCCAGCGCCCGTACCGGGTACTCGGCGACGACCTTCTCGGCGATCCGCCGCATCTCCGCCTCGGCGGTGGGGTGGCAGGAGTATCCGAGCTCCTCGACGTCGGCGCCCCCGTCGTGGTTCCGTACGGTCCCCACGAACAGCGCGGTCCCGCCGGCGGCCTCGTCCCCCACGGCCCTGAAGACCTCGTCCACGGAGAGCGGGGTCTCCCTGATGCCGATCAGTTTGATGGGCTCGTCGGCGGCGTACTCGCCGGGGTGATCACAGGTGGCTGCCATGGTTCCATCGTGCCGCACCACCTGCCGGCGTGCCGCACCGCCTGCCGGCGTGCCGCACCGCCTGCCGGCGTGCCGCACCGCCTGCCGGCGGCCGTCCTCAGATCCGCCGCCGGGCCTTCCGGGCCCGCCGTACGACCGCTGCCGCACCGAGCAGCGCGACCGTCGCCCCCGCGGCTCCCGCGGCCGTCGCGTCCTTCCGTCCCAGCCGCCGCCCGGCGACGGTGTGCCGTCCGGACACCTCCTCCAGCAGCGCCGCGAGGACCTCCTCGTTCGTCCACTTCGGCCGCCACCCGGCATCGTGCAGCCGGCTCCCGCTCACCACCCACGGGTACATCGTGTACGCCAGGTCCCCCGCCGGCGACGGGGTGAGCCCGATCCGGTGCAGCCGGGCCGCCGCCCCCAGCGCGATCGCCGACGGCAGCTCCATCCGCCGGATTCCGCTGAGCTCCTCGACCTCCTCCTGCTCCAGCCAGCCGTCGCACCCGACGGCCAGCTCCCCCTCGACCTTCTCCAGCACGGCGTACTCCAGCGCGCTGCACAGGTCCTCGACGTGGCAGAACTGCCACGCGGGCCGCGACCCGGCCACGACCAGCAGCCGGGGTGACTCGAAGTACCTGGTCAGCGCGGTGTCCGTGCCTCCGACCAGCACGGCGGGCCGGACGACGGTGACATTCAGCCCCGGATGGGCCCGCGGCGCGCGGCGCGCCAGCCGTTCGATCTCCAGCAGATCCCCGACCCCGGTCGCCTCGGCGGTCGCCCTCAGCTCCGCGTCCTCCGACAGCGGCAGCTCGTTGTCCGGCAGGGCTCCGTACACCATCGCGGAGGTGCAGAGCACCACACGGCGCACCCCGGCCGCCGCGGCCGCGGTCAGCACGGTCTGCGTTCCCCGGACGTTGTAGGCCGTACGCGCGGCCGGGTCGGTTCCCAGGTTGAGGTCGAGCGCCAGGTGCACCACGACGTCCACGCCGCGCAGCCTGTCCGCGATCGCCGGGTCCCGCACGTCGAGGATGTGCCACTGCGCCGCCGCGCACTCCCCGCGCCGCTCGTCGATGGCGACGACCCGCCTGATCTCGCCGGATGCGGCCAGCCGCTCGGTGAGCAGCGCGCCCACCCCGCTCGCGGCTCCGGTGACCGCGACGACGGGCCCTCGGGCGGCGGGGGTGCTTTCATGGTTTCGCGCTGCGCGAACCTGCGGATCTGGGGAACTCACCGGGCGTCTCCAGAGGTTGTGTTCCATACGGGCGCGAAGGACGCGTACGTACCAGGTGGCATCCATCCTGCCGCAGGCGTTCTGCCGGCGGAGCACTGAGGCTCGAACGGCCCTCGGTGTCTACGCTGGGTGGTGTTGTCGGGCAGCCGCGCCGCCGGAGGGAACCGGTGGCCCTACCAGCCGAGGAATCCCGTGAGTGACACCCCATTCGGATTCGGCCTTCCGCCGGAGGAGCCGGACGACGGCGACGAGGGCAAGAAGAAGGACCAGCAGAGCGGTGGTGGGCAGGGACCGGCCAATCCGTTCGGTTTCGGGCTGCCCGGTGCCGGAGGCTTCGGCGGCCCCGGGGCCGACAACCCGTTCGCAGCCGTGTTCGGCTCCCTGAACCCCAGCGACCTGGGCGCCGCGTTCCAGCAGCTCGGCCAGATGCTCTCCTACGAGGGCGGGCCGGTGAACTGGGACATGGCCAAGCAGATCGCCCGCCAGACGGTCTCCCACGGCACCCCGGACGGCACCAAGGACGCGAGCGTCGGCCCCGCCGAGCGCACCGCGGTCCAGGACGCCGTCCGCCTGGCCGACCTGTGGCTGGACGATGTGACGTCCCTGCCCTCGGGGGCCGCCTCCGCGGTGGCGTGGTCCCGCGCGGAGTGGGTCGAGGCGACCCTGCCGGCCTGGCAGGAGCTCGTCGACCCGGTCGCCGAGCGCGTCGGCAACGCCATGGCCGACGTGCTGCCGGAGGAGATGCAGGCCATGGCCGGCCCGCTGATCGGCATGATGCGCTCCATGGGCGGCGCCATGTTCGGCACGCAGATCGGACAGGCTGTCGGCGTGCTGGCGGGCGAGGTCGTCGGCTCCACCGACATCGGCCTGCCGCTCGGCCCGGCCGGCAGGGCCGCGCTGCTGCCGGTGAACATCGAGGTGTTCGGCAGGGACCTGGGCGTGCCCATGGACGAGGTGCGGCTGTACCTCGCCCTGCGCGAGGCCGCCCACCAGCGCCTGTTCGCGCATGTGCCGTGGCTGCGCTCGCACCTGTTCGGTGCGGTCGAGGGGTACGCGCGCGGGATCAAGGTCGACACCGCGCGGCTGGAGGACGTGGTCGGCCAGTTCGACCCACAGAACCCCGAGCAGCTGCAGGACGCCCTGCAGCAGGGCATGTTCCAGCCGCAGGACACCCCCGAGCAGAAGGCCGCCCTGGCCCGCCTGGAGACCGCCCTGGCGCTCGTGGAGGGCTGGGTGGACGCGGTGGTGCACGCGGCCGCGAAACCGCGTCTGACGTCCGCGGACGCGCTGCGCGAGACGCTGCGCCGGCGCCGTGCCTCGGGCGGCCCGGCCGAGCAGACGTTCGCCACGCTGATCGGTCTGGAGCTGCGTCCGCGCCGGCTGCGCGACGCCTCCCGTCTGTGGGCCTCGCTCACCGACGCGCGCGGGATCGACGGCCGTGACGCCCTGTGGGCCCACCCGGACATGCTGCCGACGGCCGCCGACCTGGACGACCCCGACGGCTTCGTCCACCGTGAGCAGATGGACTTCTCCGAGCTGGACAAGATGCTCGGCGAGGCCGCGAGCGGCTCCGCGCCCGGGCCGGACCTGCGGAAGAAGGACGGAAAGGACGGAAAGGGCGGAAAAGGCGGGGAAGAGGCGCCGGACACGCCGGACGCGAAGGCCGAGGGCGACGAGGGCGACAAGGGCGACAAGGGGGACCGGGGCGACGGGGGCGACGGCACCGAGTGAGCCTCCACGACGACGCGGTCCTCGTACTGAAGGAGTACAAGGAGCACGGGGACCAGCCCGAGCTGTGCCAGGTCTACCTGGACCATCTGGCGGCGCATCCGGACGGTGTGTGGAAGGCCTGCCACGCGGGCCACATCACCGCGAGCGCCCTTGTGATCGACCCCGAGCACGAGCGGGTGCTTCTGACACTGCACCGGAAGCTGCGGATGTGGCTGCAGATGGGCGGCCACTGCGAACCCGGCGACACCGCCCTGGAGGCCGCCGCCCTGCGGGAGGCCACGGAGGAGTCGGGCATCGCCGGCCTGGCGCCGCTGCCCGGCGGGCCGGTGCGGCTGGACCGCCACACGATCCCGCCGCCGTGCCACTGGCACCTCGACGTCCAGTACGCCGTCCTGGCCCCGCCCGGCGCGGTCCAGAAGATCAGCGACGAGTCCCTGGACCTGCGCTGGTTCGCCTACGACGAGGTGGCCGACGTGGCCGACGAGTCGGTCGTACGGCTGCTGGAGGCGACACGCGCCAGGCTCTGAGGGCTCCGAGGGTCCCGAGGGCTCCGACGAGGCGAGGGGCGACCGTCGTGACGGTCGCCCCTCGCGCCTTGTTCCGTGTCTCGTCCCGGCTCGGCGTTCCGGATCAGCTCCAGACGTTTCCCGGGTTCTGCCCCCGCGCTCCCTGCATGCCCATGCCGAACTGTGCGGCGAGGCCCTGCCCGGTCATCGCGTTCTGCGGCGGCAGCAGCTCGCTGGGCTGGACGAGCACGTACCCGCTGCCCATGAAGCTGAGCTCCCAGCCCTCACCGGTGGTGCCGCGGCGCCGCCACACCCCGGCGGAGTGCGTCTGGGCCTGCATCTGCACCCGCAGGCCGGTGGACCAGGCGACGATCGCGTCGGCGTCACAGCTGACGTACTTGTCGGGGGTCACCTGCATCAGCAGCGGCGCGCCCGAGGTCATCAGGGCGACCCGGCCGTGGCCGGTGATGTTCAGCTGGTACTTCCCCGAGCCGGAGATGCCGTACAGGCTGTCGACGGCGACGACCTCGTGGTGCAGCGAGGAGTCCATCGCCAGCACATAGCTGCTGTCGACGGACAGACCCTCATGGTCGACCTCCATGATGTGCACGTACTGGGCGAGGTTGGCGAAGTAGACCGTGCCCTGCCCGTGACAGCGCATCAGGTCCAGGCCCTCACCGGTGTACGCATGGGTGCGCGCCTGGGCCTGGCTCCGGTACTCGGCGTCGAACTCGATCATGCCCTGGTAGGCGACCATCGTGCCCTTGCGGGCGAGAACGTCGTCGTGCCCCTGCAGGGCGACGCGCAGCATCTGCTCGTTCTGCAGGCTCCAGCGCTCCTGGGTCTGGACCTCGTTGAAGGCGAAAAGCGGGCTCTGCATGGTGTTCTGTCTCCCCCTCAGCCCCGGAACCGGAGGCGGTCGGTGCTGTCCTCGCTGGGCTGGACGACGACGATGCCCTGGCCGGAGAAGGCCATCTGGAAGGCCTCGCCGCTGCCCCGGCCGATCAGGGACTGCGCCTTGAAGCTGCGCTTGCCCTTCACCTTCAGGTTCGGCGACCAGGCGATGAGCGCGTCCGGGTCGACGTAGGTCTCGTTCTCTCCGTCGCCGCAGTCGACGACGATCGGTTCGCCCCGGGAGGTCAGCGCGACCCAGCCCTGCCCGGAGATCGTGGTGTTCCACAGGCCCTGTCCGGCGAACTTGGCCAGTCCCTTGACCCGCTCGACGCCCCAGGTCAGATGGGCGTCGAAGGCCAGCAGATTGGTGGCGTTGACGGAGATGGCGTCACCGGCCAGGTTGATGACGACGACGTCGGCCCCGTAGTCGGCGAGGTAGAGCAGTCCGTCGCCGGAGCACCTCATCAGCGGGGCGCCCTCGCCGGTGATCCAGTCGCGTGCGATCTGGCGCACGGCGGCCGGGTTGGGCTCGTACCGGATGAAGCCCTCGTAGGCGACCATCGACCCCGCGCGCGCGAAGAGGTCGTTCCCGGTCTGCATGGCGACCTTCAGCATGTGGCTGCCGTGGTTCTCCATGCGGGCGGTGACAGGTGCGGGGGCGTAGCCCGCGAGCGGCTGGTTCATGACGGGCTCCCTATCAGACCTCGTAGGGCTGGACGACGACGAAGTTGCCGGGGGCGGCCCGGAACTGGAGGTTGACGCCCTCTCCGGTGGCGCCGGGGTAGGCGCCGCGGCGCATGCGCACCTGGCTGGAGACGATCACCTGGGCGGCGGCCGACCAGGCGACGACGGCGTTGGAGTCGACGAACGTCGTCGGTGTCACGGGCAGGACGACGGGCTTGCCGTGCGTCTTGACGACGACCGTGCCGGTGCCCTGGAACTGCATGGTGAACAGGGCACCGCCGGGGATGCCGTGTCCGTCGATGCGGCGCACCTCGTACCGCAGGCTCTCGTCGAAGGCGAGGACGTTCTCGGCGGAGACGCAGATGGCGTCGCCCTGGAGCTCGACGGGGTGCAGATGGGCGGAGTTCTCGGCGAAGAACACCTGGCCCTGGCCGGTGCAGCGCATCAGCTGCATCTCCTGGCCGGTGGCGTTGCCCACGATCCGGCCCATGAAGCCGGCGCCCTTGTAGCTGAAGTCGACCTTGCCCTGGTAGAGCACCATGCTGCCCTGCCGGGCCAGCACCGGCTCGCCTCCCGTGCCGAGGTCGGCGCGGATCAGCTTGCTGTTCTGCAGCGTCCAGCGCTGACCGGCGGGCTTCTCCTTGTAGAGCTGCAGTGCCCCGGCCACACCGGCGGCCTGGGCGGTGCCCTGCGGGGTGCCGTGGGGCGCGCCCTGGCCGGGGACCTGTCCGAACGGCGGCGGCTGCTGCCCGTAGCCCGGGGGCGGGGTCTGCGGCACCTGGGGCTGGGGGTGGCCGGGCGGCGGGGTCTGCCCGTGAGGAGGACCGTACGGCGGCTGCTGGCCGGGGTGCCCGTACGGCGCGGGCGCCGGGGCGGGCGGCGGCACGGTGCCGCCGGGCGGGGTCATGGGGGCGACGACCGTCGGCGCGGCGTGCGTCTGGGGTGCGGGCGGCGGCGGGGTGGCCCCTGGGGGCGCGGGCGGTGGGGTGGCTCCCGGTGGCGGCGCGAAGCCCTGCGGGGCGGGCTGGGGCGCGGGAGCCGCCGGGGCCGGCGCGGGTGCGGCGGGGGTGACCGGAGCGGAGGGTCCGGAGGGAACGGCGAACGGCGGAGGCGGGGCGGCCTGGGCGGGCGGGGCGAAGCCCGGGGCCGCACCGGACTGCTGCTGCGGGTCCTGGGCGGGGGCGCTCTCCTCCTCCAGGACCTCGCCGCCGAAGTTCTTCAGCAGCGCCTCGAGGCCGCCGTCGAAGCCCTGGCCGACGGCCGCGAACCGCCATACGTCCTTGAAGTAGAGGTCGCCCAGCATCACGGCCCGCTCGGTGGAGAACTCCGAGCCGTCGAACGCGTACCGGGCCACCTCCTCGCCGCCCGCCACGATGCGCAGGTAACCGGGGTTGATCTGCGACATCTGTCCGGCGCCGTCGATGGTCGCGGTGAACGACAGCTTCCGGATGTGCGGCGGGATCTTCTCGAGCGTGACCCGGAAGGACTCCGTGTCGCCCGCCTGCGGCCCCAGCAGCTGGATGGCTTCCTCGGGGGATTTCGGCTGGTTGTAGAAGACGAAGTACCGGTCGTCCGAGAGGCGTTCGTCGGCGTCCAGCCCGAAGCAGCTGATGTCGAAGGTCAGTCCGGGAGCCGAGATCTGCACGCCCACGTACAGATCCGTGCCCGCGGTCAGGTCACTGAGCCTGGCCTTGTGGCCGCGCTGGAATTCCCTGGGCATACGCAACGACCGTCCCCCATACCGAAGTGCGAGTACGTCGGGTCAGGCTAACCGCAAACCCTGACATCGGATGAAGTCGGTACAGATCCGGTACACAGCCCCGGTCCGGTGGTCCGGTGGAGTCCTCCGGGATCCCGGGGGCCGGGGTCACTCGCCGCGGGCGTCCGGCCCCTGCGGCAGCCGTCCGGCGGCGGCCACTCCCTCGAGGCAGCCCCGGGCCCGCTCGGTGCGCGGACAGGCCTCCAGCAGTCGCCAGAAGTCGGGGCCGTGACCGGGGACCAGCAGATGGGCGAGCTCGTGCAGGAGGACGTAGTCCACGACGTACTCGGGCATCCCCCGCAGACGGTGCGAGAGCCGGATGCTGCCCTCCGCCGGTGCGCACGAGCCCCAGCGTGTGTTCTGGTGGGTGACCCAGCGCACCGAGGCGGGCCGGGCCCGGCCGTCGAGGAACCGGGCCGACAGCCGCTCGGCCCGCTCGGCGAGCTCCGCGTCACCGAGCGGGTGCCGGCTCTCCCGCGCGGCCGGCTTGTCGAGCATGACGGTCACCCAGCGCCGCTCCTCCGCCTCGGACATCCGGGCAGGAATCAGCACAATGGTGCGATCGCCCTCGCGGTACGCGGAGACCGTCCGGCGGCGACGGGCGCTCCTGCGGACCTCGATCGCGCCCGCCGCCGGAAGGCCGGGCGGCGGGGTCGTCTTGCCGCGCCGGGGCGTCCCGGCGCGGCACGGTGGATCGGCGGACACACCCCGACGTCACCGGGTGCGGGTGCGGGAAGTCCCGGGTCCGGAACAGTTCCCTGCGGACGCCTCACCCGGCGTCATGCTTGTACGACAAACATCCCCAGCCTGTGGACAACTTTCGGCGCCGGCCGGCGGAGGCGGGCATGCTGGCACTCACTTCGTTCTTCGGGCTACGGGGGCTCGCATGCATCCGATGGTGAAACCCGCGCTCCGGCGCGGCTGGCGTGATCTCAACACCGTGCAGTTCGGGATGACACCGGCGCACGCGCTGACACTGGGCCCGGTGGACACCGCGACGGGCAGCTTCCTGGAGCTGCTCAACGGCACGCGCGGACTGCCCCTTCTGCGCGAGGAGGGGCGGCGCATGGATCTGCCCGACGGTCATGTGGACCGCCTTGTGGAGCGGCTGGCCCGGGCGGGGCTCCTCGACGACGTCCGGGGCGGCGGCGCGGAGGCGGACGCGCTGAGGGAGAAGAAGGAGGTCATGGACCGGCTGGCACCCGATCTGGCCTCGCTCTCCCTGGTCACGCGCGAACCGGGCGAGGCGATCGGGCGTCTGGCGGCCCGGCGCGGCCTGCGCGTGCAGGTCCGGGGTGCGGGCCGGGTGGGTGCCGTGCTGGCCGCGCTGTTGTCCGGCGCGGGGGTGGGCGAGGTCGATGTGCGCGACGGCGGCCGTGTGGAGCCGTGGGACGTCGCCCCGGGCGGCCTGCCCGCCGAGGCCGTCGGCGACTGGGGGGCCGGCCGAGCAGGACGCCTCCGCCGAGCAGGGCT
>NZ_BAAAHG010000027.1:0-77739 GCF_039525155.1 Streptomyces thermoalcalitolerans | reverse complement strand
TCGGCGCCGCCGCGAGCGGCGGCCGGATCCGCGACGCCGTGCCGTCCGCCGCCGCCCTCGGCGCCCACACCCTGGCCGTCACCGCCGTCTCCCGGCATGAGACCCGGGGCGGCTCCACCGCCGTTCCGCTCGCGGCCCTCGCGGTCACCTCCTGCGTCACCCGCGCCCTCGCCCCGCCCGCCCCCAGACTCCCGGCAGACCGGGACGGAGCAGCCCCCCTCGGTCTGCCGGGCCTCACCCCCGCACTGCCCGGCGGGGCGCTCCGCGCGGCCCTCGCGTTCGGCTACGCCGCCACCGCCGCCCGTCCCCTCGCCCACGCGGCCCTCAACCCCTCGCCGCCGCTCACCCAGCGCGCCGTCGGCGGCGGCATCCGCGCCCTGATCCCGCTCCAGGCCGCCCTGTCCACCCGGGCGGGCGCCCCGGCGACCACCGTGCTCACGGCGGCCCTGGCCCCCCTGGCCCGCAGGTTCGGGAGAAAGGTGAGCGTGACATGAGCCCCACCCCCGCGGCCCTCCGCTTCGGCTACGGCACCAACGGCCTCGCCGACCTCCGCCTCGACGACGCCCTCACCCTGCTCGCCGACCTCGGCTACGACGGGGTGGGACTGACCCTCGACCACATGCACCTCGACCCGCTCGCCCCCGACCTCGCCGACCGCACCCGCCGGGTCGCGCGCCGACTGGACGCGCTCGGCCTCGAGGTCACCGTGGAGACGGGCGCCCGCTATGTGCTCGACCCGCGCCGCAAGCACGGCCCCTCCCTCCTCGACGCCGATCCCGAGGACCGCGCCCGGCGGACCGGCCTGCTGCTGCGCGCCGTACGGGTCGCCGCCGAGCTGGGCGCCCACGCCGTGCACTGCTTCAGCGGCATCACCCCGCCCGGCACCGACCGGGACACGGCATGGAAGCGGCTGGCCGAGTCCCTGACCCCCGTCCTGGACGCGGCCGGCGCCGCCGGTGTCCCCCTCGCCGTGGAGCCCGAACCGGGGCACCTCCTCGCCACCCTCGCCGACTTCCACCATCTGCGCCGCCTGCTCGGCGACCCCGGACACCTCGGTCTGACCCTCGACATCGGCCACTGCCAGTGCCTGGAGCCGCTTCCGCCCGCCGACTGCGTCCGCGCCGCCGCGCCCTGGCTCAGGCACGTCCAGATCGAGGACATGCGCCGCGGCGTCCACGAGCACCTGCCCTTCGGGGACGGCGAGATCGACTTCCCTCCGGTCCTCGAGGCCCTGGCCGCCACCGGCTACCAGGGCCTGACCGTCGTGGAACTGCCCCGCCACTCCCACGCCGGCCCGCACCTCGCCGACCTCTCCCTGTCCTTCCTCCGCCAGGCGGCCGCATTCGAAGGGAGCAGCCGATGACCCACCCGCAGGACCCCCTGGGCACCCCCACGGCCGGCACCGCTCTCGCCCTCACCCCCCTGGACGAGCTGCGCACCGCTCTGGCCGCCCGCCTGTCCCCACAGGCCCGGGACTGGCTCGACCGGGCGCTGGACGAGGCCGCCACGCGTCCCGGCACCCACGGCCCCCTCTCCATATGGGAGCTGCGTCTGGCCGAGGCCGGCCGCCGCTGCGGTGCCGCCCACGCCGACGCCGCCCGCGTCCTCATCCTGCACGCGGCCCAGGCCGACCCGGACGCCCTCACCCGGGTCTACCGCCAGGGCACCGCCGACGAGCGCCGCGCCGTTCTGCACGCCCTGCCGCACCTCGTGTCCGGCCCGGAGGCGGTGCCGCTCGTCGAGGACGCCCTGCGCACCAACGACACCCGGCTGATCGCCGCGGCCGTCGGACCGTACGCCGCCCGGCACCTGGCCCCCCACCCATGGCGGCACGCCGTCCTGAAGTGCCTGTTCACCGGCGTCCCCGTCGACAGGGTCGCGGACCTGGCCCGCCGCGCCCGCGGCGACGCCGAACTCGCCCGCATGCTCGGCGACTACGCCGCCGAACGCACCGCCGCCGGCCGCCCGGTCCCCGAGGACCTGCACCGCGTCCTGGCCCTGACCGGAGCCGCGCCCGAGACCGGAGCCGCGCCCGGGACCGCATCCGCATCCGAATCCGAACCCGAGCCGACGCCCTCACCCGGGCCCGAGCCCGCACCGCACGGCCCGGTCGACCCCCACGGCAAGGAGTCCTGATGCGCATCTTCGACCCCCACATCCACATGACGTCCAGGACCACCGACGACTACGAGGCCATGTACGCCGCCGGCGTCCGGGCCGTCGTGGAGCCCTCCTTCTGGCTCGGTCAGCCCCGCACCTCCGCGGCCTCCTTCATCGACTACTTCGACTCCCTGATCGGCTGGGAGCCGTTCCGCGCCGCCCAGTACGGCATCGCCCACCACTGCACCATCGCCCTGAACCCCAAGGAGGCGAACGACCCGCGCTGCGTGCCCGTCCTCGACGAACTGCCCCGCTACCTCGTCAAGGACCAGGTCGTCGCCGTCGGCGAGATCGGCTACGACTCGATGACCCCGGCCGAGGACAGCGCCCTGGCGGCCCAGCTGCAGCTCGCCGCCGACCACGGCCTGCCCGCCCTCGTCCACACCCCGCACCGCGACAAGCTCGCCGGCGTGCGCCGCACCCTCGACGTGGTGAAGGAGTCGGCGCTGCCCATGGACCGCGTCCTGCTCGACCACCTCAACGAGACCACCGTCAAGGAGGCCAAGGACAGCGGCTGCTGGCTCGGCTTCTCCGTCTATCCCGACACCAAGATGGACGAGGAGCGGATGGTCGCGATCCTGCGCACCTACGGCACCGAGAAGGTCCTGGTCAACTCCGCGGCGGACTGGGGCAGAAGCGACCCCCTCAAGCCCCGCAGGGTCGGCGACCTGATGCTCGCCGAGGGCTTCACCGAGGACGACGTGGACCGCGTCCTGTGGCGCAACCCCGTCGCCTTCTACGGCCTCAGCGGCAGGCTGAACCTCGACGTCGCCGCGACCGGCGCCACGCACGAGGGCAACAGCATCCTGCGCGGCGGGGAGTGAGCGATGCGCTTCCGCCATCCCGACGGCTCCACCGTCCACCTCGCCTACTGCACCAACGTCCACCCCGCCGAAACCCTCGACGGAGTCCTCGCCCAGCTCCGCGACCACTGCGAGCCCGTACGCCGCCGCCTCGGCCGGGACCGCCTGGGCATCGGCCTCTGGCTCGCCCGCGACGCCGCCCGCACCCTCGACTCCGACCCGTCCGCGCTGCGCGGCCTGCGCACCGCACTCGACCGGCACGGCCTGGAGGTCGTCACCCTCAACGGCTTCCCGTACCAGGGCTTCGGCGAGCAGAAGGTCAAGTACCGCGTCTACCGGCCCGACTGGGCCGACCCCGAACGCCTCGACCACACCGTCGCCCTCGCCCGTGTCCTCGCCGGCCTCCTCCCCGACGACGTCACCGAGGGCAGCATCTCCACCCTGCCCCTGGCCTGGCGCACGGCGTACGACGAGACACGCGCCGAGCAGGCCCGCACCGCCCTGCGGACGCTGGCAAGGCGCCTGGACTCCCTCGAGGAGCTGACCGGCCGTTCCCTGCGCGTCGGACTGGAACCGGAACCCGGCTGCGTCGTGGAGACCACGCACGACGCCATCGCCCCGCTGACCGCGATCGCCCACGACCGCATCGGCGTCTGCGTCGACACCTGCCACCTCGCCACCTCCTTCGAGGACCCGGTGACCGCCCTCGACGCCCTCGCCGAGGCCCGCATCCCCGTCGTCAAGTCCCAGCTGTCCGCCGCCCTGCACGCCGAACACCCCCACCTGCCCGAGGTCCGCAGAGCCCTCGCCGCCTTCGCCGAACCCCGCTTCCTGCACCAGACCCGCACACCCCCCGCCCCCGGCTCCGGCCGAGCGGAAGGGACCGGCGCCACCGGGCCGCGCGGCACCGACGACCTCGAGGAGGCACTGAACGGCGCCCTCCCCGACACCGCACCCTGGCGCGCCCACTTCCACGTCCCTCTGCACGCACCCCCCGCCGCCCCCCTCACCTCCACCCTCCCGGTCCTGAAGGCCGCGCTGACCCGGCTGGTCGGCGGGCCCCGTCCGCTCACCCGCCACCTCGAGGTCGAGACCTACACCTGGCAGGCCCTCCCGCCCGAGCTGCGCCCCCGCGACCGCGCCCGGCTCGCCGACGGGATCGCCGCCGAACTCGCCCTCGTCCGCGACCTGCTGACCGACCTCGGCCTGAAGGAGCTGCCATGAGCCGAACCGAGGGACCCACACCCCTGCTCGTCCTGGACGTGGTCGGCCTCACCCCCCGGCTCCTCGACCACATGCCCCACCTGAAGTCCCTCGCCCGGTCCGGCTCCCACGCACCGCTCGGCACCGTCCTGCCCGCCGTCACCTGCACCGCCCAGTCCACCTTCCTGACCGGCGCCCTGCCCTCCGAGCACGGCATCGTCGGCAACGGCTGGTACTTCCGCGACCTCGGCGAGGTCCTGCTGTGGCGGCAGCACAACGCCCTCGTCGCCGGCGACAAACTGTGGGACGCCGCCCGCCGCGCCCACCCCGGCTACACGGTCGCCAACATCTGCTGGTGGTACGCCATGGGCGCCGACACCGACATCACCGTCACCCCGCGCCCCGTCTACTACGCCGACGGCCGCAAGGAACCCGACTGCTACACCCGTCCGCCGTCCCTGCACGACGAACTCACCGGGAAATTCGGCACGTTCCCCCTCTTCCACTACTGGGGACCGGGAGCCGGCCTGGTCTCCAGCCAGTGGATCATCGACGTCACCCGGCACATCAACCGCACCCGCCGCCCCGACCTGACCCTCTGCTACCTCCCGCACCTCGACTACGACCTGCAGCGCCACGGCCCCGACGACCCCCGCTCCCTCCAGGCGGCCACCGACCTGGACACGGCCCTGGCGCCCCTCCTGGACGACGCCCGCGCCGAGGGCCGTACCGTCGTCGCCCTGTCCGAGTACGGCATCACCCGCGCCGACCGCCCCGTCCACATCAACCGCGCCCTGCGCCGGGCCGGCCTGCTCGAGGTGCACACCCAGGACGGCATGGAGTACCTCGACCCGACGGCCTCCCGCGCCTTCGCCGTCGCCGACCACCAGATCGCCCACGTCTACGTGCGCCGCCCCGAGGACCTGGAGGCCACCAGGGCCGCCCTCGACGGCCTGCCCGGCATCGACCAACTCCTCGACGACGAGGGCAAGAAGGCCCACCACCTCGACCATCCGCGCTCCGGCGAACTCGTCGCCGTCGCCGAGCCGGACGCCTGGTTCACGTACTACTACTGGCTCGACGACGACCGCGCCCCCGACTTCGCCCGGCTGGTCGAGATCCACCGCAAGCCCGGCTACGACCCGGCCGAACTGTTCATGGACCCGCTCGACCCCTACGTCAGGGTCAAGGCGGCCACCGCCCTGGCCCGCAAGAAACTCGGCCTGCGCTACCGCATGGCCGTCGTCCCCCTCGACGCGTCCTTCGTCCGCGGCAGCCACGGCCGTCTCCCCGACAGCGACGACGACGGTCCGCTCCTCATCTGCTCCGCCCCCCACGCCGTCGGCGACCGCGTCGCGGCCACCGACGTGAAGGCTCTGCTGCTTCACCTCGCCGGTCTCGGCGGACCCGACCACCAGTCCAGAAAGAGGCATCCGTGAACGACATCCACATCACCGACCACGACGCCGACGACCGGCTGCGCCGCGGCCTCGGCATCGGCCGCCGCCGCTTCCTCGGCACCTGCACGGCCGCCGCGGCCGGCGCGATCGCCGCCCCGGTCTTCGGCGCGCCCCCCGTGCAGGCGGCGCCCGCCACCGGCCTCCCCGCCACCGGCGTCCCCGGCAGAGGCAAGGGCCACCCGCTCGTCCCCGAGGACAAGCGGGGCATCATCCTCTACACGGTCCGCGACGCGATCGGCCGCGACCCGCTCTCCACCCATCTGCCCTCCGGTTTCCGCGCCGTCTTCGCCCAGCTGGCCCGGTTCGGCTACCGCCAGGTGGAGTTCGCCGGCTACAGCCAGCACCCCAACGCCCCCGGCGGCGCGGACCTGGATAACGCCAAGGGCGCCCGGCTGCTGCGCCGCTGGCTGGACGACCACGGGCTGCGGGCCCGGGGCAACCACGGCTTCATCCCGCCGTCCTGGCCCCTGACCAAGGCGGACCTGGACACCTTCAAGAAGCATCTGGAGATCGCCTGCATCCTGGGCATGGGCCACATGGGCACCGGTGCCGACCCCACCGACAGCTCCTACAAGACCGACTGGGACGTGGCCGCCGAGAAGTGGAACACCCTCGGCGAGATCGCCCGCAGAGCCGGGATCAAGCTCTACACCCACAACCACGACGCGGCGTACGACTTCCTGCTCGACCGCGGCCCGCTCGACGCCCAGGGCCGCCCGACCCGCAGCTCCGGCATCCGCAAGCTGGAGTACTTCCTGTCCGTCACCGACCCCGGGCTGGTCTGGCTGGAGATGGACATCTACTGGGCGCACGTGGCCCAGTACAAGTTCCGCACCTACACCGCCCCCGACGGCTCCACCCGCACGAAGATCTTCGACCCGGCCGGCCTGGTCGCCCGCCACAACAAGCGCTACCCGCTCTTCCACGCCAAGGACGGCGTCGTCAACACCACCAACGGCCAGGGCTACGACATGGTCCCCTTCGGCACGGGAGACATCGACTACGCGACGTTCTTCTCCCGGGTGGGCCACCACCACTACCACAACCCGATGGTCGAACAGGACAACGCCCCGAGCGCCGGCGACCCGGCCCAGTCCCTGGAATACGCCCGGATCGGCTACCGGAACCTGGCCGCCCTGCGCCACAGGTAGCACCGCCCGGACACGGGAGACACCCGCGAGAAAGCACGAGGAAGCACGAGGAGACATGAGGAGACACGGAGGGACACACCCCGACGGTGTCCCTCCGGTCACTCTCCGTATCCGCTCTCGAGGATCCCCGGGCCCCTCCCGGCGGATATGCAGGTGAAAGGCACTCCCAAACCTTGGTATTGTTGTCGTGTCGCTGCGGGGACACGCTCCCCGCCCAGGCGACGAACATCTCGTCCGGGTGGCGGAATGGCAGACGCGCTAGCTTGAGGTGCTAGTGCCCGTATAGGGCGTGGGGGTTCAAGTCCCCCCTCGGACACTCACCGCAGTGGTACGGAACCGAGGACCTCGACCTGACGGTCGTGGTCCTCGTTGCGTTGTCGTGAGCGACGATGATCCCGGGCTTCGCAGGGGAGCCCTTGCCTGCCGGCGCGGGCGGCCTGAATACGCTGTGCGACGGCGCGGAGCCTCTCGGTGGTCGCCCGGTTCCGGTCGGTGGTGAGGGAGGGATTCCCCCTTCCGGGGGACGGCGGGCGGGCGCCTCGTCTCTTCTCTCTTCCGCGCCGCGTCCTTGCCCCGCTGCGCCAGGTTGATCCGCCGGGTGGCGACGGGCCGGATCGGCTCCGGCGTCGGGGACGGCCTGAACAGCGGACGAGCCGCCACACGCATTCCTCGACTTCCTCGACCGTCTGGCGGGCCGTGCCCGCCCCGGGAGCGGGCCGGCGGTGAAGACCCGCTGCACGACGGGTGCGGCGGCCGGTGCGGGTCCGGGCTCGTGGGACGCGCCGGCCGGCGGCGGCCGGGTCACCTCATGCCGCAGTGTCACCGAAGGGCATGAGGGCCGCGGGGCGCGCTCCGGCAATGCCGCCCGGAGCCGGTATCAACAGTTGTGATACAGGCATCGATTTCGTTCCCCAGTGGGTTATGGACTGAGCTTCTCCGCAACTCGTAGCTTTCACTGCGTCGGGTTCTTCGATCTGCGGACGGGAGTAATGAACGAGATATCCCCGGCGCGCGCCAGGCGTTTCATCGTCACGAGTGTGTCGTCAGATGCCCATATGTGGAACCTCGTTTTCCTGCAGTTGCTGCTGGAGGAACGGGGCGGAGAGGTGATCAACCTCGGAGCGTGTGTCCCCGACGACGTGATCCTCGCCGAGTGCCGTAAACACCGGCCCGATGCCCTGGTGGTGAGCACCGTCAACGGCCACGGCCATCTGGACGGGCTCCGGCTCATCGAGAAGATCCGCTCCGATCGGGAACTGGCCGATTTACGTGTCGTCATCGGCGGAAAACTCGGCATCCGGGGTTCCGAAAACACCCAGTTCAGTGCCGAGCTCGTCACGGCGGGATTTGATGCCGTTTTCGAGGCGGAAGCAGGACTCGCCGAATTCGACGCCTTTCTCGGCACGCTGGAAGCAGGGTCCGCCCGTGAACTCGCGATGGCAGGAAGGGGGGTGTGAAATGAGCAGCGGCATCGAGGGCGGTGGACCCGCCCGGCTCGCTCGGGCCGCCCAGGCGCCGGTCGCGCCGGCGCGCAGCCGGTTCTCCCGCTTCGTCCGGCGCAGTCACGAACAAGGGCTGCTGGTGGTGCAGCCGCGGATGGGGTTCGCCGACACGGCGACCATGCGGCGCGGCCTGCAGGCGGTGCGAGCGGTGCGCGGAGCGTCCGTCGGTACGGTCACCGTCGACAGCTACACCCGGGTCAACGACCACGCCTCCGCCCGACGGGCACTGGAGCGGGGCGACGACCTCAACGGCTACCCGGTGGTGGCCCACGGTGTGCAGGAGACCCGCCGGTTGCTGGACGGCGTGGCCGGTGAGGACTTCCCCGTCCAGTTCCGCCACGGGTCCGCGCTCCCGAGGGAGTTGTTCGCCACGCTGGCCCGTGTCGGCGCGGACGCCACTGAGGGCGGCCCGGTGTCGTACTGCCTGCCGTACAGCCGTGTGCCGTTGCCGCAGGCCACCGCGGCGTGGGCCGAGTGCTGCCGTGTCCTGGCGGACCAGCCGGAGCCGATGCACCTGGAGAGCTTCGGCGGCTGCATGCTCGGCCAGTTGTGCCCGCCGAGCCTGCTGATCGCGCTGAGCATCCTGGAAGGGATGTTCTTCCGCGAGCACGGTATGCGGAGCATCTCGGTCAGCTACGCGCAACAGACCAGCCCGGAACAGGACTTGGAGGCGCTGGCCGCACTGCGCCGCCTGGCCGCGCAGTGGCTGGGGGACGACGTCGACTGGCATGTGGTGCTCTACACGTTCATGGGCGTCTTCCCGAGAACGCCGGTGGGCGCCTACCGGATGCTGGAGGACAGCGTGCGTCTGGCGGTGGCCAGCGGCACCGAGCGGCTGATCGTGAAGACCGCGGTGGAGGCGTACCGGATCCCGACCATCGAGGAGAACGTGGACGCCCTGGAGTTCGCCGCCGCCGTGGCGGCCGACGAACGGCGCCGGGGGACGGCCGCCACGGCGGTCCAGCAGACCGGTGTCTACGAGGAGGCGCTGCATCTGATCACGTCGACGCTGCGCTTCGGTGACGACGTCGGCTCCGCCCTGGTGAACGCCTTCGCCCACGGGCACCTGGACGTGCCGTACTGCCTGCACCAGGACAACGCCAACCGCTCCCGGGCCGCCGTCGACCCCCAGGGCGCCCTGCGCTGGGCCGATCCCGGAGCGATGCCCGTGGCCGTTCCGGACGGCCTCGGAGCCGCCCCGGTGACCGCACGTTCACTGATCGACATGCTGGGCTACAACGAGCGCCGGTTCGACCGCGAGGAGCTGGTCGGCGCGGCGGTGAGGGGGATGCTGTGACGACTGTGGTGCACAGGGCCGGCGCGACGCTGAACACCGTGCGCGAGCGAGGCGCCGTACGGGCGGTGGTCAGCCAGGGAATCCGCGGCCTGTCCCTGCCGGACGGCCACGGCTCGTGGAGAGGGCTGGACGCGGATGTCGCCCGCGCGGTGGCCGCGGCGGCGCTCGGAGACCCGGAGGCGGTGCAGTGGCTGCCGACGGACCCGGCGCAGCGGCTGACCCGGCTCGTCTCGGGCGACGCGGACGTGGCCACGTGCAACCTGTCCTGGACGCTCGGCCGCGAGGCCGCACACCCTGTTCTGTTCGCCGGGGTCACCTGCTACGACGGGGAGGGCTTCCTCGTGCGCCGGGCGGACGGGATGTCCAGCCCCGAACAGCTCGCCGGACGACGGGTCGCCATCCAGGCGGGCACCACGACCGCGGACAACCTGGCGGCGTGGTTCGGCCGGCGTGGACTGCGGGTGGAGCCCGTCGCCTACGCGACCCCCGCCGAAGCGCTGGCCGCTTACGCGGACGGCGGGTGCACGGCCTACGTCCTGGACCGCATCGCGCTGGCCGGCGCACGGGCCACGCTGCCGCATCCGGAGGACCACGTCGTGCTGGAGACCGCCATCTCCCGCGAGCCGATGGCACTCGCCGTGCGCGACGACGACACCGGCTGGTTCCGGGTGTGCCGGTGGGTGCTGCAGTTCCTCATCGGCGCGGAGAACGCCGTACGGGAGGAGGGCGGCGAGCAGCGGGCGGCGCGTACCGCCGCCGACCTGGCGGGCGGATACGGCCCCGCGCTCGGTCTGGACGAGCGGTGGGCGCACCGGATCCTGGACGCCGTCGGCACCTACGGCGACATCTACGAACGCAATCTCGGCCCGGCCTCCGGCCTCGACGTCGGCCGCTTCGCGAACGCCCTGTGGAGCGAGGGCGGACTGCACTACCCGCTGCCCCTGCACTGAGCAGCACCAGCGTTTTTGCTGCTCACAGGCTTCATCGACAGTCTCGATGAGGGCATCGATTTCGTTCTCCGACAGCTCGTGGACCGGGCCGCACCGCACCTCGTAGCTTCGTTGCATCCGGTTCCGGTCCCCGGTCTCCCACAGACCTCTCCACCCCCTTCCCTCCGATACGGGAGTATGTCATGAGCAACTCAACTGCTGCGGCGCGTTCGGAGACGCGCGGCGCGATCGAACTGACGGCGGCCATGCTGCTGTCCGGCACCATCGGCGTCTTCGTCGTCGAGGCCGGCGCCTCGCCGTTCAACGTGGTCTTCTACCGGTGCGTGTTCGGCGCCGCCTTCCTCGGCCTGTACTGCCTGATCCGCGGCTTCTTCAAGAACCACGGGTTCACCCCGAAGAAGCTGGGCCTGGCCGCGCTCGGCGGCGTGTTCATCGTCTTCAACTGGGCGTTCCTGTTCGAGTCCTACGACAAGACGTCCATCTCGGTGGCCACGGTCGTCTATCACACCCAGCCGTTCTTCGTGGTGCTGCTCGGAGCCCTGCTGTTCAAGGACCGCATCACCGCGCACAAGGCGGGATGGCTGCTCGTCGCCTTCCTCGGACTCATCCTCGTCGCCGGCGTGACGGCCTCCGACTTCTCCAGCGGCAGCACCTACCTGGTGGGGCTCGGCTACGCCCTGCTCGCCGCCCTCTTCTACGGCCTGTCGACGATCATCACCAAGCGTGTGAGCGGTGTGAAGCCCCATCTGGTGGCCCTGGTCCAGGTGCTGCTGGGCGTCCCCCTGCTGCTGCCCTTCACCCAGCTCGGCCAGAGCGTGCACTTCGGCAGCGGCTGGATCTGGCTCATCGGCCTGGGCTTCATCCACACCGGCGTCATGTACGTCCTGATGTACTCGTCCTACCAGAAGCTGCCCACCTCGAAGATCGCCGTCCTGGCCTTCGTCTACCCGGCCGCGGCCATGGTCTGCGACTGGGCCGTCTACGGGCACCACGTCACCTGGATCCAGGCGCTGGGCATCCCGCTCATCGTCGCGGCCTCCCTCGGCATCAACCTCGGCTGGAGCCTCCGCCTGCGCCCGGCCGCGGCACAGACCGCTCCGGCCGCTCCGGCCTCCGGCACACAGGCCGCTCCGGCCGCCGGGGCACAGCCGGTCGCCGCGTCCGGCAGGCGCACCACCGCCTGAGTCCCGCAAGCCCCCGACACCCCTGTCCGACCTGTCCGACCCCACCCTCCGAAAGGAGCCCCGTCATGCCCCGCGTCACCGACCCGGCCGCACCGCGCATAGCCCTGGTCGGCGCCACCGGAGTCGTCGGCACCACCCTCCTGCAGCTCATCGAGGAACGCGGCTTCCGCTACCGCGACCTGCATCTGGTCGCCTCCGCCCGCTCGGCCGGCCGCGAGGTCGCCGTCGAGGGCCGCTCCTACCAGGTGCAGGACCTGGACGGTTTCGACTTCTCCGGCATTGACGTCGCCTTCTTCTCCGCGGGCGCCCGAGTGAGCACCACCTTCGTGCCCAAGGCCGTCGCCCAGGGCGCCCTCGTCATCGACAACACCAGCGCCTTCCGGATGGACCCCGACACCCCGCTGGTGGTCCCCCAGGTCAACGCGCACGAACTCGACACGCGCCCGGCGAGCGGCATCATCGCCAACCCGAACTGCTCCACCATCCCGCTGGTCCGGCTGCTCAAGCCCGTCCAGGAGCGCTGGGGCATCCGTCAGGCCGTGGTCAGCACCTACCAGGCGGCGTCCGGAGCGGGCTACTCCGGCATCGAGGAGCTGCGCGCCGGTGCCCGCGCGGTCCTCGACGACCCCGACAGCACCGGTGTGACCGGAACCTTCAGCCCGTCCCTCGCCTTCGACCTCATACCGCGCATCGACCGCCTTCTGGAGGACGGCTTCACCTTCGAGGAGCAGAAGATGCTCCAGGAGTCCCGCAAGATCCTCGCGCTGCCGCACCTGGACGTCACCACGACCTGTGTGCGCGTTCCGGTGGTCAACAGCCACTCCGAGGCGGCCTGGATCGAGTGCCACAACCCGGTCGACCGCACCGAGCTGGTCCAGCTGCTCGCCCAGCAGCAGGAGGTCACCGTCCACGACCTGACGACCCCGGGCGCGTTCCCCACCCCGCGCACCGCGGGCGACCCCAACCACGTCCACGTCGGACGCGTCCGCGTCGCCGCCCACAACCCGCGCGGCTTCTGGATGTGGATCGTCGCGGACAACGTCCGCATCGGCGCCGCTCTCAACGCGCTGCAGATCGCCGAGGCGCTCACCGAGCGAGGTGTGCTGTGACCGCTCCCGCCGTCCTGAAGTTCGGAGGCTCCACCTTCCCCGCCCTCACGGCCTACACCGACCTCGCCGCCGCCCTGCGGCGGCGGGCCGAGGAGGAGCGGCGGCCGATGGCCGTCGTGGTCAGCGCCATGCCGGGCGAGACCGAAAAGCTGCGCGGCCTGCTGCACGAGGCCAACCCGGAGCCGGAGGACGCCACCGTCGCCGGGCTTCTCACCCTGGCCGACACCGTCAGCGCCCACCTCCTGGCCACCGCGCTGCACCGCGTCGGGCTCACCGCCACCGTGCTCGCGGGCCACCAGCAGGGTCTGGTCACCGACAGCACGTTCATGTGGGCCAAGGTGAAACACCTGGACCCCCAGCCGCTGCGGCGGGCCCTCGACGACCACCAGGTCGTCATCGTGCCCGGCGGGCAGGCGGCCGATGCCCAGGGCCGTCCCACCTGGCTCGGCAAGAACAGCTCCGACCTGTCGGCCGTCCTGGTCGCCGCCGCGCTCGGCGCCGACAGGGTCGAGATCCACTCCGACGTCGACGGCATCTACAGCGCCGACCCGAACGTCGTGAACGGCGCCCGCCTGCTCCCCGAGGTCACCTACGACACCGCCGCGCTGATGTCCCTGTACGGGGCGAAGGTCCTGCACCGCAGGTCGGTGCGGACCGCCAAGCAGCACGGCATCACCCTGGTCTGCCGCCACAACCGGCCCCCCTTCCCCGCCGGCACGGTCATCAGCGGCAAGGGCGCACCGGCCGCCGGCGTCGTGGCCAACACCAGGTCGAAGGTCCTCGCCTACGCCACCGCGGCTGAAGCGGACCTGGCGCACAGCGTGTTCCACGCCGAAGGGATCGACACCGTACGTATAGAGGACGGACCGCACCTCGTGGTCGTCGGCGGCTACCTCGACATCGACCGCTTCCAGCGCGTGCACGGCCTGCCCCAGGCCCGCGTCGTGGGCATCCCGGTCACCGAGATCACCGGCAGCCGGGCCACCACCCACATCGCCGACGATGCCGAGCAGGCCCGACAGCTCGCGCAGAAACTGCACGACGCCCTGCCCGAACCCGAGCCGGCCGTGCGGCTCCGCACCCTGTAGCCCCGGCTCTCCCCGTACCCCCTCAGCACCTCCCGATGAGATTCCCGGTCAAGTCCGATTCCCGATGAAGCGATGAGGTTAAGGAGGACATCACCATGACCGCGACCACCGTCGAGACCACTGCCGCCGCGCCGCGGACCCTGGGCGTGATCGACCTGCCCGATGCCGTGCGGGACGCCATCGGACGGGAGCTGGTCGCCGAGCCCGACCCCACCCTGGACATCGATCGCGCCATGGCGCGCTATCACCAGATCTTCGCCACCCTGCCGCTCGACCTGCTCCAGCAGATCCTCGACTTCGGCCGTCACAACGACACCCCCGGCGTCGGCTACGTCCGCAACCTCCCCGTCGACCCCGAGCTGCCCCCCACTCCGGCGAACGGCGGCCCGGCCACCGACAAGAAGACGTTCGTCGCCGAGGGCGTCCTGCTCGGTCTGTCCGGTCTGCTCGGCGAACCCGTCGGCTTCCTGACCGAGAAGAACGGGCAGCTCATCCACGATGTCGTCCCCGTCGAGAGCGGCGCGACGACCCAGACCAACCAGGGCTCGACCGTCTTCCTCAACTTCCACAACGACATCGTTCACGACACCATAGGCCGCTACGACGTCAGCAACCCCGACTTCCTCGTGCTCAGCTGCCTGCGCGCGGACCACGAGGGCGTCGCCGCGACCCACTACGCCGACGCCCGGGACATCGTCAGCGTCCTCGACTCCCGCACCCTGGAGCTGCTGCGCAGCCCGTTGTTCCGGCTCAACGCACCCGGCAGCTACGTCCGCGACGTGGCCGGCGGACGCGAGGTCCTCTCCGACCCGGTCGCCATGATCAGCGGCCCTGAGCAGTTCCCGGAGATCTCGGCCTCGGCCAACGGCGTGCGCGCCATGACCACCGCAGCCCAGGCCGCCCTGGACCGGCTCCAGGCGGCCTGCCGGGAGACCGCCCACAAGGTGTACCTGCGCCCCGGTGAAGCCCTTCTGATCAACAACCGCAAGGGACTGCACGCCCGCACCCCGTTCACCGCACGCTACGACGGCGCCGACCGCTGGCTGCAGCGGACCTATGTGCGCCGCAGCCAGTGGACCATCCGCTACCGGCAGACCGACGGCAACCGCCGCGTCCACCACTGATCCCGTCCGTGAGGGGCGGGGTGCGCGGCACCCCGCCCCTCACGGATGTGTGCCTGGCAGGGACCGAGAGGAGGAACCCATGGATGTGATGACGGCCGTGCTGAGCCGCCGCAGCGCACACCGGCTCGTCGAACCGGCCCCGGGCGACCAGGAGTTCGCCTATCTGCTCCGGGCCGCCGCAACCGCCCCCGACCACGGCAGGATCCGTCCCTGGCGCTGGATCCTGGTGCGCGGCGAAGGACGTACCGCCCTGGGGCGCTGCTTCGCCGAGGCCGCCCTGGCGCCCGGTCCGGAACGCGAACGGATCGAGGCCAAGACCCACCGGGCGCCGCTGCTCGCCACGCTGGTGTTCAAGCCGGCCACCGATCACCGGGTGCCCGAGTGGGAGCAGCTGGCCGCCACCAGCGCCATGGCCGGCTCCCTGATGCTGTTGCTGCACGCCCGCGGGTACGGAAGCATCTGGCGCACCGGCAGGTTCACCGAATCCGCCGACGTCCACCGTCTGCTGGGGCTGCTTCCCGGCGAACGCCTGCTGGGCTGGCTGTACATCGGCACGGCGGACGAGGAACAGCCGGCCCGACGGCGGCGGCCCGACGACGTCAGCGACCGCATCTCCGTGTTCGCCCCCGAACCGGTCGGCGCATGAGGCCCGCTCACACGGGGCGCGTGGCGCATGAGACCCGCTCACGCAGGACGCGTCAGCTCGACCGGGCCAGCGGCTGTTCCTCCTGCATGAGCCGCACCGCGTGGTCGATGAACAGCTTCAGCTCCCGCGACAGCCGCCTGCCGCTGCGCCACGCCAGCTGCGTGTACACGGAGAACGGGATGTCCCAGGGGAGAGCCGTCAGCTCGCCCTTCTCCAGCTCACCGGCCACGGTCACCTCCGGAAGCAGCGCGATCCCCAGACCGGACACCACGCCGCGTTTGATCGCCTCGATGGTGCCGAACTCCAGAAACGGCGTGGTCTCGGCGCCCCGCAGCTCTTCCTCGAACAGATCCCGGTACGCGCATCCGGCCTCGGTCGCCAGGACGGAGGCGGCCCGCAGATCGTCGAGCGACACCTGCTCCCGCCGGGCCAGGGGGTGGTCGGGGGCCGCGACGAGCACCAGTGGCTCCTGGGCCAGCACGACGGTCTCCAGACCCTGATGCCGGGTC
Source organism: Streptomyces thermoalcalitolerans (assembly GCF_039525155.1). NCBI lineage: Bacteria > Bacillati > Actinomycetota > Actinomycetes > Kitasatosporales > Streptomycetaceae > Streptomyces > Streptomyces thermoalcalitolerans. The sequence goes on along the minus strand of NZ_BAAAHG010000027.1, from coordinate 61,553 downwards.
TCCTGCTCCATGAGGAAACCGATGTCGAAGGTGCCCTGGCGCAGCGCGTGGCAGGTCTCGGCGCACAGACTCGGGCGCAAGGACAACTGCACCTTGGGATAGCGGTGGTGGAAGAATTCCAGCAGCGGCGGCATCCGGTACGAGGTGATGCTCTCCATGGTGCCGATCACCAGGGTTCCCGACGGGCCGTCCGAGCCGGCGACGTCCGCGCGCGCCTCCTCGGTCAGCGTCAGGATCTGCTCGGCGTACTCCAGCAGCTTCTCGCCGGCCGCCGTCAGCCGGATGCGCCCGCCGAGACGGTCGAAGAGCTCCACCCCCAGCGAGGACTCCAGGGCGCGGATCTGCGTCGTCACGCTCGATTGCGCGTAGTTGAGTTCCTCGGCGGCGCGGGTGAAGCTCAGCAGCGTCGCGACTTTCTGAAAGGTCACCAGATGACGAATCTCCAACGCATCCCCCTGTGGTTGAACGTTCCGGCGAGGCGACCACGCATGCGGTCAAGAGACCCGCGCAACAGCAACAAGAGCACCAACATATAGGTTCGGCGGCCACCCAAGGCGGATGATCTCGGCCATATCGCCGGCCCCGGGCGCCGGCCGGGACCGCCAGGGACGCCGGCGGGCCGCGGGGCCGGACGGACCGGGTCACGGCACGCGCACCACGTCGCATGGACCGGCGTACCGGCCCAGGAGACGCCGAGCGAGACGTCCGGCCGCGAGGGGAGTGAAACGCCCCCGCGCTCTCCTGGAAGTCCACCACGACGGCATCATGACCGGGCCGGGCCCCACGCGGCCTGTGCCGTCTCGCCTGTCACCGCCCCGTACCCGGCCCGGCCCGACGACCGGCGGACCTGTGGCACACGGTCGGCCTATGGTGGGCACATGAGTCGATGGAGGGAGCTGACCGGGGAGACGTCCGGCGAGGACTACGCCGCACGGTTCGCGGCCCTGGCCCGCAGCGGGAAGGACGTCCACGGCGAGGCGCGGTTCTGCGCGGCCCTCGTGCCGGCCGGAGCGCGGGTGCTGGACGCCGGATGCGGTACCGGGCGGGTCATGATCCGGCTCGCGGAGCTCGGGTACGACTGCGTCGGGGTGGATCTGGACGCGTCGATGCTGGCGGTGGCGCGCAGGCAGGCGCCGGAGCTTCCCTGGTTCCAGGCCGATCTTGCCGAGTTCGACCCCGCTGTGCTCGGCATCGCGGCGGACTTCGATCTCGTGGTCGCGGCGGGCAACGTCATCCCGCTGCTCGCCCCCGGCACCGAGGCCACGGTGGTCGAGCGCCTGGCCGCGGCCCTGCGTCCGGGCGGCCTGCTGGTCGCCGGCTTCGGCCTGGACGAGGCCCATCTGCCGGTGCCGCCGAGCATCACGCTGCCGGAGTACGACACCTACTGCGCCGCGGCCGGTCTCACCCTCGTCGACCGTTTCGCCACCTGGGACGCCGACCCCTACGACGAAGGCGGCTACGCCGTCAGCGTCCACCGCCGGTGAGAACACGCAGAACCTCTGCACGACCTCCTGGCCACCTCGGCCACCCGCACCCACCGGCTCCCACGACGCGCAGAGCCACGGCCTCGAAGCGACGGGCCCGGAACACACTGCGGCTACGCCCGGTTCCGAAGCACTCGGCGACGGTCCGTACGCGCCCGGACACAAGGCTCAGGCAGATGCTCATTGCCAGGCGCGCGATGCGTCCGAGCCCTGGCAGCCCTCATCCGGCGCCCGCCCGTGCTCCGGCCCGGACACTTCCGCCGCTGATGCCCAGCAGCTCGCACCGGACAGAACCGCCCCACGTCCTCCTGGGCGGGCAAGCCGGCCGGCCGCGGTTCGGCAAGCCGACTGAACAGCTGGCCCGCACATCGGCATGGGATGGTCCCGGCTTCCATCACAGAACCACTTCTGGGGTGGGAGAGTTGGGGTGATTGAGTGTCATGGACCCTCACTTTTCCGCCATTATCGGGGCATGCAAAAACTTGAGGCCCACGAGATGCCTCTGCACAAGGTGTTCAGCAGTGACTACGACTTCCGGATCCCCGAATACCAGCGACCCTATGCCTGGCAGGAAGAGCAAGCGACCCAACTGCTGACGGACCTGCAGGAAGCCCTGGACCGAGGGACGGACGAGCCGTACTTTCTCGGATCCGTTGTCCTCGTCAAGAACAGTACGTCTCCTGAGGCCGACGTCATCGACGGACAGCAGCGCCTCACGACCCTGACCATCCTCCTGTCGGTCCTGCGTGACCTCACCGAGGATGCGGAACTACGCGATGACCTCGACCGACTGGTGATGGAGCCGGGTGCCAAAATCCGTGGGCTCGCACCGAGGCCGCGACTCACTCTACGTCACCGTGACACGGACTTCTTCAAGGAGTACGTGCAGACGAAGGGCGCGGTGGACACCCTGCTGAAGCTGAAGGAGGAAACCCTGGGCACCGATGCGCAGAAGGCGATCCTCCGCAATGCGACCGTCCTCCACCGCGAGCTCGCCGCGTTGACCGAGGAACGCCGGCTGGAACTGGCTCAGATGCTCGCAGAGCGGACGTTCCTGGTCGTCGTCAGCACTCCTGACCTCGACAGCGCGCATCGGATCTTCAGCGTCATGAACTCCCGCGGCCTGGACCTGTCCCCCACCGACATCTTCAAGGCGCAGATCATGGGGGATTTGAGGAGGGAGGGGCCGGGGGTCTCGGAGGCGTGTGCCGCCACCTGGGAGGACGCCGAAGAGATGCTGGGGCGTGACGACTTCGCGGAACTCTTCCTCCACCTGCGGATGATCTTCGCCAAGAAGCGAGCGGAACAGGAGCTGCTCAAGGAGTTCCCGGAGCAGGTCCTCAGCCGTTATCTTCCCGGCAGAGCCGCGGTCTTCGTCAACGACGTCGTCCGGCCGTATGCCGAGGCATTCGTCAAGATCCGTGAAGCCCGTTATGAGTCCGCTTCGGATGCGGAGGCGGTCAACGCCTGGTTCAAACGGCTTCAGCAGGTCGACAACTACGACTGGCGTCCCGCTGCTCTGTGGGCGCTGCGCCACCACGAGGACGATCCGGTGTGGCTCGACACGTTTCTGCGAGCCTTGGAGCGGCTGTCGGCCAGCATGTTCATCCGCCGTGTCTACACGACTCCACGCGTCATGCGCTACGCCGAGCTGCTCCGGCAGCTCGACGGTGGACTGGGCCTCGACTCCCCGGCACTCGAGCTGAGGGACGACGAGAAGGCCGAGACCAGGGCCAGGCTCGACGGGGACATCTATCTGGTCGGCAAGATCCGCAAGTATGCGCTGCTCCGGCTTGACGAGCTGCTGGCCCGCGGGCAGGGAGTGACGTATGACCACCCGCTCATCACTGTCGAGCACGTCCTGCCGCAGAACCCGGAGAGCGACTCGCAGTGGGTCGAGCTGTTCGACGAGGAGCAGCGTGCCCAGTGGACGCACCGGCTGGGAAACCTGGTGCTGTTGAACCGCGCCAAGAACTCGGCGGCCCAGAACTACGACTTCGCCACCAAGAAGGCCAAGTACTTCACCGGCCGCGGGGGAGTGGTCCCGTTCGCGCTGACCAGTCAGGTGCTCCAGCACACCGAGTGGACCCCCGAGGTGCTGAAGGCCAGGCAGGAGGAGCTGCTGGGGGTGCTCTTCGAGGAGTGGCGTCTGTGAGGGAGGGGCCGGGACGTGATGCCCCGGCCCGACCTCCAAAGACAGCCATGGATTTCCAAGGAGTTCCATTATTTGGGTCGGATGGGCTATGGTCGTCCACACCTCACGGCTCACGGTCCCGCGGTGCAACACGGTTCCCGTGCGTCCCTGGCCGTTCATGGGCTGTCGGTCTGTCCGGCCGCTCCCTTTCGTAGTCGTCTTCGCAGTTGTCGCCTCCTTGGGAGTCCCGTCATGCCCGTATCCGCCGATCCCGCCCCAGATCCGTCTTCCACGGGGCCGTCCGTCCAGGAGCCGGCGGCTGGGACTCTCGCTCATCTCATCGCCGGGCGGCTCGCCGACTCGGACCTCGACGAGGACACCCGAGCCCTTCTGCTCACCGTCTTCCAGGACGACGGCGGGGCGGGCGGCCGGATGCCGGGTGCCTACCTGCAGTCCGTCACGGTCAGCGGATTCCGCGGTATCGGCCGCACCGCACGTCTTCCGCTCACCCCCGGCCCGGGACTCACCCTGGTCACCGGCCGTAACGGTTCCGGCAAGTCGAGCTTCGCGGAGGCCGTCGAGATCGCGCTGACCGGCGACAACGCCCGCTGGCGCGGACGCAGCGACATCTGGCGCAAGAGCTGGCGCAACCTTCACCATGGCCAGGAACCGCAGATCGCCGTGGAGTTGCGCATCGACGGCCAGCCGGAGCCGGCCACCGTCCTGCGCACCTGGCACGGGGACGACGTCGCCGACTCCACCGCCGAACTCGACCGGCCCGGCCATGACCCCGTCCAGCTCACGGACCTCGGCTGGCAGGAGGACCTGGCGACCTACCGCCCTTTCCTGTCGTATTCCGAACTCGGCCAGGTGATCGGCGGCAAGCCCAGCGAGATGTACGACGCCGTCGCCTCCATCCTCGGACTGGAGCAGCTCGCCATTGCTGACAAACGGTTGCGTGAGCTGGCCCGTGAGTACGAGGCACCCGCCAAGGCGGCCAAGGCCGAACTGCCCGCTCTGCTCGCTCTGCTGAGCGGCACCGACGATCCCCGGGCCAGGGCCGCCCACACTGCGCTGAGCGGGCGGCGTCCAGACCTTGCCCGGGCGGCCGAACTGGCTGCCGGAACCGGCGCGGCGGACGAGTCACTCCTGTTGGATCTGCGCCGCCGCTCCACCCTGGTCGGCCCCGACACCGAGGCTGTCGCCACAGCCGTGGCCCGGCTGCGCGAAGCCATCGCGGCCGCCGAGGACCTGCGGGGCACCTCCGCCGAGGACGCGCTGCACCGTGCGGAGCTCCTCGCCCGCGCGCTCGCCCACCACCGCGCCCACCCCACCGTCGACATCTGTCCGGTGTGCGGCGGCACGGCCCGCCTCGACGAGGAATGGGCGCGGGACGCCGCCGAGCAGGAACGCCAACTGCGCGCCGAGGCCGAGCAGGTCCTCACCGCCCGCCGAGAACTCGAGGCAGCCACGCAAGCCGTTCGCGACCTGGCCGTCCCGCCGCCCGACTGGCTGCCGTCCGAGATCGCCGCCGCCTGGGACGACTGGCTGCGCTGCCGCACCATCTCCGACCCGGCGGTGCTGGCGTCCGTCGCCGAGAACGCCGCACGGATCGCCGCCGACGCCGCACGAGTCACCCGCCAGGAGGCCGCCGACCGCCTCGCCGAGCAGGACGACACCTGGCGCGACGCCGCGCGGACACTCGCCGCCTGGCTCGACAAGGCACGGGCCGCCGAGCAGGCGGCCCCGCATCTGGCCCGCGTGAAGGCCGCTCAGAAATGGCTCAAGGCCGCCCATGACGAGATCCGCGCCGACCGGATGCGGCCCATTGCGGAGGACGCTCAGCGCATCTGGTCCCACCTGCGCCAGCAAAGCAACGTCGCCCTTGGCCCGATTCGCCTGACCGGCTCCGCGACCCACCGCAGGGTCACCCTTGACGTGACCGTCGACGACATCGGTGCTCCCGCACTCGGCGTGATGAGCCAGGGAGAGCTGCACTCCCTCGCTCTCTCCCTCTTCCTTCCGCGGACCTTCCTGCCCGAGAACCCCTTCCGGTTCCTCGTCATCGACGACCCGGTGCAGTCGATGGACCCCGCCAAGGTGGACGGCCTCGCCCGCGTCCTGGCTCTCATCGCCGAGCACCGCCAGGTCATCGTCTTCACCCACGACACCCGCCTGCCGCAGGCCCTGAAGTACCTGCGGCTGCCCGCCACCGTCCTCACCGTCGACCGCCGTGAGCGCTCCACCGTACGGGTCCGCTCCGGTGACGACCCGGTCAAGCAGGCCCTGCACGATGCGAAGGCGCTCGCCAGGACCCGCGACCTGCCCAGCGACGTCATCGCCCGTGTCCTGCCCGGTTTGTGCCGCACCGCACTGGAAGCCGCATTCCTGGAACCGGCTCGACGCCGGCTCCTCGGCAAGGGGGTGCCGCACGCCGAGATCGAGCGGCGCATCGCCAAGGCCCACCGGCTCACCGAACTGGCCTCCCTCGCCCTTTATGGGGAGACCGACCGGGTGGGCGAGACCATGACCGACCTCACCCGGGCCTATGGTCAGCAGGCCACCGACCACATCCGATGGTGCAACAAGGGCGCGCATGAAGCCGTGCCCGTCGGCGACGTGGAGGAGATCATCCGCCGCACCGCGGACCTCGCGAAGGCGGTGCGATCCCTGTGACCACGATCCGTCCGGCCACACCTCTTCCGTCCGCGCGTACGCCCCGGCTTCCCGCGGTTGCCTCGCCTCTGCCGCCGTCCACCTCGACGCCGGAGGAGCTGCTCGCGGGCGCGGACCGGTTGCTCGGCACGGCCACCGCCTCCACCACGGGCGTCTGGCCGCGCGCCGTGGCACTGCTGCTGCGCCACGCCCTTGAAGAGGCCCTGCGCCGCTACTGGCACACCCGCAAACCGCCACTGGCCCACTGCCCTCCGCACGCCCAGGCCCTGTGTCTGGAGGTCTATGCGAACCCCGGGACGGCCCGCCGCTGGTCGACGGCCTGGGCCGGCCTCAGCCGGGCCTGCCACTACCACGGTTATGAGCTGGCTCCCACATACGGGGAGCTGCGTGCATGGCGGGACGACGTCGAACAGGTGATCGGCGCTTTGGCGTCCCGGACACAGTGACAGATCGCCGCCGGACTGCGGGTTCGCCGCGCCGGGCGGCTGACCGGATCGGCGGGGCAGGGGACTGAGCACCGGGAAGGGAGACTACCCGGCCGACTTCCTCCACGAGCGGGTGCTGAGGCGATCAGCCGGAAACGGTAATGGACATCCAGTGTCACGGCTCCTCGCGCGCCGACCGCTGAACCCGCCGAGGGCCTTCCACCCGCTTCTCCACTTACCATGGCCGTGGTACTTGGCGCGGAGTGAGGGCCCGGGGTTCGGCACAAGTGTGGCGAGCTGAACAGAGGCGTGGCAGGGGAGATGACTCAGCGGCCTGTCATGGGCGACCACACGGCCGTCCTGGCCGGTCTTGATGAAGCTGCGGCACATCAAACACGTGCGGCTGAACCTTCCGTTGCCCACAAACACCCTCTTGGTCGCGCTGGCGCTGATGTCTTCCGTATTCGCTGCTGCGTCCTGCTGGGCACGGGCCAGCACCTTGCCGGCTCCCGGACGGGAGGTTCCGTGTTGACTCGCCCAGACGGCCCGGAGGTGACTGCGCAGTGCCGTAGTCGACCCCGGCGGTGGAGGCGGCGTGCTCAACGCCTCAGTGCACCGAGGTCGGCCAGATGAGTTCTCGCACGTCGGTGGTGCGTTGCGCGTCAGCCATCCCACGACTCCGGAGCTGGACCGAACGCACGACGACTGGCCTTCACAGCCAGAGCGGCCATGGCAGCGTTGGCGCCACCGCCGATGACAGCACCGATACCGAACGGTGCCACTCGGCCGAGGACGACGATTCCCTGCTTGGTCCCGTACTTTGTGATGAAGTTCTTCCCCAGGACCTTGTTGATCTGACGCAACGTCTCGACCGGAACCTTGGCGACAATCTGACGTCCCCAGTGTTGCCCCGTCCGCCCGGCAATCTTGGTAATGGTGGTGGAGCCGGTTCCACCGAGCATGATTCCCATCACGATCGTTCGGCGACGCTCGAGTTCGTCGATGGGGACTCCGTGGACTTCGGCGAGCGCGAGCGCGAAGAGGGCGGTCAGCTCAAGAGATGACAGAGCCTTGCCTGCCGACAGGGCCAGCGCTACTCCCGTACCGACTCCCGGCGCGGCCGCCGTTCCTCCCACTGCGGCACCTGTCCCGGTCAGGGCGCTGACGTACATCCGCTCCAGGCTGCGTATCACCTGTGCCGGTGACGCCTCCGGGTTCCGCTGACGGGCCCGGGCAATGTTCTTGCGTACCAGGAGGCTCTGGCTGTCGATTGCCTTGTCCAGAAGGTCGAGCACTCGCCGCCCACGTACGTCAGATGCCGGAACCGATCCGTTGTGGGTATCTGTTGTCATGCTTTGAACTCCTTGGGCTGTTGCGTCCCGGAGGAGTCTCCCACTCAAGCTGCCGGTTTCGGAGCGTTTTCGTGACAGCTCCTACCTGTCCTGGATCAGAACTTGCGGATTCGCCGCGGTCAGATCCACCCGCTGTGCGGGTTCGTGCCGGGGCCGCGCAGCCGTAATTCAACCCAGACCGTCTTGCCGCTGGGAGGGTGCAGCTCGACGCTCCAGCGGTCGGTGAGGGCGGTCACCAGGAGGAGACAGCGACCGGGCTCGGCGTCCAGGGACGGTCCGCGGCCCGCGCGCAGCGACGGAAGGCTCCCCCTCGGGCGTCGGTGACGGCGATGCGGAGCAGTCCGGCTTCATCGTCGAAGAGCACGTCTTTCGGCGCCGGCTCGGTGATCGGGGCCAGATGCGGGAGATGCTGGACCATGTGCTGGAGCTGAGCGCACCGCGTAATGTGACGCTTCAAGTCGTGCCGCTGGAGGCAGGATTGCATGCCTGCCTGGATGGTCCGATGCCGTTGCTGGGGACCCCAAAGGGGCAATGGTTCGCGTACTCCGAGGGGCAGCGGAACGGCTGTCTGATCTCCGATGTGAAACTCCGATGTGCAAGAGGGAGCCTCCTCTGCTGACGCTATGACACACCGCGCTTGCGGACTCCGAACCCAAGGGCTCGCGGGGTCTGCTGGAGCGACTCCGAGGAGAGCCATGAGCACGAGGCCGGAACCGGCGTGGTTCAAGTCCAGCTACAGCGGCAGTCAGGGTGGCAAGGGTGACAGCTGTGCGAAGGTCGCCATCACCGGACAGACCGTATGAGTGCGGCACTCCAAGGACGTGTCGTGCCCTCACTTCACCGTCGGGCGCGAGCAGTGGGCGCGAGTCGTGGGATTCGCGGCAGAGGCGTGATGTCTCTGTCAAGGTGAGCGGTGGCCGGGGGCGGCCTTGTACGCCTCGGCAGAGACCCAAACGAGATCATGTACCGCTCGCATCTGGGATCCGCCTGGCCCATGCCATTGCACGAGCCAGGAAGGACCGGGCGTCCATCAGCCTTCGCGGCTGCGGCAAATGCCCACGAAGTCGCAGCCGGCACAGGATGCGCACCAATTGTCCAGGCGGGACAACCGGTTGGTGCGCAGCGAATCCGCCGCCTCCGCGACTCGCCTGCCGAGGTCGGTCATGACCTCGGGATCCACCAGCTCGCGGGTGTCGCGTCCTTCCTTGTCAAGGTTGAGTACCTCGACGATGTCCGCGTCCTGCCCGGTCAGCTCCCGGTAGCCGAGCACGTATAGGTGCAACTGGTCACGGGTCAGGTCCTCGGCCTGGGCCCGTTCGCTGGACTTGAAGTCGACGACCGACGTCTCGTTCGTGTCCAGTCGCTTGATCAGGTCGACTCGGCCGGTCACGGTGACGCCGGGGACCGGGTGGATCTCGACGGGCTGCTCGGAGTAGCGCGTCTGGTGCAGGGTCGCGCCATGACGCTCCAGGTACCGCCGGACGGCCGTCTCGGCGGCGGGGCGGAGCTGGGCGGCCGCCGCCGGGTTCGCGAACGGGAGATTCAGATGGCGGTCAACGAGCTCTTCCGCCTCCTCGGGGGTGGCGATGTCGCCCTCGATGGCACGCTTGTGGATCTCGGCCATGACGTCGTGCAGAGACTTGCCGAAGCCGAGTTCTTTCTGCAGGGGCGAGTCGAAGCCGTAGAGCAGGCGGAGCTTGAAGGAATACGGGCACTCGAAGAGGTACTTCAGGTCTGAGAAGGACATGACCACTTCGGGGGTGCCGCGCCTGGGGGTCGGCGTCAGTCGGCCATGGGGGGAGGGAACGACCTCCTTGGTGAGGACGGTGTGAACCCCCGTGGCTTCGCTGAAGAAGTCCGAGTGTTTCTTGCCAGTGCGCTTCTCGCTGGGGGCGAAGGAGAGCGCCAGGTACTTCTGGGCGCGAGTGACGGCGACGTAGAAGAGGCGCCGCTCATCCGCTTCGGTGCCCCGGTAGCGGGCTGCGTTCGGAACGAGGTCTTCCTCGATCACGTGGAAGACGCCGAGCCCGCCCCGGCCGGAGGCGGGGAAGGTGTTCTTGCGCAGGGCGGGCAGAAAGACCGCAGGCCACTGCATGCCCTTGGCCTGGTGGACGGTGGCGATGACGACGGCGTTGGGCTGGGCGTAGCCGTTGTCCCCGTCGGACTCCTCGTAGTAGTCGGGTGCCTGGTGCTCGACCCATTTGGCGAACTTGTTGAACCGCTCCTGGGGTTCGCTGGTGAGGTAGATGCGTTCGAAGTCCCCGATCGCGGTGGAGAAGCGGCCGAGGTTGTAGTAAACGAGTTCGCCCCGCTCGTTCGGAACACGTTCCTCACGCAGCTCCACGTCTTCGAGGAACTTGAGGAAGACGCCCTGGAGCGTGGTGGAGTCCCAGGGCTTGGAGGTATCCCACTGCATGGCGGTGGTGAGAACCGAAAGCCCGGCACGGACATTGTCCTCCGTGAGCCCGACGTCGGCGTCCAACCATGCATCGACGACGTCCTGCTCGTCGGCCAGCCCCGCGATGAACCGAAAACAGCTGACGGCCGCCTGCACCTCCGGGGTCTCGAAGAGCTTGGTCGGGCCCTTGATGACGTACGGGATGCCGCGACGGCGCAGCTCTTCGACGAGGGGCCCGGCGTCGGCCTTGACGGAACGGAACAGGACGGCGAAGTCGGACCAGTCGAGCCCGCGCGGCTCACTGCCTTCCCGATCCTGGAAGGGGACGCCACGCAGCCGTTCCATGCGGTCGACGAGCCAAGTGGCCTCGGCCTCGGTGTCCGGGAACTCCAGCGCCAGCAGGTCACCGCGCTCGAAGGTCTGGTGACCTGCGGCCGTCATCGCCTTGCCGAGACGCTCGCCGGGAGGAATTTGCTCAACGATGCGGCGTGCGAGATCGACGATGGCGGAACTGGAGCGGAAGTTCTCGTTCAGGGTGACGCGGCGGACATGGGCGTAACGGTCCTCGATCGTGAGGATGTTCTCGACGGAACTACCGCGCCACTGGTAGATCGTCTGGTCGTCGTCACCGACCACGCAGAGGTTCGCGCCGTGGCGGGTGAGCCCGCGGATCAGCCGCTCCTGAACAGGGTTGGTGTCCTGGTACTCGTCGACAACGACGTACTTGACGGTCTCCTTGACGTACCGCTGAAGGTCCAGAACGGACTCGTCACCCTTGTCATTGTCGCCGTTCAGCAGGCCGGCGGCCTTGTGGAGGATCGCTGTGTAGTCGAAGTACGCTCTCTCGCTGAGAAGTTGCATGTACTTGCGGAGCCCGTCCGCGACGTCCGGGCGGAGCCCTTCCAGGTCCACGTCGTCCTCACGGAGGATCGACATGACCTGCTGGTACAGCTTGGAGTTGACCCAGCGCCGCAGAGGTTTCGCAGTGCCTTTGACGATCGCGTTTGTCGTGGTCAGTCCTGAGAGGGCGCTGTACTTGTCGATCACCAGGCGGGTCTGCACATCGTTGAGGACGTTGTACTTGAACGTCTCGGGGACGTGGCTGTGCAGCAGCTCCAAGGCGTAGCCGTGCATAGTGCCGATGTACATCTCGGCAAGGCCGTGCACCTCGCCGTGGAGTTCACGGATACGGGTGTGCACACGCTCCTTCAGCTCACCTGCGGCCTTCTCGGTGAAGGTGAAGGCGACGATGTTCTTCGGCTGCACATCGGGCCGCCCGATCAGGCCGGCGATCCGCTGTGAGATGACCTCCGTCTTGCCGGAACCGGCACAGGCGACGATGAGGAGGTTGTCGTCGTGGGTGTTGATGGCGGTGCGCTGGGCATCCGTGAACAGCATTGTTCCCCCCGGATCTGTCTGGTGCCTCTGTGTGCGAGGCCGGTGGCAGGCGGGGTGGGGTGCTGTGGCGGCACCCCACCCCGCCAGTAGTGACGTCAGGTTTCGACGGCCTTGAGGATCTCGTCGCCGTAGTGGTTGACAACCGTGACCGCGATGCGGCCCGGCTTGGGCAAGGGGCATGACTTCGTGGGGAAGAGGGTGACCAGGGCCTCCTCGTCCCGTGCGCGCACTGCACCGCGCAGCTCGGTGCGCAGGTGTGACGGGCGGTGCCCGAGCTCCTCCGGCGATGCCCCCATGCGGGGCAGCTTAGCGCGGCAACCAATCTGTACCAAGAATTTCCAGTGAATCCCAGTATTTGTGCTACGGTCGAGTGCGGCGGCGCACCCAGCCGGTTCGATCCGAGGGGCGCCGTCTGTTCCGAAGCAAGGAGGGGGAGGCAATGAGCCACGGCGCAACGGCATGGCGCAGGCCGCCTTGGCTGACCGGGGACGGCCGCCTCGTTCGGGTGGGGCCTGGTACCAGCGGAAGTGAGGAGCACATCTGCCCCGCGCACGCCGCGGCCAAGGCCCGGCCCGGTCTCTGGCCGGCCGACCGCCTCCGGTTGCCGAAGCCGAAGCTCGAGACGTTCACCCTCGGACCGGTCATGGACGCCGTCGACCGGGTCGAGTTCCATGGCGAGACACCGGATCAGGCCCTGGCGAGCCTGCGCTCCCGCACCCCTGCCCTTCATCCCGGCCATCTGACGTATGCCGAGCACGCCTTGCGTACGTACCTGAGAGCGTGCGACGGCGACAGTGAGCAGCGGCTGCTGCCGGTCCGTCCGTACTGGGTGGCACAGCGGGAGAACGGCAAGCTCTGGGAGCTGTACGCCTGGTGGCGCAGGTACGAGTCGCCCGGCGGACGACTCCGTGAGTACCGGCGGCTGAGACACGGAGAGGCGAAGGACTCCGAGCCCGGGGAGATCGCCATCGCCGTGTACGCAGCGGTCCACGGACGTCAGGCGGAGTGGCCGCGGCCATGGTCACGCGCGTTCCGGCCGTACGGTCCCGCAGCCCGGCCCCAGCGCATACGCGTGGTCGAGGTGGGACTGGCCGACGGACGGACCCGTGTGCAGTTCGACGGGACGGCCGAGGAGGCCGAGGCGTACTACGCCGAACACGGGCACGGGCACGTGGCCCGGGTCGTGGCAGGTGGCAGGCCGACGCCGGGCTCGTCCTGCGTCGACTGCAAGCAGTTCACGGGATGTGAGGCCGTGCCGCGCAGACCCGGCGTCCTCGGGCTCTCCTCGCGGGTGGCACCGCTGAGGAAGGTGTCGGTCAGCGATCTGCGCTATCACGCAGTCTGCCCCGCACAGGGATTTCTCCGTGCCCTGCACCTGCCCAAGTCCGACGAGTACGGCAGTGCGGCCAGGCTCGGTCAGGCGGTGCACGGCTGGATCGAGAAGCTGCACCGGCGCCCTGGACAGCCGCCGTGCGTGCCCGGCGACATGCCCGCGGAGGGCGAGAACTGGACAGAGGGGCGCTGGCGGGTCTCCGACGAGGACGCCGTGACCGGCCGGGACATGCTGCTCCACCATGTCGACGCCTGTCCCTTCCAGGACACCGCCCTCATCCAGCGGGTCGAGCCCGAGGCCCTCCGTGTCGTCCACGACACCGCGGCCCAGGCCGTCGTCATCGCCAAGCCCGACCTGCTGTACCTGGAGGACGGCTCGTGGGTGTGGCGGGAGCTCAAGACGACACGGAAACGGCGCCGCCACGACGAGGATCTTCTCGAGACCTACCCCCAACTCGCCTTGGCCGTCACGCTCCTGGCCCAGGGAGCACTGGGCGGTGAGCCGGGCGGCTCGCGCGTCGAGGTGGAGATCCTGCGGCCGGACGGTTCCGATCCGCACGTGATCGACCCGATGGACCCAGGCCGTCAGCAAAAGGCCCTGTCGGTACTGCGCTGGTATGCCGGCCCGTGGCGGAAGGACGAGGCATGGGATGCCCGTCCTGGACCGCATTGTCAGACCTGCCCGGTATCACGGTGGTGCCCCAGCGTCGCGTCCGATGACGCCGTCGCGGGAGAGGAGAAGGCGTGACCGCGACCGAAACCAAGGACGTACGGTCCGAGAGGGCCGCAGGCGCGGACGAAATGCTGCTCCGCGAGATCGCGAGCGCCCTGGTGTGCCTGTCCCGGCTGAGGACCGTACCCAATCCGGTCTACCCGGCGAAGGTGCAGAACGCGTACAACCGACTCGTCCTGCACTGCCTGCGCCGAGGGGAGGAACCCCCGGGCAGCGTGCCTGAGATGGTGCGGTGGGCTGGTGAACGGCCCCTGGGTGAATGGCCGTTGCAGCTGCCGCACGAAAACTTTTCGGGCACCTCCCTGCTCGTCGATCCTGCCACCCGGCTGCCGCACCAGCTGTGTCTGGAGTGGGAGGTGAGCGCAGCCGACCCGGCCGCCGAGCTCTTCGAGAACGAGCGCATCCGGGAAGCTGTCGCCCGGTGCCGCGCGGCCAAGTCACCGCAGGCGTACACCGCGTTCCGGAAGCTGCTCACCTCAAGGCCCGTGCTGACCGGCGCCGAACTGGCCCTGCTCGGCGGTGATCCCGACTCTGGGATGCTGCTGCACGATGTGATCAAGCGCTGCTACGAGTCCGTACCCGCCTTCTACCGGCGGCATGGCACATACCAGCAGTGCGCTCGCTGTCGCTGCCTGATGGTGCCGCTGCTGCACGGCGGTCATCGATGCGAACTGGACCGGTGCCGTCGCGACGGCACCTCGGACGAAGGCATCGCGCTCCGCGCCGATCAGGGCGGGCTCTTTCAGCTCAGTCGTCCTTTACGGATGTTCATCACCAGTCCTGGGCTCGCGGAGATTGATCTCCAAGCCGCCCTGCTGAGGAAATTCGGGATCACCGCGGAGATGTGGCCCCACTACGACGCGTACGACCTGCGCATCCCCCTGCCGGACGGACGGCACTGGGCGGTGGACGTCAAGGACCGGGTCAACCCCGTCCTTCTGGCCCGCTCTCTCACACCGTTCGGAGACGAGCCGCCGTACGACCGGGCTTTCCTGGTCGTGCCCCGCTACCGCTTCCGCGACAACGAGGCGTACGGGCGGCAGTTCCGCCGCCATCTGCGTGAGGACCTGGCCGACCGGATCACCCTCCTGGACGACCAGACCTTCCTGCGACTGGTCGCCGACGAGATCCCCCTCCCGCGCGACAAGGCGGGGGACCCGCGTATCGAAGGAGGCCCGCGTGCGTGACCGCAGAGGATGGCACCGGCGCTGCTCACCGCACCAGCTCACCGAGGTGTGGCCGGCGCACCTCGGCAGTTTCCGCCCCGGCGACCTTCTCGACGTCGAACTGGGCCTGTACCTCCTGCAGGACGTGACACCCACCCGCACAGCCGCCGATGTCTGGCCGCTGCTGGGCGGTTATCCCTACAGCGAGGTCTTCGGAGACGTCCGCACCGACGAACAGCGGCTGCGCATCCTGCGCGCACGCCACTACCTGTGGGACATGCGGCGACGGCACGCCTGGTCAAAGGCGCTGGCCGACTACCTGAAGGTCCCCCAGCACCTGCGCGGATACGACCTCGACGGACCCGGCTCCGTGCCGCGCCGCCGCGAGACGTCGCGTGCTGCACACCGCTTCGAGGTCTTCGAGGAACTGCTCAGCACGCCTCCCAGGTTCGCGACACGGTCCATTCCGTTCGCCGGGAAGGGCGAGTACACCTTCCGGGTGCAGGATCGTACGCAATCCGTCGTCTTCGACGAGGACCTGCTGACCGACACCCTGCCCCGTGCCCACGCGCTCGACGCACCGCCGGCCGGACGCGGAGACCCATCGACATCACCTGGGAAGAGCTCGAGAAAGCCGCCGACGAGATGGACGCCGTCGAGTCGACGGTGCCGGAGAGCTCACACAACGACTGGGCCGGGCGGCTCCGACGGGTGAAACTGCTGGTGCGCGACACGAAACTCGGCCGCTTCACCGAACAGGGACGGTTGAGGATCGACCGGTTGCTGCACCTCGTCGGCATGGTGGGAGCCGGCAAGTCCACTCTCCGGGACATCCTGACCTACCACCTTGTGACCCGGACGTCCCGTCGGGTCACCCTCGTCGTCGGTGACGTGGCCGAGACGCTCGCCGTGGTGGAGCAGTTCAACCGGCTCGGGGTGCGGGCCGCACCGGTGCTCGGGCACTCGACCCGGGAGCGCAACATCAACCGGCTGCACCGCCGTACGGCCACGGCCGGTGCCGCCACCATGCTCGGACACGACCACCCCGGGTTCGCCTACCTCAGCAGCGCCTGCCCTGTCGATGTGCTGCGCGGCCTGGAGGCTCGCCGCCCGCTCGGCATCCGTGAAGCCCCGTGCACCACTTTGTACACCGTCCCCGAACAGGAGGAGGTCACGGAAAGTGACCCTTTCCTCGACGACGAGGACGTCGTGCGGAACAGCTCACCGGGGCCGAAACCGCAGCGGAGACTCTGCCCGCTGTGGAATCGCTGTCCACGCCACCGCGGTGCCCGTGACCTGGTCGACGCGCAGGTGTGGGTGGCCACCCCGGCCGGCCTGGTGCACAGCCCGGTCCCGATGCACCAGCATCAGGAGCAGCTCAGATACCTCGAACTCGCCTGCCGGCTCAGCGACCTGATCATTGTCGACGAGGCGGACCGGGTCCAGATGCAACTGGACACCGCATTCGCACCGGCCAGCACTCTGGTGGGCAAGGCCCCGAACTCCTGGTTCGACGAGGTGGCCGTCCACAAGTTCCAGCAGATGGCCCGTGACGGGCGGCTCCAGCTGTCCGCCCGCGACGTCGACGACTGGACCAATGCCGTCAACACCGTCAGTGCCGCCACCGACCGGCTTTTCGCCCTACTGGTCCAGGACGACAAGCTCAGGCGGTGGATCAGCGTCGACTACTTCAGTGCCTTCACCCTCCACAACCTGTTGCTGGACAGCTGGTTCCCAGGACGGAAGGAAGGCGAACGCCCGCCCGCAGCGGCCCGGACGCTGGACACCGCGCTCGGCCGGTTCCGCGATGATCCGCTGCACGAGCAGCAGAGCACGAGCGACGACGACGAAGTGACCCCTCTGGTGAACACGTTCGTCCACCTGACCCTGGAACTCCTCCACGCACCCCAGGGAGCACGGACACGCGAGAGGCTGCGCGACACCCTCACCGACATCCTCGTCGACATCGTCGGGGACGACAGTGCGGTCCTCGCGGACATCGATCTCCAGGCCCGGCGCTTCGAGTTCACCCTGCTTCTTGCCGCGCTTCACAGCCGTCTGGACTTCATGACCACACTGTGGCCACGGGTCGAGGCGGCCCTCAACCTCGAAAGCGCCTCGAACGTACTCTCCCGCAGACCTCCCAAGGACTACGAGGCGGTCATCCCCGAGTCGCCCATGGGCAACGTGCTGGGCTTCCAGTTCCGTCACGACGACCGGGAGCGTGACGGCGACCGCAGCGGTGAGCTCCGTTTCTTCCACTGCAACGGAGTGGGCCGCGAACTGCTCATGCGGCTCGGCGACCTGAGCGCCGTGGACGGACGCCCGGGCCCGCACGTCCTGCTCATGTCCGCGACGAGCTGGGCAGGCACCTCGAGCAGGTACCACGTACATGCGGAGGTCGGTGCCGTACTGCGTCCTCACGACGAGGAAGTCGAAGCCGTCCTGAAAAGCGCATTCCGCAAGGAATTCCTGTACTGGCCCGGCAGCGACCGGCCCAAGCCGCTGCGCCTGTCCGGCTGCGACCCCGAGGAACGGCCACAGGCTCTCCTCCACATGCTGCACCAACTTGCGGTCCCCGACCGGAGCCTGCCCGACGCCGTGAGCATGCTGGACGCGGAGCTGCGAGAGATCGATGACCCCGACCGCCGTCGCATCCTGTTGCTCGTCGGCAGTTACGACGAGGCGCGCCGGGCTGCCGAGTACCTCAACCAGATCCCCGAGTGGAACGGCCGCGTCACCCGGCTCGTGCCCGACGACGCGGACTTTGACCCTGCCTGGATTCGTCTGCCGGAGGACGCCACCGTACGAACCCTGTCGCGCGGTGACGTGAAGTCCTTTCCCTCGGCCGGCGGCGACATCCTCGTCGCACCGCTGCTTGCCGTGGAGCGAGGACACAACATCGTCCTGCGCGGTGGCAAGGCGGCCATCGGTTCCGTCTACTTCCTGGCACGCCCTCACCCTCGGCCGGACGACATCTCACTCGCCATCCAGTCCATCAACGACTGGGCCATCCGCCAGCTCCGTGATACCGACGGCTCCTTCCGGCAGAGCGCGCTCGCCGCTGCCGCACCCGACCAGGCGGCCGTGGCGTTCCGCAGCCGCGCACGTCATCAGTGGAACCGCTTCCTCACCCGGCGACTGGCCTGGTCGAGCCTGCGGGAGGAGGAGAAGGAGGCGTTCACCTGGGACCAGCTCGTCGTCATGTGGCAGGTCGTCGGACGCCTGGTGCGCGGCGGCGTGCCGGCGCGGGCGGTGTTCGTCGACGCGGCTTTCTCTCCCCGCGAAGCGGGATTCCACGACGCCGACACCCCTGACACCAGTCTGCTGGTGAGCATGCGCGACGTGCTGGCCCCTTACTTCGAGGACGGGAACGCTGCCGAGCGAGACCCCGCCCCGATCGACAAGTCCCTCGTCCGTGAACTGTACGCACCGCTCTACCACGCACTGGTGGGCATGGGGTGACGGCATCCGTCACTCCGCCGGCACCGAACCGCACAGCACCTGCGACGTGGTCACGTCGCGCACGAACACATCACGCTTTGTCCCAAGGAGAACGGCACCATGGCCCAATACCAATACATCCGCCCCGCGGCGTATCTGCCCGACCCGGCGCAGGGGCCCTTCATCGTTCCGATGCACACACTCTCCCTGCCCGCCCACTGGGAGGAACCACTTCTGCGCCTTTACCACGGAGGGATGACCGAGAAGCAGGCTGAACGACGGCGCCGCGTACCCACGGCGGCGTTCAATCAGCTGCTGCGCGCCACCGCACCGGACATCGTCACGGTCGACTCCACGGCACGCTTCGGTTCGGAGAACCCCTGGCTTTACTGCCAGGACGCGTACCCGACAGCAGTGACGAACCTCTACATCGCCACCTGGCTGAAGAGTCTTCCACGCCATGCCGACGATCCGGAGACCACGGCCCTGCTGGTCGACTGTCTCCGGGACCTCGACACCGCGGCACTCGGCTGGCGTGCGGACAAGATCGACCTCCTGGCACGGCAGCTGTCACCCGGAGGAACCGCCCTGCCCGCGCCCCATGTGTACCGGTTGCTTCCCGACGTCCTCGCCGAACGCATCGTGCGCCAGGAACCGTACGAACACCACGGGCGGCAGCTGTCGTTCCGGCAGGTTGCCGGCCTTGCAGGCGCTCGGGGCCAGGGAAGCGGGGGTGCCGAGCTGATGTCGGACCCGATCGAGTACGTGCCCGGGCGGCGCGGTACCGGCAGGCCGGTCTACTACGCGGCGACCCTCCGCATCACCGTGCGCACCGTTCCCTTCTCACCCGTCCCGCGCATCCACCTGGCCGCCGGTGTGCGCCGGTTCGTCTCCGGCAAGGTCTACATGCCGTACGGGAAGGGTGTGTCCGCTTATCTCCTCCCGGAGGACTCACTCGTCAGCGGCGGACCACAGCCGCGGCGTTTCGCGGTCGCCATGCTGGAGTGGAAGAACGGCACCACGGACTGGCGCCAGGGCGGAGCAGCAGGGATGCTCGCCCAGATCAGCGCACTCAACGCACTGCCGTCTCCGGCCCGGTTGATGGAGGAGGCCGACCGCTGGATCCATGGCCGGGACGGTATCCGGATCGCGATCGGGCACCAAGCGGCCATGGGAAGGCATCCGATCGGTACCGGACTGATGCCCAGTGAGCGCCGACGGCTGATCGAGTGGGCGGAGCAGGCGCTTGCTCCGGAGTTCGTTCCTGTTCCGAAGCTCGAACGCAGTCCCTACGCGCGGCGTCCCAAGAAACAGCTCAAAGAGTTGCCGTCCCTTCCCAAGCACGCGGACAAGAAGGATCCCGAAGAGCTCGCCGCTCTTCTGGACAAGCGTGAAGTGGCCGCTGCCCACAACGCTCGGACCATGCGGGTGCGCCTGGCGGAAGCCCTCGGTGGGGAAGACCTCACCGTGGCCGTGCTTCATCAAAGCGACATCATCCGTGACCAGATGATCGCCGCGGCGGAGACGGGGCTGGGATTGGCCGAGCACCGGTGTGCGCAAGGCCCGGACACCTGGGTGTGGAGCACGGAGGAGCTGACTGTACGGCTCCACGCGCGGCCCTTGGGGGCACTCGGCGCACCGCTGGGAGGCGACAGCGTGCCGCGGCGGGGACACGAACACGACAAAGCCATCGAGGAACGCCGTACCGACGTCAGGCGAGCCATGACCGCCCTTCGCGAGGACGTGCCCGGCGTACGGCTGGCCTTCGTCGAGCTCGACGGGGAGGAGGCCTTCCGCCATGCCAGGCGACGGAGCGATCCCAAGCACGCGATCCGTCTGGGATGCGCGGACGCGGGCCTGGTGACCCAGTTCATCCGTCCGCCGGACCCGGAAGCGGAGAGGGAGGAGGCTGTCGCGGACGCGGGACTGCGTGCCGCCGCGGCGTGGTCGGACGGCCTGCGACAGACCGGAGTACGGCTGGTGCCGCAACACACGCTCGGCGACGCGCTCATCCCGCCGAACCTGAACCAGGTGGCCTTCCATCTCGTGGAGCGACGCCTGGACGGGCCGACCGGGAAGCGGCAGTTCACCCCGATCGCTGTGCTCATCCGGCCAGGCGCGACGTGCGTCCTGGGCAAGTCGGCGGACATGCACGAGTGGGTTCCTTACCCCGAACTTCTGAAGTCGTTGACCGGACGGGTCGAAGGCCGCAAGGACAGCGCGGAGCAGTCGGCCATCATGGCTGCCTTCGTCAAGAAGACCCTCGCGCAGCTGCGCAGCACTCCGACACTCGTTCTGGTGCACGCCCAGGATGTGCGGAAGCGCTGGTCATGGCTGCGCAATGAAGGTCTTGAACAGGACAGGCTCGGCGTGGACGGAAGCCCGGTGCAGAGGATCGGGTTGTACGGCAAGCATGTGCGTGTCGTCCGGGTCGCCGACGGCAGCCGGGACGAGACAGCGGAGTTCTGGGCTGAGCGGGAGGAGCTGTCTCCGGAGCTGGCAGGCAAGCAGCGCGGGGGTATCGCGATGGGGCTGTGGCGGCTCGGTGACGGTGAAGACTCGAACCGTGTTTTCTACAGCACGAGTGGCAAGCTGGGTACCCAGTCGAAGCTGACCAACGACGACGCCAAGCTGACGCCGCATGTCAACGCTTCGGGAGCCAACGCCTACCGCCCGACGGCGAACGCCTGGAACCCGAATCTTCTCGAACTGACGGTCGCGTGTCTTCAGCCCGGTGACGACGCGGAGGCATGGGCCGCATTCGTCCACCAGCAGCGTTTCAGTGAGGACTACCAAGCCGGCCGTGAGGGGCTGACACTGCCCTTGATCCTCCATCTCGCGCGGCTCGCGGACGACTACGCCCTGCCTCACGAGACCGAGGACCTGGCGGACCCGGCGGAACCTCCCGCCGGGATTCCGGCAGACGACGGTCCGACGGGTCAGCTGGCCTTCGACTTCGACGACGTGTACGACGAATGACCAACATCCTGACGCCGATGCTTCTCAGCCCATCGGGAGAGGGATGACTGGTGCCGTGGAGCAGTGAACCCCGGCATGTCAGCCGGACCACTGACCTGCCCGCCACCAGCGCAGAATGGCGGCGGTCCGCCGACGTCATCGGCGGACCGCCGCACAAGACCGAGGCCGGTCCCTGATGGATGGTCAGGTATGCGTTTCACGAACCGTGCAGGGGGCCTTCCGCAAGGAAGCGCGTGACGGCCTCGCGCTCGCTCGCCGTCCGGGCGGAACACGTGGCTCGAAGTGACCGAGGGCGGTGAGCCTCTTTGGTTTAAAGGGGTGGTGCGGCACGGCGTGAATACCACTTCGCACCCGCCCGCGACCAATTCCCCGGCATCCCTGACGCCCCTGTGCGCGCTTCGCTACTCTTCCCGGCACACCGGCAGATCAGGGGGGACAACAAGGTGCCGGGACGGCAACGCGCGGAGAGGGCCACCATCGTGGGCGGACGCGATCGACGGGGAAGACCTCTCCTGTACGAGCGCGAGAACGAGGTGACCGCCGCACGGATCGCGGTGGACCGGCTCTGCGCGGGCGGCGAGGACGGCGAGGACCGGCAGGGCGGGCTGCTGTTCTACAGCGCGGCCGCCGGACTGGGCAAGACGACCGTGCTGGCCGAGGTCCGGCGCATGGCCACCGCCCGCGGCTGCACCGTGCTGTTCGCCCGCGGCAGCGAACAGGAGCACACGGTCCCCTTTCACGTCGTACGCCAGTTGCTGCAGCCCGTCCTCGCGTCCTGCACCGAGGCCGAGCGCCGTGAGATCTTCGGCGGGTGGTACGAGATCGCCGGTCCCGCCGTCGGCCTGTTCGCGCAGCAGACCGGCGCCCCCGCCCCGGACCCCCAGGGCGTCAGGGACGGCCTGGACTGGGTCGTCACCCAGATCGCCGTGCGCCGGGCACCGGTCGTGATCGTCCTCGACGACGCCCACTGGGGAGATCTGGAGTCGCTCGCCTGGCTCGCCGCCTTCGCGGTGCGGGCGCGGGAGCTCCCCGTGCTGGTGGTCCTCGGCTACCGCCCGGACGAACTGCCCGCCGAGGCCGAGGAGTTCCGCGAACTGGTCGAGGGCCGCAGCACCCGCCCGATCCCGCTGCACGCCCTCAGCCCGGAGGCGGTGGCCGAGCTGGTGCGCGGCTCGCTCGGAGCGGAGGCCGACGACGTCTTCTGCCGCGAGTGCTGGGTGGTCACCGGCGGCAACCCCTACGAGACCGTCGAACTCATCGCCAAGGTCCAGGACCGGGGTCTCGCCCCGGACGCGGAGTCGGCCTCCCTGCTGAGCGAACTC
This sequence comes from Streptomyces thermoalcalitolerans, assembly GCF_039525155.1. Lineage (NCBI taxonomy): Bacteria > Bacillati > Actinomycetota > Actinomycetes > Kitasatosporales > Streptomycetaceae > Streptomyces > Streptomyces thermoalcalitolerans. The sequence goes on along the minus strand of NZ_BAAAHG010000027.1, from coordinate 38,710 downwards.
GGTGCGAGCGCGCGGGGCACCGGACTGGTCAAACGGCTGGAGCGGCTCGGCCACGCCAGTGTCCGGCTCGCCTGGGCCGCCGCGGTGCTCGGCACCGAGATCTCCGCGGAACTCGCCGCGACCGTGGCCGGATTACCACCGGCCGAGGCCATGAGCGCCGTGGACCGGCTGCGTGTCGCCCGTATCCTCACCGGCACCCGGACCCTCGAGTTCGTCCACCCCCTGATCGCCACCGCCGTGTACCAGGCCATCCCGCCGGCCACACGCACCGCGCTGCACGGACAGGCCGCCTGGGCGGTGGCCGACGCCGGCCTGGGCATCACCGCCGCCGCCCGGCACCTGCTCGAGACCCACCCCGAGGGCGATCCGCACACCGTCCGGCAACTGCGCGCCGCCGCCCGCGAGAACCTCCGTCTGGGCGCGCCCGACGCCGCCCGGCGCTGCCTGGAACGCGCGCTGCGCGAACCGCCGGCGCCCGAGGACCGTGCGGACGTGCTCTACGAACTCGGCTGCTCCGCCCTGCTCACCGCCCCCGCCACCACGGTCAACCACCTCACCGCGGCCCTGGAGCAGCCCTTCCTGAGCCCCGAACTCAGGGAGAACGCCACCTTCCGGCTGGCCCAGGCCTTCGCCCACAACGACGAACTCGGCAAGGCGGCCGCCGTCGCCGGTGCCGAGGCCGCCAGGGCGGAGTGCCCCCGGGCGCGGCTGCGCCTGCAGGCGGCGCACTATCTGTGGCTGACCTTCGACGCGTACGAGACACAGGCGTGCGACCGCTCCCGCCGGCTCGCACGGCTCGTCGAGCAGCTGCCCGGGGACACCATCGGGGACCGAGCGCTGCGGTGCCTGCGCGCCTGGGACGCGACCCTGCGCGGGGAGCCGGCCGCGGACATGCTGGCCGTCGCCGCCCGCGCCGTGGGCCTGAGCTACACCGACCCGGACTGGGGTTTCGAACTGCCGAGTCTGACCGCGCTCGCCTACATGTACGCCGACGAGTGCGACCGTGCTGAGGAGCTGTTCAGCTCGGCCATCGAGGAGTGCGAGAAGGTCGGCTGGGGCGGCGCCCATCTCTCGTTCGGTTTCACCCTCCTCGGCCTGGTCCGGCTGAGGACGGGGCAGCTCGCCGAGGCGGAGAGGTACGCACGTGAGGGAGTGCGCCTGGCCGAGCGGGTGGGCGACCGGGTGCCCGCCCGCTGGTACGCCGTGGGGCTGCTGGTGGACGTCCTGCTGTCCCGGGGGTGCCCAAAGGAGGCGCTGCGCGTCGCCAGGACGTACGACTTCGCACCCCCCTACCCGAACGCGGTGGTCTTCCCGGACGCCCAGACCGTCCACGGACGGCTGCTTCTCGCCCACGGCCTGCGCAAGGAGGCCGAGGACCAGCTCACCGCCGCCGGGGAACGGCTGGAGGCCAAGGGCGTGCACAACCCGACCTGGTGCCCCTGGGCCGGACACCTCGCCCTCGCCGTCGCCGAGGAGGATCCCCGGCGCGCCCGTGCCCTCACGGCGAGGATGCTGCGCCGGGCGGAGCGCTTCGGCACGCCCACCGCCATCGGCGAGGCACTGGGCTTCAGCGCGGCGGTGGCCGAGGCCGGGCAGGCGCTGCCGCTGCGGGAGCGTGCGGTGGAGACACTGCGCCGCTCTCCCAGCCGGCATCTGTACGCCGAGGCCCTGATCGAACTCGGCGCGGAACTTAGCCGTGCCGGCCACGCCGACAGGGCGGCCGGGCTTCTGACCGAGGGCATCGAGCTGGCGGACCGGTGCGGCGCCGGTCACCTCGCCGAACGAGGCCGCGCGGAGAGGCGAGAGCGGCGGCACGGTCCCACGGAAGCCGCCCCTCGGCGCAGCGCGGGGCGAACACCGCGGAGCCGAGCCGGCCGTGATCACACCGCGGGCAGTGCGGCCGGGATCCGCTCCAGGACACCGCCCGCGAACACGTCGTACAGCGGCAGTGTCTCCAGGTGGACATAGCCGATGTGACAGTCGCAGACGGCCAGCGGGCACGGGCGGGGACGCAGGGCCCGCCGGTAGGAGCCGTCGTACAGGTTGCCCAGCTTCGTGCGGACGAAGTGACAGCGGCGCACCGTGCCCTCCCCGTCCACCGAGACGACCGACTCTCCCGTGCGGCAGGGCAGGCCGGCGCTGCGGTGCGGGTGGCGGCTGTACGGGAAGAGCGGGTCCAGGGCGGTCCACCGGTCGGCCTCGGCGTCGGTGTAGGTGTGTCCCTCGGCGGCGTTGACCCACAGATACACGTGGGCGGGCAGATCGGCGCGCAGGCGGCGCGCGTGCCGAAGGTGCTCGGGCAGTCCGACGACACCGACGCTGTAGCGGACACCACGGGCGGCCAGGTCGTGGCACTTGGCCAGGAAGCGGTCGTACGGCGTCTGTCCGGGGTGGAAGGTGCACCACAGGGCGAGGGTGTCCAGGTCGGCCCCGTCCAGCCAGTTCGTACGGCAGCTGAGATTGGTCTGGATCGCCACCCGGCGGATGTGCGGCAGCCGGCTCAGTTCCACGAGCACACGCCGGTACCAGGAGCGCACCAGGCCCTCGCCCCACGGGGTGAACAGCACCGAGAGCCGGTCGCCCCGCTGCGCGGCCGCCCAGGCGGCGAAACGCTCCAGCGCGGCCCGGTCCGCGGCCAGCTCGGCGGGGCTGTCCCGGCGCTTGGCGAAGGGGCAGTACGGGCAGTCGTAGTCGCACGACGCCAGCGGACCGCGGTAGAGGATCGTCAGGTCCATGAGGCTCTCCGTCGCTTCGGGTCACTTCGGTTCGTACGCGGCCATGCGCGCGCGCACGGCGGCGGAGAACAACTCGGGGCCCAGCGCGTCGGAGTGGGCGAGCCCCTCGGGGGACAGCCGCAGCACCTCCGGGCCGGCCGAGTCGTCCAGCCAGCCCCGCGCGCGGAACCGTTCCAGCTCGGCGGCGAAGTCGTCGTCGGGCGCGGTGCCGAAACGGGCCCGGTAGTCCGCGACCGGCATGCCCTCGGCCTGCAGCAGCGACTGCAGCAGATGACGGCGCCGGGCCTCGTCCCCGTTCATCTCCCAGCCGAAGTCGGCATGGCGGAAGTCGTCGACGGAGCGTGCGACGTACGCGTCGATGATCCCGCGTATGCGGTGCATGTCCACCGCGTAGTCGAAGGAGTAGTGCAGCGCGGAGGTGTACGAGCGGGCGCCGCAGCCGAGGCCGACCATGCCGTCGGTCTGGCACGTGTAGTCCTCCCCGCCGGTGGCGGGGGCGTCCGCACGGCGGAACATGCGCATCGACACCTGCTCGTAGCCCCGCGCGAGCAGATGGTCGCGTCCGTGGCGGTACAGCCGCAGCCGGTGTTCGTCCCAGGCGGCCTCGTCCCGTGCGGTCTCGGCGGCCGTCCGGTCGCGGTGCCGGCCGAGACCGGTGAGCGGGCGCACATAGAGGGGGTAGAGGTACAGCTCCTCCGGCTGCCAGGCGAGGGCGGCGTCGAGGGAGGTGCGCCAGGACTCCTCGGTCTGGCCCTCGATGCCGTAGATCAGGTCGATGTTGAGAACGGGGAAGCCGGCATCGCGGATCCGGGCGAGAGCCGCCTCGACGTCCGCCCGGCGCTGCGGGCGCACGGCCGCCCGTGCCTCGGAGTCGACGAAGCTCTGCACGCCCAGGCTCAGCCGTGTGGTGCCGCGGGCGGCCAGCACGGCCAGCCGGTCGGCGGTCGCCGTGGCGGGCGAGGCCTCCACCGACAGCGGGATCGCGGTCAGGTCGGCGCCCAGGACGTGCTCGGCGAGATCGCACAGCCGCTCCAGCTCCGCGGCCTCAAGGAAGGTCGGGGTGCCGCCGCCGAACGCCGCGTTCGTGAACCGTGCCCCGTCGCCCAGTGCCTCGCGCACCGCGATCGCCTGGCGTTCCAGGGCGTCCAGGTAGGCGGTGGTCAGGCCGTCGGGCGCCCCGATCCGGGTGAAGAGATTGCAGAAGCCGCAGCGGACCTCGCAGAAGGGGATGTGGAAGTAGAGCGAGAGGGAGTCCTTCGGCTCGTTCGCCCACAGGTCGCGCAGCGACGCCCGCTCCCGGCGCAGCGGGCGGTAGGCGGTCTTGTGCGGGTACGCGTACACGTACTGCTGGTACGGGCGCACGGCGGGGGCGGCCGCCGTTTCGGCGAGCGGCAGGGGGGAGGGCATGAGCGGCGTGTGCGTGGGCGTGGGCATGGTCACCGGGCCTTGTCGACGAAGAAGTGGGCGTAGGGCACGGTCCAGACGACCTCGTGGCCGATGCGGTGGCCGCTGTAGCCGTCCTCGCCGTACGCGGTGCCGTGGTCGGAGCAGACGATGGCGAAGCACGGGCGGCGGCTGCCGGCGGCGGCCAGCAGGCGGCCCATGTGCCGGTCCACGTACTCCAGCGCCGCGGCGTGGGTGGCCCGTGTGTCGCCCGCCTCGCGGGTGGCCCCGGGCAGGTGGAACCAGTTGGGCTGGTGCAGGGCCGACACATTGACGAAGAGGAACAGCAGCTGCTCTTGGGGGAGTCCGGCGACGACCTGCTCCGCGCGGGCCACCTGTGCCTCGAAGGACGTGGGGGAGGTCACCCCGAACTCCGGCTCCCAGTGGCTCTCCTGGAACAGCCCCGGCAGGACGGAGCCCAGCGGCCCCTGCTTGTTGAAGAAGCCCACGCCGCCGATGCAGACGGTGCGGTAGCCCACGGCGGCCAGACCCGAGACCAGGTCGGGCGTGTCGTGGACGAAGGTGCCGCTCGTGGTGGTCTCGCTGCCCGCGAACCGGGCGGCGAACAGCCGCGGATGCGGCCCCGGCTCGGCCGGTGTCGGCAGGAATCCCGCGAACATCGCCTGATGGGAGGCGTAGGTGAAGCTGCCCGGAGCGTGCCGGCGCTCCCAGACGCCGCCGGGCAGATGCCGGGCCAGGTTCGGGATGCGTCCGGCCGCCGCCAGCTCCTGCGCCACGTCGTAGCGGAGGGTGTCGAGCGTGACCAGCAGCAGGTCATGGCTGCCCACGATCTCGTTCATGTCAAGCGGTGGTGTCGTGGGAGTGCTGGTGGTGCTCATGGTGCTCTTGCTGCTCCTGGTGTTCTTCGTGTTCCGCTCACCGTACGGCGGCCGGCGCGGAGACCGGCGTGACGGCCGATACGGCGGCTGATGCGGCAGCCGATGCGGCGGCGACCTGCGCGGCGTAGGTGTCCAGGCCCTCGGCGCCGCTGCCGGGCAGGCCGGTGAGGCGGGGCAGCAGGTCCCCGAAGGCGTTCACCTCCCCGACGGCGAAGCGGCGCCATCCGGTGGACGGCAGGATGTCCACGCCGACGCACAGCATGCCCGGGAAGCACGCGGCCGCCCGTTCGGCGATGTCCAGCACGTCGGCGAAGTCGCCTCCGGCGGCCCGGATCGCCGCGCGGGCCGCGTCCAGGTCGCCCCGGACGCCACCGAGGTGCAGATTCGTCATGGGGTGCCGGCTGGTCCGTACCACGGCATGGGTGGCACGCCCCGCGACCACGACCACCCGCAGATCGGCGGCCCGGCCGTCCTGCGAGGCCTTGGGCAGCCACCGCTCGACATGGAGCCCGTCCGGGACCAGGGCGTCGACCAGGGCGGCGACCTCGCGCTCCGAGGTGTAGTGGCGCACCCGGAGGGAGTTGTACAGACGGCCGTCGGCAGTGGTCTCCACGGAGGTCGTCGCCTTGACCCGGCCGGACCCCGCCAGCGACAGGGCCACGACACCGGAGGCCGACGACCCGTGCGCCGGCTTGATGAACGCCCGCGGGATACGGGCGGCTTCCAGCTGCTTCCGGAGCTCGTCCCAGCCGGCGACCGGACCGTCCAGTGCTTCCGGGACCGGGACGCCCGCGGCGGCGAGCCGGGCATGGCAGCGCCGCTTGTCGAACATGACCGCGACGTCCTCCGGGTCGGCGGTCGTCGTCGCCCCCGCACGGTGCGCCGCGGCGGTCACCTCCCGGACCGCTGCGGTGAAACGGCGGTACCACACGGCCGTTCCCTCGACCCGGGTGGGGTCGTCGACGTCGCGCAGCATCCGGTCGACCTCGGCGTTCTCGCCGGGGGAGTCGATCCGTACCAGCTCGCCGGGCCGGAAGGAGTACCGTCCGCGCAGCACGTCCCGCCATGCGAGCACGCGAGGGGCCGTGTGGCCCGCCGCGCGAACGGCGTCGGCGAACATCGTCGTCCGCCGGTTCTCGGGGTTGCCGACGACGGCGAACCGGAGGCCGGTACCGGGCGCCCGCCTACTCGGAGACGGCGACATAGCGCCACTCCTCGTCCCCCCAGCGCTCCGGAGTCTGCGGATCCTCCAGGTTCACCTCGGTCTTGGCGGAGGCGAAGGCCGCACGGATCCGTTCGATCATGGACTCGCTCAGGAAGTGGTGCTCCAGGTTCAGGTGCTCCAGATGCGTCAGCGGCTGGCCGTTGAGCAGGGCCTCGGCGCCGGTGTCGGAGAGGGTGCCCATGGACAGGTCCAGCGACGTCAGCTGCGCCACGACCGGCGCCGAGGCGACCGCCGCCGCGATCTCGTCCTGGATCTCGCTGTCCTGGAGCCCGAGATGACGCAGCGCCGGGAAGCGGCCATGGGCGAGCAGCGGTGCGAGATCGGCCACCGTCGCGTCACCGCCGTAGTCCTCCACGCCGAGCCACATCTCCAGGTGCTCCAGGGCGGGGAGCTCACTGGCGGCGACACCGCGCACGACCTCGCCGGGCAGACCGCCGGTCTCGAAGCGGAGCGTGCGCAGGTGCTGGTGACGGACCGCCGGGAAGCGCAGGTCGGTGCCGCCGCGGACCCCGAGCTCCTCCAGCAGCGGATAGGCCTCGAGGACCGGTGTGACATCGGACTGCATGATCCAGGAGATCTCCGCCTCCTCCATCTCGATGTCCCCGATGAACACGGCCCGGAGCGCGGTCAGCCGGTCACGGGCGTCCACGAGGTGCTGCACGACCTCCCTGGAGTCGCACTGGGACGGTTCCACCCACGCCCCCACGACGATCGCCCGGACACCCGCCGGATCCACGGAGTCGAGGAAGCGGTTCCACCGCTCCTCGAAGCTCTCGTCCGAGCCCCCGTAGGCGTCGACCGCCAGCCGCCAGGCCACGGCGCCCGCCTCCGGCAGCTCCTGCTGGGCTTCGGGATCGGGGAAGTCGAAGACGCGAAGGTCGTGTTCCTCCAGATAGCGGAGCATGGCGTCGGCCTCCTGGGATTCGAACGCGGTTTTGTTCGCGAAGAGTTGTACCAAGCGGCTCCGACAACGCCGGTGCGGGGACGAGTGGGGCCCGTGGCCCCTGGCGCGGCCCGGACACGGTCGGACGGTGGTCCGGGACGTGGTCAGGGGCGTTGTCAGACCCCCGGCGTAGCGTCGCGGACATCGGTCGGCGAGGCGCCGACGGGAAGGGAGACACGCATGTACCGGCAGGGGGATGTCCTGATCGTGCCCGTGGCGGAGGCGGATCTGCCGCCGGGCACGGACCGGCTGCCGCAGCAGCCGAGGGACGCACGGGGAAGGCTGGTGCTGGCTCTCGGCGAGGTCACCGGACACGCCCACGCGGTGATCGGTCCCGGAAAGCTGGTCCGGGAGTCCGGGCCGTTCGGATCCTCCTACCTCCACCTTCCGGACGGGGGACGGCTGGTGCACGAGGAGCACGCGGCGATTCCGCTGCCCAAGGGCTGGTACCGCGTGGTGCGGCAGCGGGAGTACGTGCCCGGCGCGGTACGCGTCGTGGCGGACTGAGGCAGCACACCGGGAACCGGGACGGACGAGACGAACGGGAACGGCGGACCGGGACGACCAGGACGACCGGGACGGCGGACCGAGGCAGCGGGAGAGCGGAGCGGTGACGACACCCACGGCATCGACGGAAACGGCACAACTGGAGACGACGGCGCGGTGGCGCGCGGTGGCGGCGGCGACCGGCCCCGCGGACCGCACGGCGGCCGAGGAGGGGGTGCGCCTGGCCTACCGGCTGGCGGGGCTGCCCGAGCCGGAGCGTGTCGTCTGGGCGGGCTCGCCCCGCGAGGGCGCGGCCCTGGCCGCACGGCTCACGGCGGAGGGCACGGCCGGCCCCAGTGTGCGCGACGCGGTGCGCACCCGGCCGTGGGACACCGCACGCACCCGTGTCCTCGACCGGCTCGGGCCGGCCGGCTGGGCCGGGCACTGGGCCCTGACGGGGGCTCAGCTGTGGGACACCACGGTCGGCCTGACCGAGCGCATACGGACCGGGGTGGTCGAGGCCCTGGCCGACAAGGAGGACGACGAGCAGGCCGTCCGGCTCGTGCTGCTGGACGCGGTCCTGGGCCAGCATGACGCGGCCTGGCTGGCGGCCTTCGACGGCCAGGACGGCGCGGACGCACTCGCCGGGATCACCGCGGTCGCCCGCGCCGCGGGCTGGTGGTGGCCCTACGAGAAGACCGTCGTCATCTGCGAACGCCCCGTGGAGCTGCACCGCGACGAGGCGGGCCGGCTCGACCGCGCGGACGGACCGGCGCTCGCCTACCCCGACGGTTTCGCGCTGTACGCCTGGCACGGCATGCCGGTCCCGGCCGAGTTCCTCGCCGAACTCGCCGAGCTGACCCCACGGCGGATACAGGAGGAGGAGAACGCCGAGCTGCGCCGCGTGATGCTGGAGCACTACGGCTACGACCGCTTCCTGAAGGAGTCCGGTGCCCAGCCCGTGCACCGCGACGAGACGGGCGTGCTCTGGCGCATCGAACTGGAGGGGGACGAGCCGCTGGTGATGGTCGAGGTGGTCAACTCCACTCCGGAACCCGACGGCACCCACCGCACGTACTGGCTGCGGGTGCCACCGCACACCCGGACCGCTCGCGAGGGCGTCGCCTGGACCTTCGGCCTGGAGGAGGCCGAGTACGCCCCGGAGAAGGAGACCTGAGCCGCCTCCGGCAGCCCTGCCGCACCTTTGGCACGCCCGCGGTGTGCCGGTGCCCGGCAAGCGGCCCGGCACTTTTCTGTCGGGCCGTGCCCTGACGGCCCGGCGTCCGGCGGGTCATGCTGTCCGCATGGTGGCCGTTCGTCACACGGTGGTCGTCGCATCCCTTCCGTACCGGTGGCTCGTCGACGCCCTCGGCGTGGTCCGCGCCCTGGTGGAGGAGAGCCGTGCGGAGGGACAGCGGGTCGTACTGCCGGACGGACGGGCGGTGCCGGACATCCGGCTGACCCGGGGACGGCACCTGCGGCCGGGAGCGGTCTACCTCGTCTCGGACGGGAACGGCGACGGAGACGACGGAGACGAGGGGGACAAGGGAGGCAAAGGAGACAAGAGGGAGAGGAAGGGCACGGGCACCGGCGAAACGGCCCGGATCACGATCAAGGAGTGGGACCGGCGTCGCGCCGTCCGGCTGGAACTCGCCGTCGCCGAGGACAGCGGGACCGTCGAACTGGACGCCGTACTGAAGAGCCCCGACCGCCCGCACCTGTTCGAGGCCGACGGCCGGGCCCGGGTCGAGGGGGTCCCGCTCGTGCCGTCCCGGCTGCGGGGCCGGGCGCGGATACGGCTGGACGACTGGTGGACCGCCGCGGACACCGGACGCGGCACGCACACCGCCCCGGCCTCGGCCCGGCTGGACCACCGCTGGCTCCGCGCGGACATGCGAGCCACGCCCCGCCCGGGGAGGGACGACGGCACCTGGGAGGTGAGCGTCACCGTCTCCCTGCGCGGCTGCTCGCTCCTGCGGCCGGTCGCCGCCGTGATCCTCGCCGTGACCGGCCGCAGGATGCGCCGGAGCATCGCCCGCACCCTGGACGACATGGCCGGACGCTGGAACGAGGCCGTACCGCGCCTCGCGGCCATGGACGCCGGGCAGCTGAGAGAAGCCCTTCTCGCCGAGGCGCGACACCTCGGCGAGAGCGGCAGCACATGACGTACCGACATGCCGCCGGGGCCGGCGGGCAAGCCCGCCGGCCCCAGCAGTCCAGCAGTCGAGACGTCAGGACCGGGATCTTTCCCGGCCGGTCGTCACCGCGGTGCGATGGGCCACCCGGTCGGTCGCCCGGGCGTACAGGCCCGCCGCGACGAGGAACACCCCCATGACGGTGGCCGACGTGACGGCCGCCACCGCCCAGCCCGCGCCGCCGCCCGGACCGGAAACGGCCTGCCAGACCGCGACAGGCACGGAGAGGACCATGCCGCAGACCATGACGGCGGCGACGACGTTCCGGGAGCGGCCCGGCCCGCCCGGGGACGGCACGTGGCCCAGCCGCGTCCAGTGCTGTGCGGCCTCCCGCGCCTCGCGTCTGCGCTGCACGGCGGCGTACAGGTGCAGGGTGGCGGAGGCGACGGCGCCGACGACGGCCGCGACGGCCGGGGCCCACCAGCCGTCGGCCATGAGCAGCAGCACGGTGACCGCACCGACGCCGGCCCAGCCGGTCACACAGGCCGCAGCAGCGATCCGTCGGGAGTCGGGCCGGTCGGCGCCGGCCCGCAGATCGGCGAGGGCCGGCACGTACCAGACACAGCCGGCGACGGCGAACGCGCCGGTTCCCAGGGCGGCAACGGCGTGCGACATGACCTACCTCGCCGTCGCTTCCGCCTCGGCGGCCCCGGCGATCTCCGGGTGGTGCAGGTCGAACGCGGGGGATTCACTGCGGATGCGCGGCAGGGAGCGGAAGTTGTGCCGCGGCGGCGGGCAGGAGGTCGTCCACTCCAGCGAACGGCCCCAGCCCCAGGGGTCGTTGCTCTGGACCGGCTTGCCGTACTTGGCCGTCTTCCAGACGTTGTAGAAGAACGGCAGGAGCGACAGGCCCAGCAGGAACGAACCGATCGTGGACAGGGTGTTGAGGAAGGTGAAGCCGTCGGCCGCCAGGTAGTCGGAGTACCGGCGCGGGAAGCCCTCGACACCCAGCCAGTGCTGCACCAGGAACGTCAGGTGGAAGCCGACGGTGAGCGTCCAGAACGTGACCTTGCCCAGACGCTCGTCGAGCATCTTGCCTGTCCACTTCGGCCACCAGAAGTGGAAGCCGGCGAACATCGCGTACACGACCGTGCCGAACAGCGTGTAGTGGAAGTGGGCCACCACGAAGTACGAGTCCGAGACGTGGAAGTCCATCGGCGGCGCGGCCAGGATGACACCGGTCAGACCACCGAAGAGGAATGTCACCATGAAGCCGACCGTCCACAGCATCGGCGTCTCGAAGGAGAGCGAGCCTCTCCACATGGTGCCGATCCAGTTGAAGAACTTCACACCGGTCGGGACCGCGATCAGGAAGGTCATGAAGGAGAAGAACGGCAGCAGGATACCGCCCGTGGTGTACATGTGGTGCGCCCACACCGTCAGGGACAGACCCCCGATGGCGATGGTCGCGCCGATCAGCCCGATGTAGCCGAACATCGGCTTGCGGGAGAACACCGGGACGATCTCACTGACGACGCCGAAGAACGGCAGCGCCAGGACGTACACCTCGGGGTGCCCGAAGAACCAGAACAGGTGCTGCCACAGCAGCGCACCGCCGTTGGCCGAGTCGAAGATGTGGCTGCCGAACCTGCGGTCGCACTCCAGGGCGAACAGAGCCGCCGCCAGCACGGGGAAGATGAACAGGACGAGGAGCGAGGTCAGCAGCACGTTCCACGTGAAGATCGGCATGCGGAACATGGTCATGCCGGGTGCGCGCATGCAGATGATCGTGGTGATGAAGTTGACCGAGCCGAGGATGCTGCCGAAGCCGGACAGCGCCACGCCCATGATCCACAGGTCGGCACCGATCCCCGGGCTGTGCACCGAGTCCGACAGCGGCGTGTAGAGGAACCAGCCGAAGTCGGGGGCCCCGCCCGGAGTGAGGAAGCTGCTCGCGGCGATGAGCGAGCCGAGCAGGAACAGCCAGTAGGCCAGCATGTTCAGCCGCGGGAAGGCGACATCGGGGGTGCCGATCTGCAGCGGCATCATCCAGTTCGCGAAGCCGGTGAACAGCGGCATTGCGAACATCAGCAGCATGATCGAGCCATGCATCGTGAACGCCTGGTTGAACTGCTCGTTCGACAGGATCTGCAGTCCAGGCCGGGCGAGTTCGGCCCGCATCGCCAGCGCCAGGATGCCGCCGATTATGAAGAACGCGAAGGCGGTGACGAGATAGAGCGTCCCGATCTTCTTGTGGTCGGTGGTGGTCAGCCACTCCACCCAGTTCGACCTGCCGCCGGCCTCCTTCCGGGCGGTCTCCTCGACCGTGTCCGGCGGCCGCTCGGCCACCGCCTGTTGTATCCGCACCTCGTCCACCGGACGGTGCCTCCCGATCTCTTTCTTTCATCGATGGAATGGCGCCCCCGGAGGCGCTCCGGCCGAGAAAACCGGACAGCACTCCCGGCCGCCGCCCCATGATCACCGGCCGGGTACGGGGGCCTGGTAGGGTCGAACAGTCCCTACCTGGGCTTTCGCATAGGGACCAATGGCCCCTTCTGTGTCGGGGAAGGTGTGAAATCGGACGTATGCGCCGGCCACCTCAGAAGGAGTGAAGTACACATGGAGGATTCTTTGCCGGATGTGTACCACGTCAACACGTTTTTTCGTTGATGGGCGGGCGAGAGGCCGTGTACGGTTGTCCGTATGACGGACAACGCCGCTCCATCAGCCGGTCCTCTTGTCACCGGTTCCGAGATCGCGCGGCTCGCGGGCGTCACCCGGGCCGCGGTGTCCAACTGGCGGCGGCGGTACGACGACTTCCCTGCGCCGGCGGGTGGAAGCGCCAACAGTCCGCTCTTCGATCTCGCCGAGGTCCAGGCGTGGCTGGACAAACAGCGCAAGGGGCAGGACCTCTCGGAGGAAGTCAAACTCTGGCAGGTGCTGCGCGGAGCCTACGGCGAGGACATGGTTGCCGCGCTCGCCGATGTCGCCACGATCCTTGCCGACACCCGGGCGAAGAAGCCGGCCGCCCTTCCGGAGGATGCCGTCGAGCTGACCCGGCGTCTGGCGGGCAGCGACTCGCCCGGTGAGGTGGCCGACGCCCTCGCCGAGCGGTTCACCGACTCCGTACGACGCGCCGGATCCGACCAGGTCTCCTCGCCGCGCATTGTCCGGGCCGTACGGCACTTGGCCGGCCAAGTCGCCGATGACGCGGTCATCTTCGACCCGGCCTGCGGCATCGGTACCCTCCTGCTCTCCGTCGGTCCCGAGCGGGGGCCGCGGCGGTTCGGGCAGGAGGCGGACCCCCGCAGCGCCCGCTTCGCGCAACTGCGCGCCGACCTCACCGAGCGTGCCGACGTCCGGATCGTCGTGGGGGACTCCCTCCGCGACGACCGCTGGGCGGACCTCAAAGCCGATCTGGTCGTCTGCGACCCACCCGTCGGCGACACCGACTGGGGCCGCGAAGAGCTTCTTCTCGACCCGCGGTGGGAACTCGGCACCCCGTCCCGGGCCGAGGGCGAACTCGCCTGGCTGCAGCACGCGTACGCACACACCGCTCCCGGCGGCCGGATGCTGATGGTCATGCCCGCCTCGGTCGCCTACCGCAAGGCCGGCCGTCGTATCAGGGCCGAGCTCGTACGCCGCGGCATTCTCACCCAGGTCACCGCCCTGCCGCCGGGCACGGCCGCCTCGCACGCGCTGCCCGTGCACATCTGGCACCTGCGCCGCCCGCACTCTCCGAGTGATGCGGCCACCAGCGTCCGTATGGTCGACCTGACCGGAAACGACCCGGACGGCCCCCTGGACGCGCGACCGGACCAGACGGCGGACGTCCCCCTCATCGACCTGCTCGACGACGTCGTGGATCTCACCCCCGGCCGGTACGTGGAGGAGTCCCACCGCGACTACCCGGCCGAGTACCAGAAGCTGCGGCGCGAGCTGGCGGAACATGTGCGTGCGCTCGCCGAACTGCTGCCGGCTCTCACCGCGGGCGAACGCCACAGCACCGCCGACGGTCCCTCCGTCAGCGTCGCCGATCTCGCCCGGGCCGGCCTCGTCGAGTACGGCGACACGGAGCCGGTGTCCATCAGCGACCAGCTCGACACCGACTTCCTGCGGGGGTTCCTGCGCAGCGCGGCCAACACCCGCCGGTCCACCAGTGCGAGCGGAACGTTCCGCCTCGACGGCAAGGGCGCGCGCGTCCCTCAGATGGACATCGCCGAGCAGCGCCGGTACGGCGCGGCGTTCCGCGCCCTCCAGGAGTTCGAGGAGCGTGCCCGGAAAATCGCCGAACTGAGCCGTGAGGCCGTCGAACTGGCCCGGGACGGCCTCGCCAGCGGTGCGCTGGAACCGGAGAACTGACGAACCTCAGCGATTCGGCACGAACGGACTCGCGGTCCCGCTCCACAAGCGCGGCCACCTCGGCCTGCTCGGACCCGTACTCGTTCACCCGCGGTCGCCGTCCGTGGAGCCGTGAGCGGTAACCGGCCAGGATGTCTCCCTTGTCACCCAGGTCGTCGACCGTCACCGGAGTGAGGATGCCCGTGGGCCGGGGAGGGACTTCCTCGGTACTGCGATGGTTGATACGCAGCCGGTGGGTGCGGCCGGTGACGGAGATCCCCAGGGAACCGGGAAAGACCCGGGAATCGTGGATTCGCCGGCGCGGGTCTCCCGTGATGAACAGGTCGTTGTTGCCGGGTGCACTACGGCGCGCAGTACGCGCCACTGGTTCGTCGAGGTACTGAGCACCTCGAACCGGTCCTCTGACAGGAGCGTGCCGAACGCCTCCGACTGCGGCTTGTCGACGATCGTGCGCACCGCTCGCAGCGCTTGCTCGTCGATGCCGAGCTCGCGTAGCACCGTGTCCGGGTACTCGGCGAACAGCAGCGAATCGGCTGTGACCGCTGCTTCCCCCAGCTGAGGGGTCAGCTGCTCAATTACCCGGACGTTCCGGACCTCGAAGGCCTTCGTCGCGGCGTTCGTCGTGTACAGCTGCTTCGCCGCCCGGCTGTAGGCGTCGTCGTGCCGTACGACGTTGACCGGCGGGAACACATCACTGCCATGGTCCAAAGCCGGCACGACACCCCGCTCGTTGACGCAGATGGTCCGCATGCGCCGGTCGGCGGCATTGCCGACGGACTCCAGGCGCAGTCCCTTGCCTGCCCGCGGCTTCGGCGTGGTGAGCTGCTGGAACCTCTGCATCGCCTTGCGCACGGCCGGCCTTCACAGGCTTCTCGAGGGCGCCGTAGCTCTCTCGGAAGCTGTTGGCGCACGCAAGCTGCGGCACGGGGTCCGCTCCCCGTCCTGGACGGACGATCCGGAGCTGATCACACGCATCGAGCGTTACCGAGCTCCTGTGTCAAAAAAATCTCAATCGGAACTGCGTTGACACAATCAACGCGAAACACATAGTGTTCCGCGTGAATCCCCTGCTTGCGGAGCTTGTGGGGGCGCATCGTGAACAACGCAGCACTGTCCTTGGGGGGACCATGCACGTCCGTACCGGAATTGCCGCCGTCGCCGCCGTCATCGGTGCACTCACTCTCACCGCCTGTGACACCGGCAGCACCGTCGTCGACAAGCCGAAGGGGAACGCTGCCGCCGAGGCGGACAGCGGCAAGGACGCGACGAAGGAGACAAAGGAGAAGAGCTCCGCCCCTGAGGTCGCCAAGGTCGGCGACACTCTCACCCTGAAAGGCATGGAGGACGGCAGCCGGCTCGACGTCACAGTCGTCAAGGTCGCCGATCCCGCGAAGCCGGCCGACGAGTTCACCGAGCCCGATTCCGGCAAGCGGTTTGTCGGCGTGCAGTTCAAGCTCGTCAACACCGGCAAGGCGGTTTACAACGACAGCCCGTCCAATGGCGCCCGGATCGCCGACAGCGAGGGGCAGCAGTTCGACTCCACCATCGCGGACATCACGGCCGGACCGTCGATGTCCTCCAGTCTGACCCTCAAGCCCGGCGCCAAGGGCCTCGGCTGGATCGTCTTCGAGGTTCCCAAGGCGTCGAAGATCGACACCGTGCAGTTCACCATGGACTCCGGGTTCGCCGACCAGACCGGCGAGTGGAAGCTGCGGTAGTCGCGCCAGAAGCGCACCCGGGCCGTGTCAGCCGTTCCTCATCCGCCGTGCGACCTCCTGGACGTCGGCGAGCAGCT
The DNA here is from genome assembly GCF_039525155.1 of Streptomyces thermoalcalitolerans. Lineage (NCBI taxonomy): Bacteria > Bacillati > Actinomycetota > Actinomycetes > Kitasatosporales > Streptomycetaceae > Streptomyces > Streptomyces thermoalcalitolerans. The sequence continues at coordinate 22,747 of NZ_BAAAHG010000027.1, read as the reverse complement.
TTCGCCGGTTCCTGGTCCAGGTCGAGAGCGTGCTGGTGGATGAGGACGCCCGCGTGGCGCACCCGGTGGGCGGCGTGCGGGGCGTTGCCTTTCGTGTAAGTCAGGTGTCCCTCGTCCGGGCCGAGAGCGGTGCGGTACGCCGGTGTCCGGTACAGGTCGGCCGGATACCCGCTGCGCCTCTCCGCCCTGTGCTTCGCGTCCGCGACCGCGCGGGGAGCACCGTTCGGGCCGTACAGCACGAAGTCCGGCCGCATGCGGACGGCGGCGGCCTCGTCGAGGTGGGGCATGCCCTGGAGCCGGACCATGTGACCCGAACCGCGCAGGGCCTTGCGCGGGGCGGCGGTCACGAAGTCCTCAAGAACTTGTTCGGGGCGAACAGGAACCCATCGACGCGCAGTCCGCCAGGTGCGCGCTCGGCGGACGAGCCGTCGAGGACGGCACGGGCCGACTGCAGGGCGTGGTGGTACCGGGAGTTGGGCCGGGGCGGCTGGCAGTCCGGCAGTCGCTGCTCCTGGACGACCGGGGTGACGTCGGAGAGCCGGGCCCGCCGGTGCATCAGCCGGCGCCGTACGTCACGCGGCACACCGGGCAGGCGCAGCAGTCACTCGACAGCGGTGCGCAGGATGCGGTTCTTGGAGATGTCGGTGTGAATTCGCCGTACGCCGCTTCCACCGGCAGCGTCGCACCGAACCGCCGCCGGATCTGCTCGGCCTCCCGGATTCGCCCGCGGACGGCCAGGGCGTTCTCCTCGGCCGTCCGATACCCCTGGAGCAGCCCTTGCCGCAGGGTCCGGTCGACCTGCCGCTCGACGGCACGGGCGAGAGCGGGCAGCAGATCCCGGTGTTCGCCCACATCCACCTCCCCGTCGCGCCACGCGTTCGCGGGGCTGGGACTGTGGCCGAGCGGGAAGAAGGAGCCGGACGACGGGCACCTTGGGCGTGACACGCACGGTGAACGGCTCGTCCACGTCCGGCGCGGTGATGGTGACCGGGCCGACTTTGCTGCCCGCTCGCAACGACCAGCGGCCGGCCGCGTACGGGTCGGGCGCCGCCTCGACGACGTCCCCGCCGGCCAGTGCCCGGCCGGCAGACGAACGCGACCGACCGGCCGGCGGTGTGCGGAGCAGCGCGGCGCCGAGCGGCTCCGCCCGGTTATCGTGATCGGCATGCCGTCCACGCACCTGTTGATCATCGGAGACCGGACCGCCCTGAGCTGGGTGGTGACCGAGCAACGGATGGCGTTCCCGGCGGGGCGGACCAAGGCGGCCCGAGCGCTGGAGGAAGGCGACGAGATCTTCCTTTACACCACGCGGGGATGCTTCCGGAACCCGACACGTGACCTGGGGCGTGTCATCGGCCGGGCCACGGTCGCCAGTCCGGTACGGCTCCTGGAGGAGCCGGTCGTCTTCGGCGAGCGGTCCTTCACGGAAGGTTGCCGGCTCCGGCTGTCCGGCCTCGCACGGTTCCGTGAAGGACTCGTCCTGCGCGATCTGGTGCCGAGGCTGTCGGTGTTTCCCGATCCGGCGACCTGGAGCATCCGTATGCGCAGGGCATCGCTGACGCTGCCTTCGGACGACGCCGACCTGGTGCGGAGGGAACTGGAGCCACTGCTACGCCCCTACGACGAGGTCGCCGGCGCCTACCGCTGGGAGCCGGTCTCGGCCTGAACCGCCGTCGCCGCTCGGCGCGTGCCCGGTCCAGCGCCGCCCGCCCTCACGGGCGGAGTCTCAGGAGAGCGCCTTGTCGCGGTACCACTCCGGGTAGCGCTGGGTGAACTTGACGGCCCCCACCAGCAGCAGGATGGGGATGACCCAGTTGAGCCAGTCGCTCGCCCCGGGCAGGCGTATCGCGAGCCAGGTGAGCACGGCGATGACGAGAAAGACGACCCCCCACACCGCTGTCAGCACCACGTTGACGTGCTTGAAGATGGGGGAGTCCCACAGGTGCGGCGGTGTGGTCCGCCGGGCGTACTGGGCGGTGAAGGGATCGAAGAACAGCGAGCCCAGCGCGACGGCCGCCACCGCCAGGTTGGCGATGACCTGGGCGTACGTCTCCACCCAGAGGAGCGCCTGGCGGTCCAGCACGAGGGCGAGGACGCAGAGCACGGCGAAGAACGCGATGCCCGTCAGGTCGAGAACGTTCGGGTGTCCCTGCACGATGTCCCTGCCCGCGAGGACGACCGAGGCGACCAGCGCGGCCAGCGCCGCGTACTCCCAGGTGCTGGGACTGGCCACGACCTGGAAGATGATCCAGGGGGCGAAGGAATAGAAGACGCTGCCGGTGCCGACGGTCTTCCGGGGCGGCTCCTGCGTCGTTGTCCGGTGTTCCATGGGAGGGCTCCCATCCCGCGCGTGTGCGGTCCCTGCCGCCCCCGGTCGGCCGTGGGCCGGCCTCCCGGTGAGCCCGTGGGCCGCACCACCTTTGTCTCATCATGCCGGGCCGCGGGCATGGTCACATGCGGCGGAACCGTGCCGGGATGCACCCGCACCGGGGAGCTCCTACCGTGAGAGCCGGGCGTGAACGTGGTCCGGGGGCAGGGGGACACGGGGCGACGGGAGCCGCGATGGTCTACCGCTTCCACAAGAACGACCAGTTCAACTACGAGATCATGACCGTCCTCGGCTCCGCCTGGCAGCACGGTGCCGATGTGGGCGAGGTGCTGACGACCGCGCTCGCCACGGCCGAGGGCGACGGCGCCGCCTGGTTCTCGTCGTGGACCGAGCTGGCGCACCGGGCCCGGGAACAGGCCGAACGAAGTGCGGCCCGGGGCTGCACGGTCAGTGCACGGGACGGGTATCTGCGGGCTGCCACCTACTTTGGCACCGCGCTGGTGGCGGTCGACGCCTGCACGGACCCCGAAGCACGGCTCCGCGAGGTCTTCCCGGAGCACCGGGAGTGCTTCGAGCGGTTCACGCAGGCCTGCGATCCACCGGCCGAACGGGTGGAGATCGCCTATGAGGACACGTTCCTGCCCGGGTACCTGTTCCGGCCGCCCCGGCACGACGGGCCCCTGCCCACGGTGATCGTCAACAACGGCAGCGACGGCCCCATCAGCGCCGCCTGGACATTCCTGGGCGCCCCGGCCGTGGCCCGCGGGTACAACGCCCTGCTCTTCGACGGCCCCGGCCAGCAGTCGATGCTGTTCGAGCGCGGTCTCACCTTCCGTCCCGACTGGGAGAACGTCATCAGCCCGGTGGTGGACTTCCTGACCGCCCGCCCGGACGTCGACGCCGGGCGTCTCGTTCTGGCCGGTATCAGCCAGGCCGGCTACTGGGTGCCCCGGGCGCTCGCGTTCGAGCACCGCATCGCGGCGGCCGTCGCCGACCCCGGTGTCGTGGACGTCGCCGAGAGCTGGTGGCGCAACCTCGGCCCCGACCTGCGCCGGCTGTGGGACTCCGGGGACCGCGAGGCCTTCGACCGCGTCATCTCCGAAGGACTGAGGGCCGACCCCGCCCTGGCCGCGACATGGCGCTGGCGGGCCAAGCCCTACGGCATCGACTCCCCCTACGATCTGCTCGCCGAGGTCGGACGCTACAACGTCCTGCCCGTGGTCCAGCGCATCACCACCCCCCTGCTGATCACCGACCCCGAGGGCGAGCACTTCTGGCCCGGCGCCTCCCAGCGTCTGTACGACGCCCTGCCCGGCCCCAAGGAACTGATCCGGTTCCCCGCCTCCGAGGGCTCCCACCTGCACTGCGAACCGATGGGCCGCGCCGTGTTCGAGCAACGGGTCTTCGACTGGCTGGACGAGCGCCTGGCCCAGCGGGAGCACGGCTGAACGAGGTCGCGCTCTCCCGCCATCGCCGCCGCAGGAGGGAACCGGTGGCAGCGCGGAGGAAAACCAGGCCAAGAGAGGAAAGCCGACGAGCGGACGACGCCGAGAATGCCGAACGGCCCAGCAAATACCTTCATGATCCATTTATTTCCTGGGTGTTCCAGTATTTTCCAAAGAGGAGTACGATGCGGATGTTGCTTCGAGCACGGGGCGCAGGGCCCTGTCGCCTGTGCTGATGGATCAAAGATCCATTCGGACAAGGCCCTCCGCGTCGACGAGGCGAGTGTCATAGCTGGGGCCATTGGTGTGCCCAAGGCTTTCCGGGGAGGGGAAGCACGGCCGCCGGCGGATCGGTGCGGTGATGGCGCCGACCCATGGCCCTGGCCCTGGGGGAGGGGTACATGGCTGTACAGCGGACGATCTCCGCCGCCGCACGGAGGATCGTGGACCTGGTGCGGGCCCACAAGGCCGGAATCACGGAGCAGGACCTGCTCCTGGAGGCAACCCGGGCATTCGGGCTCCCGAGGCAGCGGCTGGTCAGGCTGCTCACCGAGGCAATCGACGGCGGCCTGCTGATCGCCTCGGGCGACGGCCTCCTCCGGGCCGTCCCGCATCATGCAGAGGACTGCGGACAACCGCCGGCGAGCGGGACGGCAACCGCTCGCGGCGCATCCGAGGCCCGGGCCTCCGGGCTGCGGGCTGTCGCGCTCGACATCGAGAGCGTCGTACGCACGACCGCGACCGCACCCTATGTCGAACGGACTGTCTACGAAGTGGCGGCCGTCCGGTTCGGCGTGGACCGGACGTGGGTGACGGCCGCGCCTCACTGGCAGCGGTACCTCACGCTTTCCGCGGATGCCGCCGACCACATACGCGACGACACCGTACGAGACGCCGTGCTGACGCAGGGCGTCCCCGCGAAGCAGGCATGGACGGAGCTCCGTGCCTTCCTCGCGGACGCCGACGTCGTCGTCGCCTACAACGGGACCGGACTCGACTTCACCGTAGTGAGCGAGGAGGCGACGCGGGCCGGAACCGAAGACCCCCTTGCCGGTGTGCGGACCGTCGACGCCCTGTACATCGCCCACGCTCTGTGGCCCACGGTCCCCTCCCATCGACTGCAGGATCTGGCACGGTACCTCGATCTGTCCCTGGCGGGGGTCCGCGCACACACCGCCGACGGCGATGCCGCCCTGCTGGTGAGTCTGCTGCACCGGGCCGCCGCCGAATACGCTGCTTGGCGCCCGGAACTGCGTGAACTCATCGCGGACGTCTGCTGGGACTCGGCCGCCTGGCGGCTGCTGCGGGAGCTGGCCGAAGGACAGCCGACGGAGCACAGGGAACCGCTCGTCTGGAGTCAGGCCGAGGTGGCCCGTCTGCTGGGCGCAGAGCTGTCACGGCACACGCCCCGAAGGGCTTTCGACGGACGCTCCCCCGGACGCGCCGCGGTCGTGGTCCCGGACGAGCTCCGGGGCTCCGACGGGCGGGTCGAACCGACCGCCCTCGCACGGGTCGTGCACGGCTCACGCGTCGAGCCGAGGCCCGCCCAGCAACGCATGACCGAGACGCTGCACGAGTGGACCGAGCGCGGCGTCAGCGGTCTGCTGGAGGCGCCCACAGGCACCGGCAAGAGTTACGCGGTGCTCGCCGCCGCGCTCGAATGGCTGGCCGGAGCCGAGCACCGTACAGCGGTCATCGCCACCTACACCAAGCAGTTGCAGAGCCAGATGGCACGCGACCTCCACGACCTGGAGCGGGCTCTGCCCGGTGTGCTCACGGTCGCCGACCTGGTCAAGGGCCAGTCGAACCGGCTCTCCCTCGCCGCGCTGACCAAGGCGCTGGCGGACGCCACGCGGCTGGCCCCCGCCCGGGGCGGGGCGCGTACCCGGCCCGCCCAGAAGTCACGCAGACATGAACTCGCGGTCTACCTCGCCCTGCGGTTGCTCGCGGCCGAGGAACCACCGCACTCCTGGACGGCACGGTCCGTGGATCCGGTCGACCTGCCGGCCTTCTTCTCCACGTACGTGGGCGACGGCCTGTCCTCCTGGCTGGAATCACTGTCCCAGCGCGACGGGGACTACGGCCCCGGCGCGAGCACCCCCCTCGCCGTCCACACCGACACGGTCCGTGAGGCCATCAGCGGGCATCGCCTCATCCTCGCCAACCACGCACTGATCCTCTCCCACCTGGACGACCTGCGCGCTCTCGGCCCGGACGTGCTTCTCGTGCTCGACGAGGCGCATGAGCTGGAGAACGCGGCCACCTCCGCGCTCACGGTCGAGGTCGACTACCAGGACCTGGAGGACGTGCTGGCAGAGCATCAGGCATGGATCGCCGAAGCACTCCCCGGTGCCGAACGGGAGAGGGCCGCCGGCGCGATCGACGAGCTGGACCGGCTTCTCGACGACGAACGGCTGCCCCGGCTCGCGGCCCGGGCCTTCGACGCGCGCGCCAAGGGAGCGGGCGTCCGTGTCGGCAGCCGGGCGACCACGGTGGCCAGCCCCTATGCGGGCACCTCCGGCACCCGGGACACCCGACGGCTCTCCCACCTGCTGGACCGTGTCGCCAAGGCACTCTCGGCCTGCCGCATCGCCCTGGAACGATACGTCGCACAGCACAGCGGCCACATCGACGCACTGGCCGCGGAACGCCTGACCGCGCTCGCCGCACACACCGACGACCTCGCCACCGCCCTCGAGCGGATCACGGCTGACATCAACGACCTCCTCAATCCCGCGGCCACGCTGGACAGCGCGGACAGCGCCGTTCCCTCGCGCGTCGTCCACCTGGAGGAACTGGCCGAACCCAAAGCGGAGTTGCGGTCCTACCGATTCCGTGTCGCCAGCAGCCCCGTCGACCTGCCCGCCGACCCCGAATGGCGACGCTGCCTGGAGTCGTTCGACCGTGTCCACTACGTCTCCGCCACCCTCCGGGTCGCCGGCGAGTGGGACTTCATACGGAGCCGGCTCGGACTGCCCGACACCCTTCCGACCCTGGCACTGAACTCCCCGTTCGACCTGAGGAACCAGGCCGAAGTGGTGTGCTTCTCCGACTTCCCCTCCTGGGCCGAGCAGGAGGAAGGAGCGATGCGTACCGTCGCACACCAAGTCGCCGGATACGCCGCGGAGATGACCCGTAGAAGACCGGACGGCCGGGGATTCGACGGCGGCGGCCTGATCCTCACCACCGCCCGCTCGACCGCTGCCGGCATCGGCTGCCACCTCACAGCGGAACTGCGCTCCCGCGGCCTGGAGACACCGGTCGTCGAGGCGCTCACCCTCGGCAACAGCCGTGCCTACCAGACCTTCACCGACCCCCGGGACGGCGGAGGCTTCCTCGTCGGCACCAAGGGACTGTGGCAGGGCGTCGACGTCTCCGACGCCGAACGCCTGCGCCTGGTCTGGATCAACAAACTGCCCTTCGCACCGTTCGCCGCCCCGATTGTCGAAGCCCGGCGCGCGGCCGTCGCCGACCGTGCCGCGCAGGCCGGTCATCCCGACCCGGAAGGCGCCGCCACCGAGCACTACTACCTGCCGCTCGCCGCACTCCAGCTCCGCCAGGCGGTCGGCCGGCTCATCCGGTCCGACCGGCACCGGGGAGTCGTCGTCATCAGCGACCGCAAACTGGCAGGTCAGAACAGTCTGCGCCGCTCCTACCGGCGTGCCTTCCTCGGCAGCCTCGACGAAGGACTGCAGCGCCCCGACCCGGACACCGGCGAGAGGGGCGGCGGCAACGTCGTCACCATGACCGAAGGCTGGCGCCGCATCTGGCGGTTCCTGGCCGACCACGGAGCCCTCGACCCGGACCGGGCCGCCGAGCTCTGCACCGACGCGGCACTCGAACGGCACACCCTGCTGCCGCACACCCGGCTCATTAGGAAACTCGCCCTCACCCCCGAGGAGACCGGAAAACTCCGGGAGCAGGGAATGCTCGCCGCAGTGGTACGGGAACGGTGTGCCCGCATCGGCGGCCTGCTGAAGTTCTCCGAGGAACCCGTACCTCTCAAACCGGCCCAGGAGGCCGTCATCACCGCCGTGGCCGAGGGCCGCAACGTCCTCGGACTGCTGCCCACCGGGTTCGGCAAGAGCTTCACCTTCCAGCTGCCCGCACTGGTCCTGCCCGGGGTCACCGTGGTGGTCAGTCCGCTCGTCGCCCTCATGCACGACCAGGCCCTCGAACTCAACCGTGCCATCGGCGGAGCGGTCCGCGCGCTGATCTCCCCGCTGCGGGAGTCCAGCAGCAGAGCCGGCAAGACAGAAGTGGCGGACCAGCTGCTCGGCCGGGCCGACCACGACATCCGCCTGGTGTACGTGAGCCCGGAACGCCTGTGCCAGCGGCGCTTCCGCGAGATTGTGCGCAAGGCCGCACAGGCGGGACGGGTGACCAGAATCGCCGTCGACGAGGCGCACACACTGGCCCAGTGGGAGGACTTCCGGCCCAGCATGCGCCGGGTCGGCAGATTCCTGGACGAACTGCGCCGGGACCACGGTGTGGCCGTCACCGCGGTGACCGCGACCGCCAACCGGGCCGTCCACGAGGCCCTGCGGGAAGGACTGTTCGGCCTGCCCGCCGCGATCCCCGCGCCGGACTCGGCCGAAGCGCGCGCAGAAGCCGAACGGCCCGGCGTCGTCGACGCACTCGTGACGGTGCGCGAGAATCCGATCCGGCCCGAACTGGCGATCTTCCGCCGCTCTCTCGACCGTCTGGGACAGGGCGGTGTCGCGGGACTGGTGGAGCGCGTGGTCGACGCGCTGGACGGCCACGCCATCCTGTACTGCCTCACCGTCAAGGAGGTCAACACCCTCCACACCCACCTGCGGGAGTACGTCGGGAACTCCGGTGTCCGCGTGCTGCGCTTCCACGGCCGGCTCACCGAGGCCGAGAAGACGGCCGTGATGACCGAGTTCCGGGAGGCACCGCGGCAGGACGACGACTCCTTCGCGCCCGTCGTCGTGGTCGCCACCTCCGCCTTCGGCCTCGGGGTCAACCGCCCCGACGTACGCACGGTGATGTGTGTGTCGCCGCCCACCGACCTGGCTGCGCTGTACCAGCAGATCGGGCGGGCCGGACGTGACAGCGCGGGCCGGGGCACGGCCGCCGACGGCCCCGTCAACTGCGGCCTCGCCCTGGCCACGAGCCGGGGTCTGCGCATGGCCGGCTTCATGACCGGCCAGGAGCTGAAGCCCTCCCTGCTGCGCCGCATGGGACACCTCGTCCTGGCCCGGCGCGGCGGAACCCTCGACCCGGTGCAGCTGGCCGACACCCTCATGGCCGAGGACGTGGCGGCCGGCGAGCTCGACCAGTCCGACCTGGAGGACCGGTACACCCAGGAGCGCTACCGGAGCGGCATCATGCGGGCCTTCAGCGCCCTCGCCGACCTCGGTGCGGTCGAGGACCAGGGCGACTATCCCCCGTGCTGCGCGGTCAAACCCGGAGAGCTGCGGCCGGTGCCGCACGGCACTCCGCGGACCGACGGCCCCGTCGGCGAAGAAGGAGAGGGGGAAGAAGAGACCGAGCTCGCGAGGATCGAGCAGACCGTCATCGACACCGCCCTGTCCTGGGACACCCCCAGACAGGTCGATGTCCGCCTTCTCCACCGGCAGCTCACCGCACACTGCGTCGGCTACTCCGAGTACGCCGACAGCCCGGCGGCGACCTGGGAACTCCTCGCCGACCTGCACGACCGGGGCCTCCTGGACGTCTCGGCAGCCCCCAGCCGCCGACTGGTCACGGGCCTCACCGTGACCGGTGGGCGTGAGCCCACGCTGCCCGGCGGCTATCTCCCCCTGCTCGGCCGACGCGGCCGACGGGCGGCGGAGGAACTGGCCCGGCTGAGACACTTCTTCGACGCCAACACGGTCTGCGCCCAGCGTCTTCTCGCCGACTACTTCGGTGTCACCGACCTCCCCGAGGGCTGCTGCAGCACGGCCCGCTGCCGCTGCTCCGCCTGCTGGGACACCGGCCACGGACCGGTCGACGAGCGGCGGCCCGCCGTCGCCGAGGCCTTCCACAGCCCTCGCCCCCGGGACGGCGGCGGGACCGACACCTCACTGCGCGACCAGCGGGTCGACCTCCAGGTCCACCGGCTGCTGCAGCTGCAGCCACAGGGCATGCATCCCCGCAGACTCTGGCACGCGCTGCGCGGCGACGAGTCCTCGTACCACCCGGGGAAGCGGAAGATGGTCGCCCTTCCGCCGGCTCTGCGCGACAGCCGCCACTTCGGAGGCCGCGCCGACCTGCCGTACGCCGCCGTCGGCCAGAGCCTGGCACGGCTGGCCGCCCGCGGCGTCGCCGTCGAGGACGAGCGAGGGCTCTGGCGCGCGATCCGTCCGGCACGACATGCGGTGAACCGGTCAGAGCGGAAGGGGAGCGGAGCATGACCACAAGCAGCACCACGGAGGTGGAGATCTGGCGGCCGTACGAGGACCCGCCCGTGCTCACCCCGGCCATGACCGGCGGGCACCGGACCACGCCGCCCGAGGAGCTCGAGCGGCTGCGCAGGTACCTGGAAGCCGTCGTCGACGACCGCGGGGGCGGCCCGGTGCACACTGCGGTCGCCTTCAACGCCGCCTACTTCGGGTACGAACCAGGGGGCGAGGGCTACGGAAACGGAGCCTTCAACCTCAACACCTTCCCCTGCCTGACCCTGGGGGACGAGACCCCGGCCCTGCCCGTCGGCGCCCTCGTACGCATCAAAACGGGCTCGGACCCGCTTTATGCCGAGATCGTCTACAAGGAGGGCCGACACCCCTGTCTGGCGGACGGCGCCGATGTCCCCGCCTGGGTGTCCGGTGCCCCGGCCGGGGCCGACGGTCCGGGCGAACAGCAGGACACGCCGAACCCCGTGCGCCAGGAACTCCTCATCCCCGACTTCACGGTCTTCGGCCCCGGACTCCAGCTCCCCGAGACCAAGATCAACCGGTTCCGCGCCCGCCAGAAGTGGCTCGACAAGGACGGACATGTCGTCGTGGGTGCCCGCTATCCCTCGCCGGAAGCGGCCGGACTCGACGACACCACGGCCTTCGTGCACCATCTGCTCACCCACCAGCGGGAGTCCTTGCTGAGCCCGCTCGTGCCGGTGTCCATCGTCCAGCTGGCCGGCGGCAAGGAGGAGCAGCGGCTGCGGGACGCGCTCGCCGGACTGCTCGACACGGTCGGACACGCCCTGCGCACCAGCGACACACTGCGCAGCTGGCGTCACTACGCACTGACCCGCACGCGCATCGGAGCAGGGCTGCGCCATGACGGGCCCCTGGGCGGGGCCGACCTGTCCGCACTCACCTGCTCCCTGGAGCACGCCGCCGCCCCGGCCGGCCGCCGCCGCCACGGCCTGCAGGGCCCGCGCACGGTGTACACGGCGATCGGCCCCTGGCTGCGCGGCGTGGACGGCGCCGAACCGCTTCTGACAGGCGTGGAGTACGCGGTCTCGGTGTGCCGGGCCAACCTCGCGGTCGCGGACTTCGTCCGCGGAGAGACGGAGAACGGCCTCAGCACCGGCAGCGGTGTACGGATCACGCTGGACGACGCCTTCGAAAGCGGCGGCATCTGGCGGTCCCACCACCCGGGTGCGGACGAGGCGGACGGCAGCGATCCCCTCATCCCCGCGGGACGCGGCTGGCGGGACACCGTGGCGCCACCCGAACCCGTGACGGAACCCGTGACGTCGGAGTTCCCCGAGCAGCGCACCGCCGTGGAGGAGACCGCCGACGCGGAAGACCTCGCCGAGGAGACCGAGCCCGAAGCCCCGCTCCTCGACGAGGAGATCGCCGACGAGGAGATCGGCCTCCAGAACTACCTCCGCATCCACGACAGCGAACTGTTCTGGCAGATGCCGCTGCGTCTCACCCACCTCCTGGAGGGCCGGCTCCCGCTGAAGCCGATGGTCCGCGACAACCTCAGCCTCCTCGGCGTGGACAGCCTCACCGTCCGGCTGGAACTCCGCCACCCCGGCGGCATGCTGGACCCATCCGAGGAGGTCCAGCAGGTCACGCTGGACCTCACCACGGAAACCGGCATGCTCCACGGCATTCAGTGGCCCATCGACTTCTTCCCCGGACTGCGGCTGTACCTCCAGTGGCCGCGCGGCGGCTTTGTCTTCCGGCTCTCCACGGCCGAACTGGAGAACCCCGTCGACATCGATGGACAACGGATCACCCACCGCTACGACCCCCAGGTGCTGACCCGCGACGGCGCCCCCGGCAGCAGCCGCGACGGCGACTCCTCCGCCGGACTCGACATCCGGCGTCTCGTCCTGCGCGCCGTACGCCGCTTCGGCCGGCTCACACCCGACGGACACGCCCTGCTCGACCGTGCCGCACTGCCGAGGAACATCTACGCCGCCACCCCGGCCTCGCACCAGATCACCGCACTGGAGCAAGCCGTCGACGAGCTCCTCGCCGAACGAAAGCTGTACGCGGCCACCGGAAGCCGAGGGGCGGACGGTCAACCGCACCATCCCGCACGCGAAGGGGAACCTGAGATCCCGCTGATCGGCTATGCGCCGAACCCCGTGGTGGTGCCCCGCTCCGGTACGGGCGGTGGCGGGCCCACGACACCCATGGGCACGGAGCACTTCGTCCACGGCTTCCTGCGGCGGCTGCCCGCGGGCTGGGAGCCGACCCCTGCACAGCGGGTCGCCTACCGCGAGTACTGCCGCCGCATCGGAAAGGCCGACGGCTGGGAACTTCCCGACGGCTACACCTTCGTCACCGAGCACGTCCGCCGGCGCTGACCACCCGACCACCTACCACGAACCCTGCGCGTACATCGCAGGGAACGCGCACAAGAAAGCCGGTACTGAATGACCCTCACTCCTCCCGCGGTTGCAAAGCCGCCGCTCTCTCCTCCCGGCACCCCGGCCGACCTGCTCAAGAAGCTGGCCGCCGCGCTCGACGGACTGAAACCGGCGTTCGAGTCCTCCCTTGCCGAACTGACCGTCGAGGAGACGGAACTCGCCCTCAACTCCCTTGCCGCGGACGGACGTCAGGCCATCATGCGGGGCCTCGGCTTCCGTAAGATCGCCCCCCGCCGCTTCGGTCGGGTGCTCAGCGAACAGGTGCTCAAACGGATACAACGGCTGGTCCCGGCTCCGGACCGCAGATATGCCGTGTCACACCTGACCGCCCGCATCTTCAGCGATGTCGTCCGCGCAGCGCTGGACCCCACCCCCGCACAGCAGGGAAGCGACCCCGTGGAGCGCTGGGGGACACGCCTCGTGCGCCTCGCACTGTTCTCCGACCTCCGGGCATCGGCGTTCCACGCCCGCCTGCTGATGTGGGCCGCCGACCACGACTGGTGCGGTGCCGAGGTGGACGAGTCCATCCGGAGAGCGGTCACCGAGGCAGCGCAGAAGGTGATCGATGCGACGCCCGGGTTCGACCAGCCGCACGTCCCGGACGAAGAGGAACCGGACGACAGCGGGACGGACGAAGGCGACTGCGACACGACCGCCGCGACCGCCGTCCCACCACCACGTCGGACGCAGGACGCGGCACCGGGGAATCCCCTTGTGCCGCACACGCGGGAAGGGAGACAGGTGCAGGAGACGCAGCAGAGGCGGCAGCCGGAAGAGCCGCCGCGAAGAGAGCAAGCCGTCCTCGACGACCTCGCCTCCGCCGGGGAGACGCTGACCCGCACCGTCGACGCGGCACGGGACGCCGTCGAGCGGATCAGGACCACTCTGCTGGACGGATGCCCGCCCGCCGCCTCCGACCTGGCCGCACTGACCGCCGTCGCGCCCGCCTTCGCCCAGGCACGCGACGTGCTCTGCGCAGCCGGTGCCGCCGATGTCAATGAGTGCTTGACGGATCTGCTCGCGGCGATCGACAGCGTCCGGAAGACGGCGGCGCGAAACGAGCGGAACGCGCGGACCCGCGCTGTTCTGGAGATTGTTCCGACGCTCGGATGCCCGCAGAACAGCGCGGTGGCCGAGGTGATCGCCGACGCGACCCGGCGCGCCGGCGAACTGCTCGCCAAGCCCACGTGGGACGAACAGGACGAGGCCTGCGCGCACTTCCTCACCCTGCTGGTCCGGCTCGTCGAACTGCGCGAGCAGCCCGACGCCGGAGCGGAGATCGTGCAGGTGCAGCAACAGCTGTCACTGGCCCACCCGCCGTACGCCGTGGCGGCCGTGCTGTACGAGCAGATCACGATGGCCACGGCGCAGGACACCGCACCGCCCGCGCAGCACGGCGACGAGGCCGCCGAGGCTGCCGAGGCCGGGCAAGCCCCGGACAGGACTGTGCCCGCACAGCAGGTGACCACGCCGTCGGACTCGCAGGAGAACGACACCGCCGGCACCGCCGACACCGCCGAACCCACCGCCTTGGTCGGCCCCGTCGCCTCCACGACCGCCGACACCCCCTCGACCGGCACCGCATCCGGCCCTGCCGAGGACGCGGCGGCCCCCGGCGCCCACCGGCAGCAGGAGACCGTGGAGTCGACCCTCGCCCGGCTCATCGTCGACAAGCGGTTCGGGCTCGCCGCCCATCTGTCGCGCGCCGCCGGCCGGCCGGAGGCGGAGTCCGCCGTGCTGCGCCTGTCCGCCGCCTCGGCCCTGCTCACCCCGCGCTCGGAGCACGCCGCACGCTACGTCGAGGACGCACTGCGTGAATGGGACGCCCAGGAGGACGCCAAGGCCGGCGGGCTGGAGCTGCTCCTGCTCCCGGTCCTCGTACGGGCGGCCCTGGCGACCGGGGCACCGATCGTCGGCGCCCAGCTGCGGGCCCTGACCGTCCATCTGCCGGACACCCTCCAGCAGGTGGCCGCAGAGGTGGCGGAACGCACCTCCAACATGGCGCTGCTGCTGGCCCCGCTGCACACCGTCGTCGCCGGCGCCTCGCAGACCGAGAGCCGCCTGCAGGACGCCGTCGAGGCCTGCCGGCTCATGCTCGTGCCGCCCAGGATGAGGTTCCAGCGGGCGTCCCAGATGGTGAAGCAGTGGCTGAAGCCCAACGGGCTGTTCGGCAGTGTCCTGACGGCCGTGGTCGACGGAGCCGCCGACGCGGAGGAGCGCGCCGACGCCCTGCTGAGGCGACTGGACCGGCCCGCGCACATCGAGGCCGAGATCGACCGCATGGACAGCGGGCTGCGCGGCACCGGCGGGCGCGTCATACAGGGCGCGGGCCGCAACAACGTACGGCAGTTCGTGGAACGGGTGCGCGCCACGGTGTGGGAATGGCGCAGCGCCCAGAGGGAGCAGTCGGGAGTCGCGCGCACCGAGGAAACCGCCTGGGCCGCGGAGTCGGTGGCCGCTCTGCGGCTGTCCCTGCTGGGTCTGCGCAAGAGCGTTCTCGGCGAGCTGGCGTCCGTCGGCCGGGGCTCCCGCCCGGTGGCCAGGGCAGCCGCCCACGCCGCCGGTGAGATGCTCGAGGCCGTCTTCGCCGAACTGGAGTCGGGAACCGCCCCGACGGTACGCGCGACCGGCGCCGACATCTCCGAGCTGCTGGACGTGGAGCTGTACAAGGTGCCGGACTGGCCCGGTACGGCTCCCACTGTCACCGATCTGCTGGCGGCGGTGGACCGCACCTGGGAAGAAGCGATCGGTTTTCAGACCGCCCGCGACGGTTTCACCGAGGTCAGGGCCATTCTGCGCCTCGCGAAGCTGGGCGTCCTGCCCGCACCCGACGGACTGGACGCCTCGGACGACCGGCTCGCGCGGCTCGAACAGGCGGAGCAGCGGCGGCACGGCGAACTCGCCGACAAGGCCCGCACCCTCGCGGCGGAACTGCGCCGGGCCCAGGCGGACGGAGCGCTCACCGACGAGCAGGACGTCAACCTTCAGGAACTGCTCGCGGACGCGGCCCCCCGCACCGAGAGCGGTGAACCCCGCGACCTGTCGGTGATCCGGCGCAACCTCGACCGGGTCGCCGAACTGCTGCCCCGTTACCGCAACCAGGCCGCCGACCGGCTGCGGGCCCGGCTCGCGGCCCTGACCGACGTCAGCGAGGAGGACCGCGAACGCGTCCTGCACAATCTGGACAACGACAGCCTCGCCACGGCCGCGGAACTGGTCTACTTCCTCGAACTGGGCGAGCCGGTCCCGGAGATCAGGGCCCAGGACTCGCACCTGGAGTCGTTCTTCCCCGAGGTGCCCGACGCCCTGCCCGGCGGCATCACCCCCGAACTGATCCAGGCCGTCCGCTCCCGGAAGCGGTTCGGCGGCCTGGCGTCACTGGACTACTCCTCCCTGTCGGAGGGCGAGGCGGAACGCGCCGCCGACGCCCTGCAAAGATGGCGCAAACTCGCCTCCGCCCGGGACCGGGGCGGCATCAAGCCGCGCGAGAACCTCAACCCGGCCCTGGCCCTGCTCGGTTTCGAGGCCAAGGGGCCCCGGCCGCTGCACGGACTGCCGTACGGCAGGGACTACCGGTTCTTCGAACTGTACGAGATCCAGGTCACCGGACGGGCCTGGGCGCCGGCCTTCGGCTCGCAGATCAAGGACCGCGGCAACAAGCTGCGCGTCCTGCTGATCTGGGGACGCCCCTCGGCGCGGCTGCTGCTCAGTCGCATCTCCCAGGACCCGGACGAGAGCAGCCTGCTCGTCGTGCACTTCGGCACCCTGGACAGCCGGACCCGCACCGAACTCGCCGCCGCCTCCCGGGGCATCAAGCCCACCCTCGTCGTCGACGACGCGGCGCTCGCCTACCTCACCGCGCACGGCAACCGGCGCGTGGACGCCGCCACCGAGACACTGCTGCCGTTCTCCGGAGTCAACCCGTACATCAAGGAGAAGCGGGGCCGGATCGGCCGGGAGATGTTCTACGGGCGGGACCGGGAGCGCGCGAGCATCCTGGACCCGAACGGGACCCAGATCCTCTACGGCGGCCGCGGCCTGGGCAAGTCCGCGCTGCTCGCCGACGCGGGCGACCGGTTCGTGGAACAGCGGCCCGGCTCCTACCGGAAGCTCTACCTCAACCTCGACAAGATCGGCATCGGCAAGGGCACCGCGCTCGGTGCCGCCGCGATCTGGACCACCCTGGACCAGGAGCTGACCAAGGAAGGCGTCCTGCAGGAGCCCCGCCGCAAGGGCCCCCGGCCCGAGCCCTGGCAGCGGGTCACGGACGGCATCGCCACGTGGCTGGCGCAGGACGCCGACCGCCGGCTGCTCATCCTGCTCGACGAGTGCGACCGCTTCTTCGAGGCCGACGTGCCCGAGTGCACCGAGACCCGCCGGCTGCGCGGACTGGGCGAGGACTCCCGCGGCCGGGCCAAGGTGGTCTTCGCCGGCCTGCACTCCGTGCAGCGGTTCACCCGCCTGGCCAGGAACAGCCCGTTCAGCCACCTCGCGCAGACACCGACCGTCGTCGGCCCGCTCACCCCGCAGTTCGCCGCCGACCTGATCGTCCACCCGATGCGGGCCCTCGGCTTCGAGTTCGCCGACGTCGACCTGGTCAACCGAGTGCTCGGCTTCTGCTCGTACCAGCCCTTCCTGCTGCAGATCTTCGGCAGCCGCATGGTGGAGGTCATGCAGGCCAAGCGGGCCCGGCAGCCGCTCACCCCGCCGCCGTACATCATCGAGGCGGCCGATGTGGACGCGGTGGAGCAGGACGCCTCCCTGCGTTCGGACATCACCGCGGCCTTCAAGGACACCCTCGCCCTCGACGACCGCTACAACGTCATCGCCAACGTCCTCGCCCAGCACGCCCGGGACAACGGCCTGGAGACCCGGCTCAGCGACCGGGAACTGCGCGACGAATGCGCCGGCTGGTGGCCCCAGGGATTCGAGCAACTGGACAGCGAGGGCTTCCGGGCCTATCTCGAGGAGATGGTCGGCCTCGGCGTGCTCGCGCCCAACAACGACGGCCAGGGCTGGCACCTGCGCGGCCCGAACGCCCTGCGCATGATCGGCACCGCCCAGGAGATCGAGGCACGCCTGCTGGGCGCCGAACGCGAGTCGAGACTGGAGGAGGCCGTCGTCCTGGACAGCCGCCCCGGACTCGACGACGGCCGCCGCTCCGCACCGCTGACGATCAACCAGATCGACTATCTGCTCGGCACGGGCGGCAACCAGGTGCGGGTCGTCCTCGGCACCCGGGCGACGGGCGTCGGCGACGTGGAGCGCACCCTGCGGGACGCGACCGGCCGGGTGGCGGGCTGGACCCTGCCGCCGATCGGCAGCGCCAACGCCTACCGCAAGGCCCTCGCGGCCGGCCGGCCCGGTGAGCGGCGGTTGCTCATCAGCGATCTCACGTCGGGCACCGACAAGCCCTGCCGGGAGTCCCTGGAACAGGCCAGGACCATCCTGCCCGAGGCCTCCGAGGTCACCCGGTCCGTGGTCCTGGTGTCGAGCGCCGCACAGCTCGGCTTCTGGCGCGATCTGCTCGGCGGCACCGGGACGGAGCAAGCCGACGGCGACGACACCGTGGTGGTGCTGCGCCGGTACGGCCGGCGGGCCCTGCGCGACTGGGCGCAGTACCACAGCGCCTACGAGACCGACGCACGCCTGGCCCGGCTGGCCGCGGCCACCGGTGGCTGGCCGTTCCTGCTCGACCGCGTCCTGGAACTGCGCGAACGGTACAAGGACCAGGACCGCGCCCTGCACGAGCTGGAGCAGTGGCTCGGCCGGAAGGACGGCGCGCAGGAGTTCGCCGACGCCACCGGCCTGCTGGAGGACGAGAGCGTCAAGGCCGCCTACGACGCGATCGTCGAACAGCTCGGCACCGACTGGAATCCCGAGGCCGACTGCGCGGCCGCGATCGAACTCGCGGGCCACACCCCGGACGACGCCCGCTGGGCACTCGCCTGCCTGGAGACCCTCCAGGTCCTGGACCGCGACGCCACCCGCCTGCGCGTGGAACCGGTCCTCCACACGACGCTGGGTGTCCTCGGCGCCGACCACCGGTGACTCACCCGCGGGGGCCGGGCTTCCGCCCGACCCCCGCTGTCCGCCAGTCCTGCCTGGCACACACGGCAATCACAAAGAGACACAAAGAGAAACACAAAGAGAAAAGAGAAAGCGAAGTCCCGTGTCCGTACAGTCCTCCCGACCCGACGTGAACGCGGCAGCAGCCGCGCTCAAGGGCATGGTGTTCCCGGTCAAGGGCACAGTGAAGAGCCTCCCGGAGGTGCTGACGCCCGACGAGACGGTGCAGGCTCTCGCCGTCGCCCACCATGACGGGACCATGGGGGTGCTGGCCCTCACCGACCGCCGTGTCCTGTTCCGGGCACAGGGCTGGGCCGGTCAGCGGCTGGTGTCGCACACACTCGTCGAGATCACCGATGTGCGCGGGACGGACGGACTGGGGCAGTACACCCTCACCCTGTTCGTTGCCGGATGGGCGGTCGAGTTCAAGAACATGGACAAGCGCGACGGCCGGAGCTTCACCGACCGTCTGCAGCAGTGGCGCCATTGGTATGCGGCGGCGCAGACCGGCGTCGCTGCCCACCCGGCCCCCGTCCAGCCGTTCGCCGCTCCCGCGCCGTCCGTCGCCCCGGCCCAGGTCCCGCACCAGCCCGCCCCGAGTGCCCCCGTACCGCCTCAGCCGTCCCCGCCCTCCACCAGTGGCGGCGGAGGCGGTTTCTTCGGTCGCCGCCGAAGGGAGGCGGAAGCCGAAGCGGCCCGGCTCGGTGAGGAACTGCGTGCCCGCACCGCCGAGGCCGAGGCACTGCGGGCGGAGAACCATCGCCTGCTGACCGAGCTGACAGCCCTGGCCGGCGCCGACACGGCCCGGCTGGTCCAGGAGACCGACCGCATCCGCCGTACCCACGCCGAGCATCTGGCCGAACTCCAGCGGATCGACGCCGTGCTCGACGCGAAGGTGGAGGCAGCCGCGGAACGCGCCGAGCGCGAACTCCAGGGAGCCCGGCAGCGGCTGCACGAGATGGAGGCCCGGGCCCAGGAGGCCGAGCGCCGGCTGGCCGAGGCACAGAGAGACCTGGTCGTCACCGACGATCTGGTGCTCCTGCAGGAGGCCGGCATCTACGAGTACCGCCACCCGCTTGCCGACGCCGTCGCCTACAAGGCGGAACTCGACCGCATCAAGGACCGGTACAAGACGCTCACCAAGAACGGCAGGGCGGTCGTGGGCGTCACCGACTGGACGGTGAACGGCTCCGCCGCCGAGGGCAGGCGCATGGTGCGGGACTTCTCCAAGCTGATGCTGCGCGCCTACAACGCCGAGGCCGACGCCGCCGTACGCGGCATGAAACCGCACCGCCTCGCCTCCCTCGTCGACCGGCTGCAGAAGTCCCGGGAGACCATCGCCCGGCTCGGCAGGACCATGCGCATCCAGGTCACCGACGAGTACCACCGGCTCCGGGTGCGCGAACTGGAGCTGACCGCCGACTACCTGGCCAAGGTCGAGGAGGAGAAGGAACGCCGACGCGAGGAGCGGGCACGCCAGCGCGAGGAGGAGCGCCTGGAGCGGGAGATCGCCCGTGAACGCGCCCGCCTCGACAAGGAGCGCAACCGCCTGGTCCTGGCACTGGAACGAGCTCGCTCCGCGGGCCAGGCGGATGCGGCCCAGATCGAGGAACTGGAACGGAAAATCGCCGAGATCGACGCGGAGGAGGAGGCCATCGACCGGCGCGAGGCCAACAGCCGAGCCGGATACGTGTACGTCATCTCCAACATCGGCGCCTTCGGCGAGTCCATGGTCAAAATCGGCCTCACTCGCCGCCTCGATCCCATGGACCGGGTCAACGAACTCGGCGACGCCTCCGTGCCGTTCCGCTTCGACGTGCACGCCCTGATCTACAGCGACGACGCCGTCGGCCTGGAACGCGCCCTGCACCAGGAGTTCGAGGCACAGCGCGTCAACCGGGTCAACCCACGCCGCGAGTTCTTCCACGTCACCCCGGCCCAGGTCCGCGACGCCCTGGCCCGCCACGCCGGCCAGCATCTCCTGGAGTTCCACGAGAAGCCGGAGGCACCGGAGTGGCGTGCCAGCATCGCGGCGGCACGGGCACAGTCGTGACAGCGGAGGGCTGAGAGCGAGCGGTGGGACGGCACCGGCCCGGCGCCGCCCCACCGCTGTAACCTCCGTGGCGTCTGCTGGACCACGGACCGCACGCAGGCCCAGGAGCCGGTCTTCCGGCGATCGACCTCCGACGACGTCGACCGTCTGATCCGCAGTACCTGCAAGACGCTGCTGACCTGCGAACTTGACGGTTCTGGGGACGCAGCAGAAGCCGCAGGAACTGGTGGGCGGAGTGGAACGGGAACTCACCACGACCTGCCACCGGCCTCGGCCACGGTGAGGGAGAGGCACGCAGAATCAAACCGCTCAAGCAGGATGGCAACGACGTTATGAACGTTCAGTGGCCCATCTAAGCCTGAGCCACTGACACGGGTCCCGGCTTCTTTACCCACACGCATTCGACCCGCACCGTCCTGCCGGAAGGCGGATACGGTTCCGTGGTCTTCGGTAGCGCAGGACAGCGTCAGACTCGGAGACGGCAGCGGTCTCGCAGTTCGGAGAGGACTGCTTCCTCGCGCGCGTTGACGGCACCGTTCACCGTGGCCACCCGCTCGGCCGCGTCGAGGATGTCGCTCAGATCTCCGGGCTCGGCGTTTATGCGCCGCCATACCTCGGCGGGGTCGATATCGACGAGCTGGGCGAGCTGTTCGTCGACCACCTGATGTTGCTCCCGGACCGCCCTCACCAGATGTCGCATCAACAGCGCTTCATCATCAGTCATCTTGCGGTTCGCGCTGATGACGAGCCACGTGACCCACAGCAGCAACTGTGGGTGCCGACTGCGCTTGCTTAGCCCCTCGGCGAGTTCGATCACCCGTGCCTCGTTCCGGAAGACGGCCTGCGCGTGCCGACCGGCGAGCAGCGTCGTGTAGCGGTTCAGCACCACCGCGAGGGGAACGCCGACCAGGGGAATACCGACCTTGATGACGTTGCGCTGCAGGAGGTGCTTCCCGACGACGGGAAGCCCCTTCGCGGCGGTGAGCACCGATCCGGAGTAGAAGCGCTTGACCAACGGCCGCACCATGGCTGGAACCGCTTTGATCGCGCCTTTCTGGAGTGCTTCCCCGCTCTTGATCGTGAAGGCCACCCGTATGAGCTTCCACAGATCGTCGGGGTCGGACAGGTTGAGCGGGACCCGGTAGAGGACTGCGATGTCGTAGGCCAGATGGAGCTGGAGTCGGCTGATGAACGCGACGTCGACCATCATGGTCGTGACGGCGGCCGGGACGGTCGCCGGCGAGGCACCACCGAGGCTTCCGATGGTGGCGGCGACGGTCGCTGTGTAGGCCCCGGCGGAGAGCCCGCCTTCAAGCGCGGCGTACCGAGCCGCCATCTTGATCCGCTGGTCGACGATAACGTCCGGGGGTGCGCCCTCATACCGTTCCTGGAAGTACTGCCAGTCGACCTTCTCGGTGTAGGAGCTCAGGGCATGAGCGCTGAGTTTGGTGAACCAGTTGCCCGACTTGATGTCGTCCGCGCTCAGCCCTTTGACGAACTCCTTCAGCTCGGCTCGCTCCTGCTCGACGACCTTCCGGTCGGCGTCGTCGTCTCTGTCGGTGTCGGCAGTGTCAAACGGAGCTTCGGTCATGACGGGTTCCCCCCAACACTTCAGTGTCCAGCAGGGCTGCCGCGTTCGGACAAACCTGCTGACGTCTCAACGCGGTGACTCAGAAGTCAGCACTTCTGTGGACGGATGTCCCGGAAGCCGCGTGACGACCCCAGCGCATCGTCATGCGACTGGTGTCGTTGCGTTGAGCTACGTCGTGATCGCCTTCACCGCAGTCAACTGCGCCACGCATCAAGCAGCCCCGAGTTGGACAACTGATTTTCCAGCCGGTCCAGCTCCGCGTACCGCATCGTGAACCGTCCCGCGGCTCATGACTCCGTCATGAGGCCGGATTGTAGCGACAACGGACCGTTGACACGGAGAAATCGGCAAAAATGCTTCGTTCGCTCCGTGAACGTTTCTCATCCTGAGCGCCAGGCGATCTCGATGGCGTGAATGGCGGCGACCGTGCGGCCGATGCGGTTGGTGCTGCAGCGGGCCTTGCGGA
>NZ_BAAAHG010000026.1:0-78484 GCF_039525155.1 Streptomyces thermoalcalitolerans | reverse complement strand
GTAAGGCTCCCAGGAGATGACTGGGTTGATAGGCCGGATCTGGAAGCGTCGTAAGGCGTGGAGGTGACCGGTACTAATAGGCCGAGGGCTTGACCATGGGTTGCTCGCGTTCACTGTGTGGGTTCTGAGGCAACGAACCCGCCCGCCCTGATGTGGCTGGTTTTGTTTGTTTCATAGTGTTTCGGTGGTTATAGCGTGAGGGAAACGCCCGGTTACATTCCGAACCCGGAAGCTAAGCCTTACAGCGCCGATGGTACTGCAGGGGGGACCCTGTGGGAGAGTAGGACGCCGCCGGACAAGATTTAAGAGGGTTGGGTCCGAACTTCTGGTTCGGGCCCAACCCTTTTTTGTTTGTCGTCATTTGGCGTTCACATGGCCCGGCCGGCATCGGAGCCGGTGACGAAGTCGTCGTGCCGGCGTTCGGTAACGCGGAGGTCGCCGAGGCCGTGATCCAGGCAGCCGCGCTACCGGTGTTCGCCGACATAGGTCCGGCGGCGTACTGCTTCGATCCGTTCGCCGTCGAGGCCGCCGTAACTTCCCGTACGGCGGCCGTTGTTGTCGTGCAGCGCTTCGGCTGGTCGGCCGACGGCATGGGCTGCTGATAGTGGAGCAGGGCAGATCGGAGGAGCCGTATGACGAGGTGGCGCAGCGCAGGGAGCGTGCCGCCTATCTGAACGCGAGGCTACGAGGCGTACGGACACCGGACGGAGGCGATGAGCACACCTACCAGCAGTACGTGGTGCGTGTCCCTGCCGGAAACCGGGCGGGCCGATGTGCGATGTGCCGGGCGGCCCGATCATGGTTAGGAGCATGGCTCTGTTCGGGGTATGATCTCTTTCGTTGCCGCGGGGAGAACCCGAAAAGGCGACCGGCCCCTATAGCTCAGTCGGCAGAGCGTCTCCATGGTAAGGAGAAGGTCAACGGTTCGATTCCGTTTGGGGGCTCCAGTACAAAGGCCTTTGCCCGTCCGGGCAAAGGCCTTTCGTCTGTCTCGTCCGTCTGTTGTCCGTCTCGTACGTCCGACGGCCCTACTTGGGCAGATCCGGGACGCGCATGGCGAGAATCGCCATGTCGTCGGACGGGGCGTCCGAGGCGAAGCGCTCCACCGCACGCATGATGCGGGCCGCCACCGCTCCCGCCGTCAGACCCGTGCAGGTGGTGAGGACTTCCGCGAGACCGTCGTCGCCCAACATGCGTGAGCCCTCGCGGCGTTCGGTGACGCCGTCCGTGACGCACAGCAGGACGTCACCGGGCTCCAGCGTGACCGTCTGCTCGTACAGCTCAAGGTCCTCCAGGACGCCGAGGAGCGGCTGAGGATCGGCGGCCGGTTCCACCGTGCCGTCCTGACGCAGGCGCAGCGGCGGCGGATGGCCGGCGCAGACGACCTTCAGCTGGGCGCTGCCGTCCTCCTGCGGCCGCAGCTCGCCGTACAGAAGCGTGAGGAAGCGACTGCGGGCACCCTCGTCGAGGATGGCGGAGTTCAGGCGTTCCAGTACCGCGGGGCCACCGAAGCCCTCGCGGGCCAGCAGTCTGAGCGCATGCCGGGCCAGGCCCGTCACCGCGGCCGCCTCCGGGCCCGTACCGCAGACGTCGCCGATGGCGAAGCCGTAGGCGCCGTCCCGGATCGGGAAGAGGTCGTAGAAGTCGCCGCCGACCTCGTTGCCCTCGCCGGCCGCGCGGTAGATGACCTCGACCTCCACGCCCTCGACCTGGGGAAGGCCCGGCGGCAGGAGACTGCGCTGGAGGGACTGGCTGATGGCCGTGCGTTCCGAGTACAGACGGGCGTTGTCCAGGGCGAGGGCGGCACGGCGGCTCAGGTCCTCGGCCAGTTCCAGGATCTCCTGGCGGAAGTGCTCCTCGGAGGGTTTGCCGAGCGTGAGCATGCCGATGACGCGGTTGCGGGCGACCAGCGGCAGGACCACCGTCTCGCCGCCGACCGCGGAGGCCGTGGCCAGCGTCGGTCCGACGGCCGTACCGATCTGGTGGTGGGACTCGCCCAGGCTGAGGCTGCGCATGGAGGTGTGCAGGGCGGCCTGGTGGGCGGCCTCGCGGGGCGCGTTCCACACGCGGGCGCCGGGGGTGGGGACCGGGTCCGGCGGCGGAATCCTGGACAGCAGGGACTTGATGCCGTCGATCAGTTCCTCGTCCTCGTGCAGGACGTAGGACAGGTAGGGCTCGGAGGCCTGGTCGGCGATGGTGTAGACGGCACACCAGGTGGCCAGGGTGGGGACCGTCATCTGGGCCATCAGGGCAAGGGTCTGGTCCCGGTCCAGAGTGCCGGCCAGCAGGTCGGACGCCTCGACGAGGAAGCTGAGGGAGCCGCGGCGCAGCCGCTCCAGCTCGCCCAGGCGGGCCGACTCGACGGCCAGGGCGATGCGGTCGGCGGCGAACTGCAGGCGCAGCGCCTCTTCGTTGGAGTATCTGCCGGGTGCCTCCGCGGCGACACCGAGGGAGCCGGTGAGACGGCCCTCGACCTTCAGCGGGACCGTGACGACCGACCGCATGCCGGTGCCGTTGAGCAGGGGGACGGCACCGGGGACGGCGGTGAGGTCGTCGTGGACGGCCGGCATGCGGGCCGAGCCGTAGCGGCCGGGTCCGGCCTCGACGGGGACACGGGCGAAGCGCTGGCGGGCGGAGGGCAGGCCGGTGGAGGCGCGGACCTCCAACTCCGTCTCGTCGTCGGTGGCCAGAAGAAGGAAGGCGGCGTCACCGTCGAGCATGTCGCGGGCGCGCTCGACCGTGCGCTGCAGCAGGCTGTCGAGGTCGTCGGGAGCGGGGGAGCCGATGAAGACCTCGAAGGGATCGGCGTTCGCTCCCTCGGAGGTGCTGTTCGCGTCGCTGGTTGCCGCCGGACGCAACGGCGTCTGCAGGATGGCCCGTTCGTGGTCCCGGACGAGCAGGCAGACGGTGGAGGGCTCGCCGTCCGTGTCGCGTACACGGAGGTGGGAGGCGTAGACGGGGATGACACGGCCGTGGGAGCCGCGGATGCCGTAACTGCCTTCCCAGCGGGAGAGCTGGAGCGCCTCGGCGATGCCCGTGCCGGTGCCGGGGGTGTGCGGCCAGGCCGCGAGGTCGGTGAGCGGCTTGCCGGTGACCTGGTCGGCGGTGTGGCCGAAGAGTTCCTCGGCGTCCTCGTTCCAGGCGGTGATGGAGCCGTCGCGGTCGATCTGGACGACGGCCACACGGACCCGGCCGTCGGCGAGCGGGAGGAGGTCGGCGGGCAGGAAGGGGCCGGCGGTGCGGGTGCCGACCGGGCGTTCGGGCAGGTCCAGCTGGAACCAGACCTTCTTGTGCGTGGGCGTGTACTCCACGCCCCAGCGGCCGGCCAGGGCCGCGCACAGCTGCAGGCCGCGGCCGCCCTCGCGGTCGGGGCTGCCCATGTTGACCGCGGAGCTCTGGACCGGGATCTCCCGCTCCGGGTAGCGGTCGGACACCTCGACCCGTACCCCGTTGTCACTGCGCAGACACAGCACGTCGGCGGCCGTGCCGGCGTGCACGACCGCGTTGGTGACCAGTTCGCTGGTGAGGACCACGGCGTCGTCGACGATGTCGCCGAAGCCCCAGCCCTGGAGGGTGTCGCGGACGAAGGAGCGGGCGGACGCGACCGATCGCCCCTGGGGCTCGAAGCTGGCGGCCGCGCGCGCGGTGATCACAGAACTCCTCGTCCGGTTGTCGACGTGCAGACCCAGGTGCCCTACGAGCTCACGCCGCTGCTCCGGCAGCTGCGGACCCTTCGGCCGTGGCTCCGGGGGCTGCCCCCCGGGGATCACTCCTGTGGTCATGTGTGCGGCCGCCTCCATGCCCGTTCGTTCCCGTGCCACCGCCCAGGCCGGGCGGACCGGCGTGGCTGGACAGCCCCATGCAAGGTTACTTACCTTCGCGGTCCAGGCTGATGCCGGTCAGCAGTGATTCCGCCCGGAGAGTGTGCGGAAGGTTGCAAAGCTGCCGAACTGTTATGGCCTGGTTCGGCAAGGGTGAAACACTGGGCAGGCTTCTGGTGAAGGTCGGAGCAGGCTGAGTGTGTTCTCCGCGCCTGAGGCAGCGGCCCTTGGCGAGGCATGATCGCATCGGGCGGATATACGCAGCAGTAACTGGCACGCCGAACAGCAATACCGGGGCACAGCAGCAACGGTCGACCCCTGCGGGAGGGACACAGTGGAGTCTGGCGCAGCGACGCGAAGCACCAAGACGCGCGCGAAAGGCGGACAGTCCCTGAAGAACCAGCGCAAGGCGCGCAAGGGGACAACTGAGGTGGACACGGCTGCCCTGGACCGACTGCTGGCTGCGCTGACGGCGATGCGGGACGGCAATTTCCGCAAACGGCTCACGGTGTCCGGGGACGGCGTGATGGCGGAGATCGCGGCGGTCTTCAACGAGGTCGCCGACCGCAATCTGCATGTGACGGGCGAGCTGGCGCGGGTACGGCGCGTGGTGGGGCGCGAGGGGAAGCTCACCGAGCGGCTGGAGACGGGGCCCTGCGAGGGTTCCTGGGCGGCCGCGATCGAGAACTCCAATGCGCTCGTCGACGATCTCGTGCGCCCCGTCGCCGAGGTCAGCCGGGTGCTCTCCGCGGTCGCCGAGGGTGATCTGTCGCCGCGCATGGAGCTGCGCGCGTACACGCCGGAGGGGGTCGGGCAGCCGCTGCGCGGCGAGTTCCTGAAGGTCGGGCGGACGGTCAACAACCTGGTCGATCAGCTGTCGGCGTTCACCGACGAGGTCACGCGGGTGGCCAGCGAGGTCGGCACCGAGGGCAAGCTGGGCGGCCAGGCGCGGGTGCGGGGGCTGTCCGGTTCGTGGAAGGACCTCACCGACTCCGTCAACACGATGGCGTCCCGGCTGACCGCGCAGGTGCGGGACATCGCGCTGGTCACCACGGCGGTGGCCAAGGGCGATCTGTCCAAGAAGGTCACCGTGGACGTGGCCGGCGAGATGCTGGAGCTGAAGAACACCGTCAACACGATGGTGGACCAGCTGTCGGCCTTCTCCTCCGAGGTGACGCGGGTGGCCCGTGAGGTGGGCACGGACGGCATCCTCGGCGGTCAGGCGCATGTGCCGGGCGTGGCCGGCACCTGGAAGGACCTCACCGACTCGGTGAACCGGATGGCCGGCAACCTGACGGCCCAGGTGCGCGGGATCGCGCAGGTCACCACCGCCGTCGCCAACGGTGATCTGTCGCAGAAGGTGACCGTGCCGGCGCGGGGCGAGGTCGCGCAGCTCGCCGAGACGATCAACCAGATGACCGAGACGCTGCGGATCTTCGCGGACGAGGTCACGCGCGTGGCCAACGAGGTCGGCGCCGAGGGCCGTCTGGGCGGCCAGGCGAATGTGCCGGGGGTGGCCGGCACCTGGAAGGACCTCACGGACTCCGTCAACACGGTGTTCCGGAATCTGACCACCCAGGTGCGGGACATCGCCGCCGTGACGACGGCCGTGGCCAACGGTGATCTGTCGCAGAAGGTCACCGTGGACGTGGCCGGCGAGATGCTGGAGCTGAAGAACACCGTCAACACGATGGTGGACCAGCTGTCGGCCTTCTCCTCCGAAGTGACGCGGGTGGCGCGGGAGGTCGGTGTCGAGGGTGAGCTGGGCGGCCAGGCGTACGTGCCGGGCGCGGCGGGGACGTGGAAGGACCTCACGGACTCCGTCAACACCGCGTTCCGCAACCTCACCGGGCAGGTGCGCAACATCGCCCAGGTGACGACGGCCGTGGCCAACGGTGATCTGTCGCAGAAGGTCACCGTCGACGTCTCCGGCGAGATGCTCCAGCTGAAGAACACCGTCAACACGATGGTCGACCAGCTGTCCGCCTTCGCCGACCAGGTCACCCGGATGGCCCGGGACGTGGGCACGGAGGGCCGTCTGGGCGGTCAGGCCGTGGTGCCGGGTGTGTCCGGCACCTGGAAGGAGCTCACCGACTCCGTCAACTTCATGGCGGGCAACCTCACCTCCCAGGTGCGGCAGATCGCCCAGGTGACGACGGCCGTGGCCCGCGGCGATCTCTCCCAGAAGATCGATGTCGACGCGCGCGGGGAGATCCTGGAGCTGAAGAACACCATCAACACGATGGTGGACCAGCTGTCCGCCTTCGCCGAGCAGGTCACGCGGGTGGCCCGTGAGGTGGGCACCGAGGGGCGCCTGGGCGGTCAGGCGCAGGTGCCCGGGGTCGCCGGTGTGTGGCGGGACCTCACGGATTCCGTGAACGGCATGGCGGGCAACCTCACCGACCAGGTGCGCAACATCGCCCAGGTCGCCACCGCCGTGGCCCGCGGCGACCTCTCCCAGAAGATCACCGTGGATGCGCGCGGGGAGATCCTGGAGCTGAAGAACACCATCAACACGATGGTGGACCAGCTGTCCTCGTTCGCCCAGGAGGTCACGCGGGTGGCCCGTGAGGTGGGCACCGAGGGCCGCCTGGGCGGTCAGGCGCATGTGCCGGGCGTGTCCGGCACCTGGAAGGAGCTCACGCAGTCCGTGAACTCCATGGCGAACAACCTGACCAGTCAGGTGCGCAACATCGCCGAGGTCACGACCGCCGTCGCCAAGGGCGACCTGTCCAAGAAGATCACCGTCGACGCCAAGGGCGAGATCCTCGAGCTCGTCACCACCGTGAACACGATGGTGGACCAGCTCTCCTCGTTCGCCGAGCAGGTCACGCGGGTGGCCCGCGAGGTGGGCACCGAGGGCATCCTCGGCGGTCAGGCGAACGTGCCCGGCGTCGTGGGCATCTGGAAGGACCTCAGCGACAACGTCAACCTGATGGCGAAGAACCTCACCATGCAGGTGAGGAACATCTCCCAGGTGGCCGCCGCCGTCGCCAACGGCGACCTGACGCGGACGGTGACGATCGAGGCGCGCGGTGAGGTCGCGCAGCTCGCCGAGACCTTCAACACCATGGTGAAGACGCTGAGTTCGTTCGCCGAGCAGGTCACCAAGGTGGCCCGTGAGGTGGGCACGGACGGCATCCTCGGCGGTCAGGCGCATGTGCCGGGCGTGGCCGGCACCTGGAAGGACCTCACCGACTCGGTGAACCAGATGGCGTCCAACCTGACCGGCCAGGTGCGCAACATCGCCATGGTCACCACCGCCATCGCCAAGGGCGATCTGACCAAGAAGATCGACATCGAGGCGCGCGGGGAGATCCTGGAGCTGAAGACGACCATCAACACGATGGTGGACCAGCTGTCCAGCTTCGCCGAGGAGGTCACGCGGGTGGCCCGCGAGGTGGGCACCGAGGGCCGCCTGGGCGGTCAGGCACGCGTGCGGGACGTCGACGGCACCTGGCGGGACCTGACCGAGTCCGTGAACGAGATGGCCGGGAACCTGACCCGGCAGGTGCGCGCCATCGCGCGCGTGGCGACCGCCGTGACCCGCGGCGACCTGAACCTGAAGGTCGACGTCGACGCGTCCGGCGAGATCCAGGAACTGCAGGACACGGTCAACAAGATGATCGCCAACCTGCGCGACACCACGATCGCCAACAAGGAGCAGGACTGGCTCAAGGGCAACCTGGCCCGGATCTCCGCGCTGATGCAGGGCCGCCGCGACCTGCAGGACGTGGCCTCGCTGATCATGAGCGAGCTGACGCCGGTGGTCTCCGCGCAGCACGGCGCGTTCTTCGTCGCGATGCCGCTGGTCGACGGCACGGACCTCGGCGGCGAGGACGAGGACTCCTACGAACTGCGGATGCTGGGCTCCTACGGCTACTCGACGGGCTCCATGCCGACGTCGTTCCAGCCGGGCGAGGGGCTGGTCGGGACGGCCGCGAAGGAGAAGCGCACCATCCTCGTGGAGGACGCGCCCAGCGGCTATCTGAAGATCTCCTCCGGGCTCGGCGAGGCGCCGCCCGCGCAGGTGATCGTGCTGCCGGTGCTGTTCGAGGGCACGGTGCTCGGCGTCATCGAGCTGGCCTCCTTCACCCCGTTCACGCAGATCCACAAGGACTTCCTGAACCAGATCGCGGAGGTGATCGCCACCACCGTCAACACCATCTCCGTCAACACCAAGACCGAGCAGCTGCTGAAGCAGTCCCAGGAGCTGACCGAGCAGCTGCGGATCAGGTCCGCGGAGCTGGAGCAGCGGCAGAAGGCCCTGCAGGCGTCCAACGCCGAACTGGAGGAGAAGGCCGAGCTGCTGGCCCAGCAGAACCGTGACATCGAGGCGAAGAACTCCGAGATCGAGGAGGCCCGGCAGGTCCTGGAGGAGCGCGCCGAGCAGCTCGCCGTCTCCATGCGCTACCGCAGCGAGTTCCTGGCCAACATGTCGCACGAGCTGCGGACGCCGCTCAACTCCCTGCTGATCCTGGCCAAGCTGCTCGCCGACAACGCCGAGGGCAACCTCACCCCGAAGCAGGTGGAGTTCGCCGAGACCATCCACGGCGCGGGGTCCGACCTGCTCCAGCTGATCAACGACATCCTGGACCTGTCGAAGGTCGAGGCGGGCAAGATGGACGTCTCCCCGACCCGCATCGCGCTCGTCCAGCTCATCGACTACGTCGAGGCCACCTTCCGTCCGCTGACCGCGGAGAAGGGGCTCGACCTGTCCGTGAGGGTGTCGCCGGAGCTGCCCGCCACCCTGCACACCGACGAGCAGCGGCTGCTGCAGGTGCTGCGCAACCTGCTGTCCAACGCGGTGAAGTTCACCGACTCCGGATCGGTGGAACTCGTCATCCGCCCCGCGCGGGACGACGTTCCGCAGAGCATCCGGGAGCAGCTGCTGGAGGCCGGCTCACTGACCGACCCGGACGCGGAACTGATCGCGTTCTCCGTCACCGACACCGGCATCGGCATCGCGGCCAGCAAGATGCGGGTGATCTTCGAGGCGTTCAAACAGGCCGACGGCACCACCAGCCGCAAGTACGGCGGTACGGGCCTCGGGCTGTCCATCTCGCGGGAGATCGCGCAGCTGCTCGGCGGTGAGATCCACGCGCAGAGCGAGCCGGGCCGCGGCTCGACGTTCACGCTGTATCTGCCGCTGCACCCGGGCGAGCTGCCGCCGCAGGGCTATCAGCAGCCCGGCTCCGTCCTGGACGACGGCACGCTGGTCGCGGAGTCCGGGACGGACGCGTCCGAGCAGACCGCCGTGCACGGCGAGCAGCCGGCGGAGGCGGAGCCGCGTCAGGAGACGCGGAGCGGCCCCACCACGCTCTTCCGCCACCGCCGCAAGACCCGCCGCTGGGCCCTGCCCGTCGCCGACGAGCAGGCGGGGCGGCAGGACCAGCCGGCCCAGGAGCAGGAGGCGGAGGCCGCCGCGGCGGAGGCGGACACGGGTCCGCACGGAAGCCGGGCCATCCGGTTCGACGGCCAGAAGGTGCTCATCGTCGACGACGACATCCGCAATGTGTTCGCCCTGACCAGTGTGCTGGAGCAGCACGGACTGTCCGTGCTGTACGCCGAGAACGGCCGCGAGGGCATCGAGGTCCTGGAGCAGCACGACGATGTGGCGGTCGTCCTGATGGACATCATGATGCCCGAGATGGACGGGTATGCCACGACCACGGCGATCAGGCGGATGCCGCAGTTCGCCGGACTGCCGATCATCGCACTGACCGCGAAGGCGATGAAGGGCGACCGGGAGAAGGCGCTCGAGTCGGGCGCCTCCGACTATGTGACCAAGCCCGTCGACCCCGATCACCTGCTCGAGGTGATGGCCCAGTGGATGAACCGGGAGTGACGGCAGGCCGGTGACGGGAACCTTCCGGGCGCGCGCGGAGTTGCCGATCCGGGGTGCACGAAGACGTGTAGAAGCGCGGAATTCGGGGAACCTTCCGGTCTCCCGCCACGTTTCTGCTATGTGCACAGTGACATCGCGGTGACAGGGTGTGGCGACGGGCGGGGTGCGGCTACGATGACCGGCACAAGGAGGGACGGCACAAGGAAGCCGTCCTCCGGGGCGGCACCCACCGGTGCTTCCCCGGTTCCTGCGGACAGGGGCGGCCCCAAGCCGGGGCGAGGAGGGCGGGCCATGGTGCAGAAGGCCAAGATCCTCCTGGTCGATGACCGGCCGGAGAATCTGCTGGCGCTGGAGGCCATCCTCTCTGCGCTCGATCAGACGCTGGTGCGGGCATCCTCCGGGGAGGAAGCGCTCAAAGCACTGCTGACGGACGATTTCGCGGTCATCCTGCTGGACGTCCAGATGCCGGGCATGGACGGCTTCGAGACGGCCGCGCACATCAAGCGGCGGGAGAGGACCCGGGACATCCCCATCATCTTCCTCACCGCGATCAACCACGGTCCGCACCACACCTTCCGTGGCTATGCGGCCGGCGCGGTGGACTACATCTCCAAGCCGTTCGACCCGTGGGTGCTGCGCGCGAAGGTCTCGGTCTTCGTGGACCTGTACATGAAGAACTGTCAGCTGAAGGAGCAGGCGGCTCTGCTGCGGCTCCAGCTGGAGGGCGGCAAGGGCGGAGTCGGCGACGGCAAGGAGGCGGCGGGCATTCTCGCCGAACTCTCCGCGCGCCTCGCCGCCGTCGAGGAGCAGGCGGAGGCCCTCTCCAAGCAACTCGACGAAGAGTCGGCGGACGCGGCGGCGGTGGCCACGGCGGCCCATCTCGAGCGCAAGCTGACGGGGCTCAGGCGGGCCCTGGACGCGCTGGAGCCGGGCGCGGGGAACACCTCGTCGGTCCCCTCCCAGAAGTGAGCCGGAACCTCCGGCCGGATGCGGGTGCCGGAGGTGGAGGCCCGGAGAACGGCGGCTGCCGCCCGGCTTCCTGAGAGCGCGTCAATGCCCGGTTTCCTGGGGGTGCGTCAATTCTGCGCCTCGCCACGGGCGACACGAACGGGTGAAGCTTTGGGCACACGTGTCCGCTGTCGCCTCCCCCGGTACCCTCGCACCCATGGCCTCACGTCCCTCCGCAGCCAAGAAGCAGTCCGCGAAGAAGGCGGCCGCTCCCGGGGCGGCCCCGGCGAAGAAGGCTGCTGCGAGGAAGGCTCCCGCCAAGAAGGCTTCCACCAGGAAGGCGCCTGCCAGGAAGGCACCCGCCAAGAAGGCCGCGGTGAGGAAGCCCGCGCCCAGTCCCACCGGGGGCGTGTACCGGATCGTGCGCGCCCTCTGGCTCGGGCTCGCGCACGCCGTCGGCGCCGTGTTCCGCGGCATAGGGCGGGGCGCCAGGAACCTCGACCCCGCGCACCGCAAGGACGGCGTCGCCCTGCTGCTGCTCGCCGTCGCCCTGGTCGTCGCCGCCGGCACCTGGGCCGATCTGCACGGGCCCGTCGGGGACCTGGTCGAGATCCTGGTGACCGGGGCCTTCGGCCGCCTGGACCTGCTCGTGCCGGTCCTGATCGCGACCGTCGCCGTACGCCTCATCCGGTATCCGGAGAAGCCCGAGGCCAACGGACGCATCGTCATCGGCCTGTCCGCACTCGTGATCGGTGTGCTCGGGCAGGTGCACATCGCCTGCGGCTCGCCCGCCCGCAGCGGCGGCATGCAGGCCATAAGGGACGCCGGCGGGCTCATCGGCTGGGGTGCGGCGGCCCCGCTGACGTATGCCGTGGGCGAGGTCCTCGCCGTACCGCTGCTGGTGCTGCTCACCGTGTTCGGTCTGCTGGTCGTGACCGCCACCCCGGTCAACGCGATCCCGCAGCGGCTGCGGCTGCTCGGAGTGAGGCTCGGCATCCTGCCCGACCCGGAGGAAGCCCCGTACACCGAGGACGACGCCCGCTACGACGAGCAGTGGCGCGAGGTATTGCCCGCGCGCCCCCGCAAGCGTCAAAGCGCCCCCCAGGAGTACGACCCCGACGGCGCCGAGCAGGAAGCCCTCGGCAAACGGCGTGGCCGCCCCCGGCGTTCGGCCGTGCCGCAGCCGGACATGGAGCAGCAGATGGACGCCGTGGACGTGGCCGCCGCTGCCGCCGCCGCGCTCGACGGCGCCGTCCTGCACGGCATGCCGCCCTCACCGGTCGTCGCCGACCTCACCCAGGGGGTCGGTGTCGCCGACCGCGGCGAGGCGACGGTTCCCACCCCCGTCCCGGCCGCGCGGACCACCAGGACCCCGCCCGCCCGGCGCCCCGCATCGGAGAAGCCGGCCGGGGTCCCCGATCTCACGAAGACCCCGCCGCCCCCCACGCGAAGCCTGCCGCCGCGCGCCGAACAGCTCCAGCTGTCCGGTGACATCACCTACGTCCTGCCCTCCCTCGACCTGCTCGAGCGGGGCGGCCCCGGCAAGGCGCGCAGCGCGGCCAACGACGCCGTCGTCGACGCGCTCACCACCGTCTTCACCGAGTTCAAGGTCGACGCCCGCGTCACCGGGTTCACCCGCGGGCCGACGGTCACGCGCTACGAGGTCGAACTCGGGCCCGCGGTGAAGGTCGAACGCATCACCGCGCTGACGAAGAACATCGCCTACGCCGTGGCCAGCCCGGACGTACGGATCATCAGCCCCATCCCCGGCAAGTCCGCGGTCGGCATCGAGATTCCCAACACCGACCGGGAGATGGTCAACCTCGGCGATGTGCTGCGCCTGGCGGAGGCGGCCGAGGACGACCACCCGATGCTGGTCGCGCTCGGCAAGGACGTCGAAGGCGGCTATGTGATGGCCAACATCGCGAAGATGCCGCACATCCTGGTCGCCGGTGCCACCGGCTCCGGCAAGTCGTCCTGCATCAACTGCCTGATCACCTCGGTCATGATGCGGGCGACCCCGGAGGACGTCCGCATGGTCCTCATCGACCCCAAGCGCGTCGAACTGACCGCCTACGAGGGCATCCCGCACCTGATCACGCCGATCATCACCAACCCCAAGCGGGCCGCCGAGGCGCTGCAGTGGGTCGTGCGCGAGATGGACCTCCGGTACGACGACCTGGCGGCGTACGGCTTCCGGCACATCGACGACTTCAACGAGGCCGTCCGCAACGGCAAGGTGAAGGCCCCGGAGGGCAGCGAGCGGGAGCTGCAGCCGTACCCGTACCTGCTGGTGATCGTCGACGAGCTCGCCGATCTGATGATGGTCGCGCCGCGCGACGTCGAGGACGCGATCGTGCGCATCACCCAGCTCGCGCGCGCGGCCGGCATCCACCTGGTGCTCGCCACCCAGCGGCCCTCCGTCGACGTCGTCACCGGTCTGATCAAGGCGAACGTGCCCTCGAGGCTCGCCTTCGCGACCTCCTCGCTCGCCGACTCGCGCGTCATCCTCGACCAGCCGGGCGCCGAGAAGCTCATCGGCAAGGGCGACGGGCTGTTCCTGCCGATGGGCGCGAACAAACCGATCCGTATGCAGGGCGCGTTCGTGACCGAGGAGGAGATCCAGGCGGTCGTCCGGCACTGCAAGAGCCAGATGGCGCCGGTCTTCCGGGACGACGTCGTCACCGGCACCCAGCGGAAGAAGGAGATCGACGAGGACATCGGCGACGACCTCGACCTGCTGTGCCAGGCGGCCGAGCTGGTCGTCTCCACCCAGTTCGGCTCGACGTCCATGCTGCAGCGCAAGTTGCGGGTCGGCTTCGCCAAGGCGGGGCGGCTGATGGACCTCATGGAGTCCCGGGGCATCGTCGGCCCCAGCGAGGGCTCCAAGGCACGTGACGTTCTGGTGAAGCCCGACGACCTGGACGGCGTGCTGGCCATGCTCCGCGGGGAGTCCGAGGAGTAGCCGGGGAGTTCGGGGGTGGCAGGAGGAGACCGTCCGGTGGAGGTGCCTGCCGCGGGCAGGCGCCCGGACCGTGATCCACTCGTTAGCGAACGGCGGGCAACCCTTTTCCACGGCCGCACGTCAAGGTGAGCGAGAGGACCCGGTGCGGGGCCGAACCCGGGCGCGACGACCGGTCCCGCCGTCGGACCGCCCGGCCATTCCGATGGCGTACAAAGCTCCACCGCCGGGTCGCTCCACCCTTTGGCACCACCCTAGACTGAACCTCCAGCACAGGCGGCTACACGCTCGAAAGGCGCCCCCGTGTCCATCGGCAACTCCCCTGAAGACGAGCGTCCGTTCGAAGACGTATCCGAGGAAGCCCGCCCCTCCGTCGGCCGTGCCCTGCAGCAGGCGCGGATCGCCGCCGGAAAGACCGTCGAAGACATCAGCAACGCCACCCGGGTCCGCGCGGCCATCGTGCGCGCCATCGAGGCCGACGACTTCACCCCCTGCGGCGGTGATGTCTACGCCCGCGGGCACATCCGGACCCTGGCGAAGGCCGTGGGCCTCGATCCGGCCCCG
Source organism: Streptomyces thermoalcalitolerans (assembly GCF_039525155.1). NCBI lineage: Bacteria > Bacillati > Actinomycetota > Actinomycetes > Kitasatosporales > Streptomycetaceae > Streptomyces > Streptomyces thermoalcalitolerans. The sequence goes on along the minus strand of NZ_BAAAHG010000026.1, from coordinate 64,341 downwards.
CTGCTCGCGCAGTACGAGACCATGAGCGGCGGCCGTCCCGCCCCCACACCGGCCGCTCCCCTGTTCGAGGCGGAACGCATCCGCCCGGAGCGCCGCGGGCCCAACTGGACCGCGGCGATGGTGGCCGCGATCGTCGTCGTGATCGGCTTCGTCGGTTTCACGGCCTTCAAGGGCGACAGCGGCAGCACCACCGCCAAGGAACAGGTGACCGAGAACCCCGCGCCCACCGCCGACAGGACGGACCCGCCCGAACCGAAGAGCAGCAAGCCCGCCGACCCGAAGCCGGAACCGTCCGACAGCGCCATCGCGGCCGCCCCGCAGGACAAGGTCACCGTGCGGGTCAGCGCCACCAACGGCCGCAGCTGGATCTCCGCCAAGGACCACAACGGCCGGATGCTCTTCGACGGGCTGCTGAACAAGGGTGAGACCAAGACCTTCCAGGACAGCACCAAGATCAACCTGATACTCGGTGACGCCGGCGCGGTCCAGCTCTACGTCAACGGCAAGAAGATCGAGGACCAGTTCCAGCCGGGCGCGGTGGAACGCCTCACCTACACCAAGGGCGACCCGCAGGCCGGATAGGCGGAGAAGCACACGCACGACGTGACCCGCGCATCCGCGTGAACCGCGATCCGCGGGAACAGGGCGTCGGCGGACACGTGACCAGGGTGCCGAACAGGCACATCGACAAGGGGTTGGCCCACAACCGGCCAACCCCTTCGACATGGGCCGTCAGCAAGACAAAGTAGGCTTGAGCCCATGCCTGAACGCCGTACCGTCGCACTCGTCACCCTCGGCTGCGCCCGTAACGAGGTGGACTCGGAGGAGCTCGCGGGCCGCCTGGAGGCGGACGGCTGGCAACTCGTGGAGAACGCCGCGGACGCGGACGTCGCCGTGGTCAACACCTGTGGTTTCGTGGAGGCCGCCAAGAAGGACTCCGTCGACGCCCTCCTGGAGGCCAGCGACCTCAAGGGGCACGGCAGGACACAGGCGGTGGTCGCGGTCGGCTGCATGGCCGAGAGGTACGGCAAGGAACTCGCCGAGGCCCTCCCGGAGGCCGACGGCGTGCTCGGCTTCGACGACTACGTGAACATCTCCGAGCGCCTGCAGACCATCCTGAACGGCGGCGTCCACGTCCCGCACACCCCGCGCGACCGCCGCAAGCTGCTGCCGATCAGCCCGGTCGAGCGGCAGAACGCCGGTGCGGACGTGGTCATTCCGGGACATGGCCCCGCCGACCTCCCGGAGGGCCTCGCTCCGGCGTCGGGCCCGCGCCCACCGCTGCGCCGCCGCCTGGACGGCTCCCCGGTCGCCTCGGTCAAGCTCGCCTCCGGCTGCGACCGGCGCTGCTCCTTCTGCGCCATCCCCTCCTTCCGCGGCTCCTTCATCTCCCGCCGCCCCGGCGATGTGCTGAACGAGACGCGCTGGCTGGCCGAGCAGGGCGTCAAGGAGATCATGCTGGTCTCCGAGAACAACACCTCCTACGGCAAGGACCTGGGCGACATCCGCCTGCTGGAGTCCCTGCTGCCCGAGCTCGCCGAGGTCGACGGCATCGAGCGGGTGCGGGTGAGCTATCTGCAGCCCGCCGAGATGCGCCCCGGGCTCATCGACGTGCTGACCTCCACCCCCAAGGTCGCCCCCTACTTCGACCTGTCCTTCCAGCACTCCGCGCCCGGCGTGCTGCGCGCCATGCGCCGCTTCGGCGACACGGACCGCTTCCTGGAACTGCTGGACACCATCCGCGGCAAGGCGCCCCAGGCCGGCGTGCGTTCCAACTTCATCGTCGGCTTCCCCGGCGAGTCCGAGGCCGACCTGGCCGAGCTCGAGCGGTTCCTGAACCACGCGCGGCTGGACGCCATCGGGGTCTTCGGCTACTCCGACGAGGAGGGTACGGAGGCGGCGACGTACGAGAACAAGCTCGACGAGGACGTCGTGGCCGAGCGCCTGGCCCACATCTCCCGGCTGGCCGAGGAGCTCGTCTCCCAGCGCGCCGAGGAGCGCGTCGGCGAGACCGTGCACGTGCTCGTCGAGTCCGTGGACGACGAGGAGGGCGTGTACGGCCGGGCGGCGCACCAGGCACCGGAGACGGACGGCCAGGTGCTGCTCACGGGTCTCACGGGCGGCGAGGACGTGGCCGTCGGCCGTATGGTCGAGGCGAAGGTGGTCGGGACCGAGGGCGTCGACCTGGTGGCCGAGCCACTGACGGGCACGTCCGTATGGGGTGAGGAGGCAGGCAGATGACCGGAATCCCGGCATCCGCGGCAGGCGGCTCCTCCGGCGCGCACGGAACGGCCGCAGGGGCGGTCCCGCGCCGAACCGGCGCGGACAGGGTCGCGGGCGCCCCCCGTGTCTCTCGTGCTTCCCGTGCCTTCCGTGCCTCTTCCGGGCCCGTCGGTCCCGGTGATCTGACCGGTTCCGGCGGGGCGGACCGGTCCGTGGCGGGGCAGGGCGGTGACCGGCCGCCGCGCGGCGGGAAGATCGCGGCCGCCGCCGTCGACCAGGCCAGCCTGTGGAACATCGCCAACCTCCTGACCATGCTCCGGCTGCTCCTGGTCCCCTGCTTCGTGGTCCTGATGCTGGCCGGCGGCGGGTACGATCCGGCGTGGCGGTCGCTGGCCTGGGCGGCCTTCGCCATCGCCATGATCACCGACCTGTTCGACGGTCATCTGGCGCGCAGGTACAACCTCGTCACCGACTTCGGGAAGATCGCCGACCCCATAGCGGACAAGGCGATCATGGGGGCGGCGCTGATCTGTCTCTCCGGGCTCGGTGAGCTGCCCTGGTGGGTGACCGGAGTGATCCTCGGCCGGGAACTCGGGGTCACGCTGCTGCGTTTCCTGGTCATCCGCTACGGCGTCATCCCGGCGAGCCGCGGTGGCAAGCTCAAGACCCTCACGCAGGGCGTGGCCGTCGGCATGTATGTGCTGGTGCTGACGGGCTGGCTGGCCACTCTGCGATTCTGGGTGATGGCCGTGGCCGTCGTGCTGACCGTGGTGACCGGTCTCGACTATGTGAGGCAGGCCATTGTGCTGCGCAGGCGGGGAATCGCCGGGCGCCGTGAGGCGTTGGAGGAGTCGGAGACGTGAGTTCACCGGCCGCCGAGGTAGTGAGGCTACTCACGGTGAGGGGCGAGACGGTCGCCGTCGCCGAGTCGCTGACCGGTGGCCTGGTCGCCGCGGAGATCACCTCGGTGCCCGGGGCGTCCAAGGTGTTCCGTGGCTCGGTCACCGCCTACGCCACCGAGCTCAAGCACCGCCTGCTGGGGGTCGACGCCGCTCTGCTGGCCGAGCGGGGAGCGGTGGATCCGCAGGTCGCCGCTCAGATGGCGGCCGGCGTGCGAAAGGCCCTGGGGGCCGACTGGGGCGTCGCGACCACCGGTGTCGCTGGCCCCGACCCCCAGGACGGACAGCCCGTCGGGACGGTCTTCGTGGCCGTGGACGGGCCTCTCAAGACGGAGACCGGCGCCGCCCCTGGCGGGAAAACGACCGCGCTGCGGTTGAACGGCGGCCGGACGGAAATTCGTAGAGAGAGTGTACGGAGCGTGCTCGCACTGCTCCTGGAGCAGATCGCGGGCGAACAGACTGGAAATGAGCGGGCACAGGATACGGAACGGAACGGGGGGTTTTGATGTTTGCAGCCCTGAGTGAACACGACATCGCTCCCCGCACGGCCGCGGCACGAGGCGGTACGGTGGGGCGAGAAGGATGCGGCCATGCGGTCCGAGGAGGGAGCCACCGATGATCCTGCTCCGTCGCCTGCTGGGTGACGTGCTGCGTCGGCAGCGCCAGCGCCAGGGCCGTACTCTGCGCGAAGTCTCCTCGTCCGCTCGAGTCTCGCTCGGCTATCTCTCCGAGGTGGAGCGGGGGCAGAAGGAGGCTTCCTCCGAGCTGCTGTCCGCCATCTGCGACGCGCTGGACGTACGGATGTCCGAGCTCATGCGGGAAGTGAGCGACGAGCTCGCTCTCGCCGAACTGGCCCAGTCCGCCGCGGCCCCCGACCCCGTTCCCACGCCGGTTCGCCCGATGCTGGGCTCCGTGTCGGTGGCCGGCGTGCCTCCGGAGCGGGTGACCATCAAGGCGCCCGCCACCGAGGCGGTGGACGTGGTCGCCGCGTGATCTGTCACACACGTGTATGACCTGACACAGCCGTGGTGAGGCCCCGGCCGGGCCTTCTCCGGGAAGCCCCGGAGAGGTGCGGTCGGGGCCTTCACCGTGTCCGGGAGGCACGGCGGAGGCACGGCGGCTTCCACCGCCCCGTTTGCCGGTGCCGGCCGGTGCCGCCATCGTGGAGGCCCAGGTGGTGATACGGCGGCACCGCGGAAGGCCGGAGGAGGTGAGGGGAGTGATGACGGGGCCGATAGTGCGCTGGGGGGCGGTTGTGGGGCTCGGCGCGGTGTGGTGGTGGGCGGTGCTGCGGCTGCTGCTGTCGGGCGAGACGGGGGTGCTGGAGGGGACGGTCGCGGCCGGGGGATGGGGGCTGAGCGTGCTGCCGGTGCACTGCGCGCAGAAGGAGCGGCCGGAGAGAAGACCGGAGAGAAGACCGGGGAGGAGCGGGGGAAAGAGGGCGGGGAAGAGGCCGGACGGCGCGGTGCCGTCGCCGCTCCGTTCGGACCGGGAGTCCGGTGGGTCGGCGGCCGGCTAACGATCACGGTGTGTCCGCCGCCCCCGCGGGAAGTCCGGCACCGGTGCCGGGCCGGACTGGCAGGCGGGGCACCAGTAGGTGGGGCGCTCCCGGGAGCGGTCGCCCTGGTCGGCCACCCGGACGGAGGTGCCGCAGCGCAGGCAGGGACGCGGTGCGCGGCCGTAGACGAACAGGTTCTGGCCGCGCAGGCCCGTGGTCCGGCGGACCACGCGGTCGCGGTTGGCCTCCAGGAGCCTCTTGGCCAGCACGGGCAGCTTCGCGGCCCGGTCGGCGGGCAGGGCACCGACGGGCAGCCATGGGGTGACACCGAGCAGGAAGCAGAGCTCGCTCTTGTAGACGTTGCCGATGCCGGCGAGATTGCGCTGGTCGAGCAGGGCCTCGCCCAGGGGGCGGCCCGGGTCGGCGAGGAGGTTGGCCAGCGCCCGGTCGGGGTCCCAGCCGGGGCCGAGAAGGTCCGGGCCGAGGTGGGCGACGACCTGCTCCTCCTCGGTGGTGCGCAGCAGCTCCAGGACCTGCAGACGGTAGCCGACGGCCGTACGGTCGGCGGTGCCGAGCACGGCGCGGATCTGGTGGGCGGGGCCGCCCCTCCAGCGCTCACCGGTGCCGTACACCTTCCAGGCGCCCTCCATCCGCAGGTGCGAGTGCAGGGTCAGACCGCCCTCGAAGCGGGTGAGCAGGTGCTTGCCGCGCGAGACCGTGTCCAGGACGGTCCGGCCGGTGAGGTCGACCGTGGCGTACTTCGGCACCCGGAAGTCGCTGAGGGTCAGCACCTTGCCCGCGAGGGCGCCGTGCAACCGTCTCGCGGCCTGCCAGACCGTGTCGCCTTCGGGCATGGGTCAAGGGTGGCACGTGCGGGCGGGCGGGTGCGCGGTCCGCGTCCGCCGGCTCAGGCACGCAGGCGCAGACCGCGCGGGGTGGCGACGAAGCCCGCTTCCTCCAGGAGGGCGCCGGTGGGGGAGGCCAGCGCCGAGGCGCCGTTGATGCGCTCCACGGTGACCGTGCCCAGCGAGCCCGCGCGGGCGACCGCGGCGAGCGCCTCGGCGGCCGTCCGCAGGCGCGGGTCGCCGCCGACGCCGTCCGGGCCGGCGGACCAGGCCAGCAGGGTCTTGCCGCCGCGCTCCATGTAGAGCGTCAGCTCGCCGTCCACGAGCACCACCAGGGAACCGGCCTTGCGGCCCGGTTTGTGCCCCGCTCCGGCCGGGGGTTCGGGCCAGGGCAGCGCGGCGCCGTAGGCGTTCGCGGGGTCGGCGGCGGCGAGGACGACCGCCCGGGAGCCGGCGCAGGCGGTACGGCCGCGGCGGTCGGCGAAGCCGGACCCGGAGCCGTACGGGAAGGGCTGCCCGCCGCCCCGTGGGCCGCCGGGACCCGGTGGGGCGAGATCCCGGGGCGAGACGTACTCGCCCGGTACGGGCCGCCCGGACGCCGGCCGGCCCGTACCGGCGGCGGGGAACCCGGTGCCGGAGTCCCCCGCGGAGGGGAAGCCGTCGGGCGAACCGGGACCGCCGCCGTGGGAGTCCGCCCCGGTCGGGCCCTCGCCCCGCTCACGGGCGCCTGCCACCGCGCGCAGGCGGTCGACCGCGCCGTCCATCGCGAACTGGGCGGCGCCCAGGCCCTCCACCACATAGCCCCGCCGGGCCTGGCCGCTGTCCTCGAAGGCGGACAGGACCCGGTACACCGCCGAGAACCCGCCCTCGACGCCCTCCGCCGCCACCGCTCCCCGGGTGACCACGCCGTGCCGGTCGAGGAGGGTGCGGGCCAGTGCGTGGGCGCGCACGGTGGGATCGGGGTCGCGGGCGGGCAGCAGCGACCAGCGGCCGGCGACGGTCGGCGGACCGTTGCGGGAGGCGGGCCGGGCGGCGGCCGTCAGGGAACCGTAACGCCCGCGCGGGACCGCGCGCCTGGCCCGGTGGGCCGTGGAGCCGGCGGTGCGGCCCGAGCCGAGCAGCGAACGCATCGGCGCGAGCGTGTCGTTGGTGAGCCGCCCGGACCAGGCCAGGTCCCACAGGGCCTCGGCGAGTTGGGGATCCGTGACCTCGGGGTGGGTGGTCGCGCGGACGCGGTCGGCGATCTGGCGGAAGAACAGGCCGTAGCCGCCGGAGAGGGCGTCCAGGACGGACCGGTGCAGGGCGGTCGGCTCCAGGGGGTGCGGCGGCGGCAGAAGCAGCGGGGCCGTGTCCGCCAGGTACAGCGAGACCCAGCCGTCCTTTCCGGGCAGTGCGCCCGCGCCCGCCCACACCACCTCGCCGGTGGCGGTGAGTTCGTCGAGCATCGAGGGCGTGTAGTCCGTCACGCGGGACGGCAGGACCAGCTTCTCCAGTGCGGAGGCGGGCACGGGCGCGCCCTGCAACTGCTCGATGGCACGCACCAGTCCGTCGATGCCGCGCAGCCCGTGCCCCGTGCCGATGTGCTGCCACTGGGGCAGGAACCGGGCCAGCGCGGCCGGCGGCACCGGCTCCAGCTCGTGCCGCAGCGCGGCCAGCGAACGGCGGCGCAGCCTGCGCAGCACGGTCGCGTCGCACCACTCCTGTCCGATGCCCGCCGGGTGGAACTCGCCCTGGACGACACGGCCGCTCGCCGCGAGCCGCCGCAGTGCGCCCTCGGTGACCGCCACGCCCAGGCCGAAGCGGGCGGCGGCTGTCGCCGAGGTGAACGGGCCGTGGGTGCGGGCGTAGCGCGCGAGGAGGTCGCCCAGGGGGTCCTCCACCGGCTCGGTGAACGCCTCCGGGACGCCCACCGGCAGGGCGGTGCCGAGCGCGTCGCGCAGCCTGCCCGCGTCCTCGACCGCGGCCCAGTGGTCGGTCCCGGCGATCCGGACCCGGATGGCCCGGCGGGCCCGGGCCAGTTCCTGCGCCCAGCCCGGTTCGGCGCCGCGCTCGGCCAGTTCGGCGTCGGTGAGCGGACCGAGCAGCCGCAGGGCGTCGGCGACGCCCTCGACGTCCTTGACGCGCCGGTCCTCGGTCAGCCACTGCAGCTCCCGCTCCAGTTCGGCCAGCACCTCGGCGTCGAGCAGTTCGCGCAGCTCCGCCTGGCCCAGCAGCTCGGCCAGCAGCCGTGAGTCCAGCGACAGCGCGGCGGCACGGCGCTCGGCGAGCGGCGAGTCCCCCTCGTACAGGAACTGGGCGACGTACCCGAAGAGCAGTGAGCGGGCGAAGGGGGACGGCTCGGGCGTGGTGACCTCGACCAGGCGCACCCTGCGGGACTCGATGTCGCCCATCAGCTCGACCAGGCCCGGGACGTCGAAGACGTCCTGCAGGCATTCGCGAATCGCCTCCAGCACGATCGGGAACGAGCCGAATTCACTGGCCACCTGGAGCAGTTGGGCGGCGCGCTGGCGCTGCTGCCACAGCGGGGTGCGCTTGCCCGGACTGCGGCGCGGCAGCAGCAGCGCACGGGCGGCGCACTCGCGGAAGCGGGACGCGAACAGGGCCGAGCCGCCGACCTGGTCGGTGACGATCCGCTCGACCTCGTCCTTGTCGAAGACGACGTCCGCCGCGCCGACGGGGGCCTGCTCGGCGTCGTACTCCGGACCGGCCGTCACCGGCTCCTGGCCGAGCAGGTCGAGCCCCATCAGATCGGCGTCCGGCAGACGCAGCACGATGCCGTCGTCGGCGTGCATGACCTGTGCGTCCATGCCGTACCGCTCGGACAGGCGGGCGCCGAGCGCCAGCGCCCACGGGGCGTGCACCTGGGCGCCGAAGGGGGAGTGCACCACGACCCGCCAGTCGCCCAGCTCGTCGCGGAAGCGTTCCACGACGATCGTCCGGTCGTCGGGAACATGACCGCAGGCCTCGCGCTGTTCGTCCAGGTACGACAGGACGTTGTCCGCGGCCCACGCGTCGAGGCCGGCCGTCAGGAGCCTGCGCCGGGCGTCCTTCCTGGGCAGGGAACCGATCTCGCGCAGGAACGCGCCCACCGCGCGGCCCAGCTCCAGCGGGCGGCCCAGCTGGTCGCCCTTCCAGAACGGCAGCCGGCCCGGTACGCCCGGCGCGGGGGAGACCAGGACCCGGTCGCGCGTGATGTCCTCGATGCGCCAGGAGCTCGTGCCGAGCGTGAAGACGTCGCCGACCCGGGACTCGTAGACCATCTCCTCGTCCAGCTCGCCGACCCGGCCGCCGCCCTTCTTGGGGTCGGAACCGGCGAGGAACACCCCGAACAGGCCGCGGTCGGGGATCGTGCCCCCGGAGGTCACGGCGAGGCGCTGCGCGCCGGGGCGGCCGGTGACCGTGCCCGTCACGCGGTCCCACACCACGCGCGGGCGCAGCTCCGCGAACGCGTCGGACGGATAGCGCCCGGCGAGCATGTCGAGGACGGCCGTGAACGCCGACTCCGGCAGCGAGGCGAACGGCGCCGCCCGGCGGACCAGGGCGAGCAGGTCGTCGACCTGCCAGGAGTCCATCGCCGCCATCGCCACCAGCTGCTGGGCGAGCACGTCCAGCGGGTTGGCGGGCACCTTCAGGGACTCGATGGCGCCCGCGCGCATCCGCTCGGTGACCACCGCGGCCTGGACCAGGTCGCCGCGGTACTTCGGGAAGATCACGCCGGTGGAGACCGCGCCGACCTGGTGGCCCGCGCGGCCGACGCGCTGCAGCCCGGAGGCCACGGACGGCGGGGACTCCACCTGGACGACGAGGTCCACGGCGCCCATGTCGATGCCCAGCTCCAGGCTGGAGGTGGCGACCACCGCCGGGAGCCGGCCCGCCTTGAGGTCCTCCTCGACCAGGGCGCGCTGCTCCTTGGAGACCGAGCCGTGGTGGGCGCGCGCGATGACCGGGGGCGCGCCGTGCGCGGCGCCCGAGCCGCCCATCAGCTCGGCCGGGGAGTGGTGCTCGTCCAGGGGCCGGCCGGTCGCCCGCTCGTAGGCGATCTCGTTGAGCCGGTTGCACAGGCGCTCGGCGAGCCGCCGGGAGTTGGCGAACACGATCGTCGAACGGTGGGCCTGGACCAGGTCGGCGATCCGCTCCTCGACATGCGGCCAGATCGACGGCCGCTCCGCCCCGTCGCCGCCGTCGGCGACCGGGGAGCCTCCCAGCTCGCCCAGGTCCTCGACCGGGACGACCACCGACAGGTCGAACTCCTTGACGGACTCCGGCTGGACGATCTCCACCTTGCGGCGCGGCGACAGAAAGCGGGCGACCTCGTCGACCGGGCGGACGGTCGCGGACAGCCCGATACGGCGGGCCGGCCGGGGCAGCCGCGCGTCCAGGCGCTCCAGGGACAGCGCCAGGTGGGCGCCGCGCTTGGTGCCGGCGACCGCGTGCACCTCGTCCAGGATCACCGTCTCCACACCGGTCAGCGCCTCGCGCGCGGACGACGTCAGCATCAGGAACAGCGACTCGGGTGTGGTGATCAGGATGTCCGGCGGGCGGGTGGCCAGGGTGCGGCGCTCGGCGGCCGGGGTGTCGCCGGAGCGGATGCCGACCCGCACCTCCGGCTCGGGCAGTCCCAGCCGGACGGACTCCTGGCGGATGCCGGTGAGGGGGCTGCGCAGATTCCGCTCCACGTCGACGGCCAGGGCCTTGAGCGGGGAGACGTACAGCACCCGGCAGCGCTTCCTCGGGTCGGCGGGCGGCGGGGCGGAGGCCAGCCGGTCCAGGGCGGAGAGGAAGGCGGCCAGGGTCTTGCCGGAGCCGGTCGGGGCGACCACCAGCACGTCCGAGCCCCTGTCGATGGCCTGCCAGGCACCCGCCTGGGCCGCGGTGGGCGCGGAGAAGGCCCCCGTGAACCAGGCGCGGGTCGCGGGGGAGAAGCCTTCGAGAGCCCGGTGAGCGTCGTCGACCATGCGTCCATCGTGCACCCGGTCACTGACAGCGCCCTTCGGCCCGGGCGTGCCGCGATCTTGTGACGGCCCGCGGCCCGGTGGCGGCCCCGCGCTCGCACCGCCGCGGCGACGGCGGAGAATCGACGCATGGCGGGAACGGCCGAGGAGCGGGCGCGGTACTGGCAGTACGAGGAACTGCCCGGTGTCGATCTGCTGCGGGCCCGCTACATCCGCAAGGAGTTCGTGCGCCACACGCACGAGCACTTCGTGATCGCCGCCATCACCGAGGGCATGGAGGTGTTCCACCACCGGGGGAGCGACCAGTACGCCGGAGCCGGGGCGCTCGCGCTGGTCAATCCCGACACGCCGCACACCGGGCGGGCGGGGGTGCCCGAGGGCTGGCGGTACGGCGCCGTGTATCCGGCGCCCGGCCTGGTCGCCGAGATCGCGGCGGAGACCACGCACATCCGCGGGACACCGGGATTCGTCAGCCCGGTGCTCGACGACCCGTACGCCGTCGCTCTGGTGCACCAGGTGCTGCGGGCCGCGGACGAGGGGAACGCGCTGGCGGCCGACACCCTGCTGCGGGTCGTCGTGACCCGGCTGCTCCGGCTCAACGGCGGTGCGCTGCCGCGGCGGGAGGTGCGGACCGCGGGAGCACGGACCGCGGCACGCGCGCGTGCCGTCCTGGAGGAGCGGATGGCCGATCCGCCGAGCCTGCAGAAGCTGGCGGCCGACCTGGGCAGCAGCCCGTTCGCGCTGCTGCGGGCCTTCCGTGACGCCTACGGGATGCCGCCGCACGCCTGGCTGACCGACGCCCGGGTGCGCAGGGCCAGACGCCTGCTGGACGCGGGCACCCCGCCCGCCCAGGCCGCCGTCGCCGTGGGCTTCACCGACCAGTCGCACCTGAGCCGGCACTTCTCCCGGATCGTCGGCGTGCCCCCGGGGGCCTACCAGCGCGAGCGCAAGAACGTACAAGACGCACGCTCCAGGCTCTTCCTACCCTCGGCGGCGTGGTACGACAGACAGCTCTCGCAGACACGGACATACACGCCGACGGCGGAGGAAAGCCCGACGCCGCCGTCGTACGGGACGCCCTCGGAGTCGGGGTCGCCGTCGGACTCTCCGGGTTCGCCTTCGGGGTGACCGCGGCGGGCAGCGGGCTCACAGTCCTGCACAGCTGTGCGCTCAGCCTGCTGGTGTTCACCGGTGCCTCCCAGTTCGCCCTGGTGGGGGCGCTGGCGGCCGGAAGCAACCCGTTCACGGCGGCCGCGGGCGCCTTCTTCCTGGGTGTGCGCAACGCCTTCTACGGGCTGCGTCTGTCGCAGCTGCTGGCCCTCCCGCGCGCGGTACGGCCCCTGGCCGCCCAGTGGGTCATCGACGAGACCACCGCGGTCACGCTGGCCCAGCCCACGCGGCGCAGCGCCCGGATCGGCTTCACCGTCACCGGACTCACCCTGTACGTGCTGTGGAACCTCACCACGCTGCTCGGCGCGCTGGGCGCCGAGGCGCTCGGCGACACCGAGGCATGGGGCCTGGACGCGGCCGGACCCGCCGTGTTCCTGGCGCTGCTGGCGCCCATGCTGAAGACCTCCACCGAGCGGGCGGTCGCCGCCGGGGCCGTACTGCTGGGCCTCGGTCTGCTGCCCGTGCTGCCGGCCGGGGTGCCGGTCCTGGCCGCCGCGCTCGCCGCGCCGGCCGTGCTGTACCTGAAGGGCCGCCGCGCGGGCGGCACCCGTGACGAGGAACGGGAGGGAGACCGTTGAACATCTGGATCGCGGTGGCCGTGACCGCCGTCGGCTGCTACGCCGTCAAGCTGGCCGGGCTGCTCGTTCCGGCGGGGGTTCTGGAGCGGCCGCTGGTGAAGCGGCTCTCCGCGCTGCTGCCCGTCGCCCTGCTGGCCGCGCTCACCGCCCAGCAGACATTCGCCGACGGGCAGGCGCTCGTGCTGGACGCACGGGCCGCCGGGCTCGCGGCCGCCGCCGTGGCGCTGGTGCTGCGGGCCCCCTTCCTGGTCGTCGTCGCGGCGGCCGTGGTGGTGACGGCCGGGGTGCGGGCCCTGACCGGGTGACGGCGGGCGGCGGGTGCCGTGCCCGCCGCCTCATTCCGGGGTGTCCCGGGGCGGAATACTGGGGGCATGCGGTTGACGGTCTTCTGGGAGCGGATGGCGGAGCACTTCGGCGCGGGATACGCCGACACCTTCGCGCGCGACCACGTGATGTCGGAGCTCGGCGGACGGACGGTGCACGAGGCGCTGGCGGCGGGCTGGGACGCCAAGGACGTGTGGCGTGTGGTCTGCCAGGTCATGGACGTTCCGCAGGAGAGGCGCTGACGGGGCGCGAAGATCGCGGGCCGGTGCCGGGCCGTCGACGGCATGGGTGAAACTTGCACCGTGGCACCCACTGACGAGTCCGGGCGGACGGCCCGGCAGGCACCTTCGCTCGGCACACCGCCGCCTCCCCGGTCCCCGCAGTCCCCGGCCCGGGACACCATCGGGCCGGGCGCCCGCATGCCCCGCTGGCTGCCGCGCGCCATGGTGCTCGCGCTCGGCCTCGTCGCGGCCTTCCAGCTCGGCAGCTGGGCCTTCCACCAGCTGACCGGCCTGCTGCTCGACGTCCTCATCGCGTTCTTCCTGGCCCTGGCCATAGAACCCGCGGTGAGCCGCATGGCGGCGCTCGGCATGCGCCGGGGCCTCGCGACCTTCCTGGTCTTCCTCACCCTGGTGGTCGTGTCGGCCGGCTTCGTGACGCTGCTCGGCTCGATGCTCGCCGGTCAGATCATCACGATGATCGAGGGCTTCCCGGGGTACCTCGACTCCGTCATCAACTGGGTCAACACCACGTTCCACACCGAGCTCAGACGGGTGGACGTGCAGGAGGAGCTGCTCCACTCCGAGTGGCTGCGCAGCTACGCGCAGAACAGCGCCGCGGGGGTGCTCGACGTGTCCGCCCAGGTGCTGGGCGGGCTCTTCCGGCTGCTGACGATCACCCTGTTCTCGTTCTACTTCGCCGCCGACGGGCCGCGGCTGCGCCGCACCGTCTGCTCCGTGCTGCCGCCCGCCCGCCAGTCCGAGGTGCTGCGCGCATGGGAGATCGCCGTCGACAAGACCGGCGGCTATCTGTACTCGCGCGGCCTGATGGCGCTCGTCTCGGGCATCGCCCACTACGTCCTGCTGGAGTTCCTGGACGTGCCGTACGCGCCCGCGCTCGCCGTCTGGGTGGGGCTGGTCTCGCAGTTCCTCCCCACCATCGGCACCTACCTCGCGGGCGCTCTGCCGATGCTGATCGCTTTCACGGTCGATCCGTGGTACGCGGTGTGGGTGCTGGTCTTCGTCGTGGTCTACCAGCAGTTCGAGAACTACGTGCTGCAGCCCAAGCTGACCGCGAAGACCGTCGACATCCATCCCGCGGTCGCCTTCGGGTCGGTCGTCGCCGGGACCGCGCTGCTCGGCGCGGTCGGCGCGCTGATCGCCATCCCCGCCGTCGCCACCCTGCAGGCCTTCCTGGGGGCCTATGTGAAGCGGTACGACGTCACGGACGACCCCCGTGTCCACGGCCACCGCAGGCGTGTCCCGGCACGGGGGCTCTTCACGCGCGCATGGGGACTTCTCATGCGCGCGTGGGAGCTCCTCACGCGCGCACGGCGGCTGTGGGCGGGGCGGCGGCGGGCGGCGCGGACCGAGGCGGACGCCTCGGGGGTCACGGCGGCGGCAACCGGGGAGGGGGCAACCGGGAAAGGGGAAGCCGGGGAGGGGGCCACCGAAGAGCGAACGGGGCAATGAACGGGGCAATGAACGGGGTAATAACGGGACAATAGGGATCGGCCGCTCGGGGCGTGGCTCGCTTGACATAAAAATCGAACATCCATTCTTATGGAGGTTCCGGCAGGGCTCGGCGCAGGGGATCCGGTCCGGTGTCGAAGCGGTCGGCCCCTCGGCTGTCCACAGGCCGGACGTGCGTCAGGACGCGCTGTCAGTGGCAGGCGTTAGCGTCTTTGACGTGAAGCGATCGACTCAAGCGAACCGGGTGGAACCCATGGCAGCAAGCGACCGCGAGAAGGCGCTGGACGCCGCGCTCGCGCAGATTGAACGGCAATTCGGCAAGGGCGCGGTCATGCGCATGGGCGAGCGGTCGAAGGAGCCCATCGAGGTCATCCCGACCGGGTCGACCGCGCTGGACGTGGCCCTCGGCGTCGGTGGTCTGCCGCGCGGCCGTATCGTGGAGGTGTACGGCCCGGAGTCCTCCGGCAAGACCACGCTGACCCTGCACGCCGTGGCGAACGCGCAGAAGGCCGGCGGCACGGTCGCCTTCGTGGACGCCGAGCACGCTCTCGACCCCGAGTACGCCAAGAAGCTCGGCGTCGACATCGACCAGCTGATCCTCTCCCAGCCGGACAACGGCGAGCAGGCGCTGGAGATCGTGGACATGCTGGTCCGCTCCGGCGCTCTGGACCTCATCGTCATCGACTCCGTCGCCGCGCTCGTCCCGCGCGCGGAGATCGAGGGCGAGATGGGCGACAGCCACGTGGGCCTGCAGGCCCGCCTCATGAGCCAGGCCCTGCGCAAGATCACCGGTGCGCTCAACCAGTCCAAGACCACCGCGATCTTCATCAACCAGCTGCGCGAGAAGGTCGGCGTGATGTTCGGCTCCCCGGAGACCACGACGGGTGGCCGCGCGCTGAAGTTCTATGCCTCGGTGCGCCTGGACATCCGCCGTATCGAGACGCTCAAGGACGGCACGGAGGCGGTCGGCAACCGCACCCGGGTCAAGGTGGTCAAGAACAAGGTCGCACCGCCCTTCAAGCAGGCCGAGTTCGACATCCTCTACGGCGAGGGCATCAGCCGCGAGGGCGGCCTCATCGACATGGGCGTGGAGCACGGCTTCATCCGCAAGGCCGGCGCCTGGTACACGTACGAGGGCGACCAGCTCGGCCAGGGCAAGGAGAACGCGCGCAATTTCCTGAAGGACAACCCCGACCTGGCCAACGAGATCGAGAAGAAGATCAAGGAGAAGCTGGGCGTCGGAGTGCGGCCCGAGGAGCCGGCCGCCGAACCGGGTGCGGACGCCGCGGTCACCACCACGGACGCCGCCAGGACGGCGCCCGCCACGGCGGCCGCCAAGACCGCCAAGCCCAAGGCCGTCGCAGCCAAGAGCTGACCGTGACACGACGAACCGACCGGGTCGTGTCCGAGGACGCCGCCCTCGGTGTCCCCTGGGGGAGGGAGACCGAGGACCTTCCCGGCCCCGGTGCGGGCACGGACGACGTGTCCGGGGACGGCATGCACGGGGACGACGCATCAGAGGGATTGCGCCACGCGGATGAGCCACGCGCGGGTGGCGCACATCGGAACGGCCCGCGTGACGGCGGGTCGCACGGTGGACGCGGACGTCGTCGGCGCGGTGCCGGCGAGGCGTCCGCCGGGGACGGGGGCGCCCCCTCCGTGTCGAGGGCTGGACGGGGGGAGCCTCCGGGGGACCCGGTGGAGCGGGCGCGCGCGATCTGTCTGCGCCTGCTCACCGGGGCCCCGCGCACCCGCAAGCAGCTCGCGGACGCCCTGCGCAAGCGGGACGTCCCGGACGACGCCGCGCAGGAGGTGCTGTCGAGGTTCGAGGAGGTCGGGCTGATCGACGACAGAGCCTTCGCGGACGCCTGGGTGGAGTCCCGGCACCACGGGCGCGGACTGGCGCGGCGCGCGCTCGCCCGGGAACTGCGGACCAAGGGCATCGACGCCGCACTGATCGACGAGGCGGTCGGCCGACTCGGTCCTGAACAGGAGGAGGCCACCGCGCGCGAGCTCGTCGCCCGCAAGCTGCGCTCCACCCGCGGCCTTGATCGCGACAAACGGCTGCGCCGCCTCGCCGGGATGCTCGCCCGCAAGGGCTACTCCGAGGGTCTGGCCCTGCGGGTGGTCCGCCAGGCGCTGGAGGAGGAAGGCGAGGACATGGACTTCCTCGTGGACGAGGGGATCTGAGGCGGAAACACCCTGGTGCCCAGTCTGCGCCTGCGGCCGCTCTACGGGACCGCCGGCAGCCCCGCCGCCCGCCACGCCTGGAAGCCGCCCACCAGATCGGTCGCCCGGTGCAGTCCCAGCCGGTGCAGGGATGCGGCTGCCAGAGTCGACGCGTAGCCCTCGTCGCAGATGACGACCACACGCAGGTCGTGACCGGTGGCCTCGGGGAGACGGTGGCTGCCCCAGGGGTCCAGCCGCCACTCCAGTTCGTTGCGCTCGATGACGAGGGCGCCCGGGATCAGGCCGTCGCGCTCGCGCAGCGCGGCGTACCGGATGTCCACCAGCACGGCCTCACCGGCCCGGGCGGCGTCGTACGCCTCCTGGGCCTCGACGCGCTCGTACCCCCGCCGCACCCGCTCCAGCAGCTCATCGATCCCGATCGCCTGCCGTTTCCGTCTCACTGCCAGTCCTCCGGGTGCTCGACCCGCTCCAGGCGCAGCATCCGGCCGGTGCGGCTGTAGCGGCGGATCCGGGGCAGCGGCGGGTAATAGGCGTGCACGGACACCGCAGGCGCGTGAGAGGACTCGTTGAGCACCTCGTGGACATGATGACGGCCGAAGGAACGGCCCCGCCCGGCCGGCAGCCGCCGTGTGCGGTCCACGCCGTCGGTGAGCTCCAGGGACGTCCAGCCCTCGGTGGGCAGCGGGGCGGCGAGCGAGTGCTCCGTCAGCTCACCGGTGGCGGTGACGAAGGCGCCGATCGAGTCGGCGTGGTCGTGCCAGCCCGTGCCGCTGCCGGGCGGCCAGCCGATCAGCCAGGCCTCACTGCCGCCGGGCCCGTCCAGACGCACCCAGGTGCGCCCCTTCGGGTCGAGCGGGAGCGAGGCGATCAGCTCGGCGTCGGCGGCGACGTGCCGTACGAAATCGAGGAGTTCCGCCTGCGCCGGCCCCCGGGAGGAGGGCGGGAGCACGGCGGAAGAGGGCATGGAAGGCGAGGACACGAGGGGCGAGACAGACACGTACACCGTCCTGAGGAACGTCCGCGAAGGGCGCGCGGCAGCACAGGCGCCCGGTCATGGGCGCATGAGGGGACGCGCGCGGGCGGAGGGAAAAGCAGAGGGGAAAACAGAGGGGAAAACAGAGGGGAAAACAGAGGGAAAGCGGAAAGCCGAAAGAAGGCGAAGCCGCGAGTTCAGCAGGACGGACGACACACGCAGCCCGCATAGCGGACGAGGTCCATGTGGACCCTCCGCCACAGGCGCACAACGGTGTCGTTCATGACGCGGAGTAGACCATGGCGCACGCCGGACGGTCAACTCACGTCAGCCCCTCGGACCGCACGGCGCGAAACGCGTGCGGTCCGGGACCCGGAGGTCAGCGGGCTCCCGCCTCGGCCCTCGCCCCGGCACGCTCCGCACCGCCCACCGTCGCCTCCGCCGCCGAGTACAGGTCGGCCGGGCGCACCCCGCTCAGCGCGGTGACCAGGTGGCCGTCGGGCCGCACCAGGAGCACGGTGTGGGGGGCGGCGCCCGGGTAGCTCTCGGCGACCAGCAGCTCGGCGCGGTGCGGCAGCGCGGTGACCGCGGCGGCCAGCCGGGGCATGACGCCGGCGCTCACCCAGTGCCGGCGCTCCCACACCCCCGTGCCCGGCGCGACCAGCACCACGAGCAGTGCTCCCCGGCCGAGCCGCTCCCTGAGCCGCACGAAGGAGCCGTCCTCCGCGGTCACCAACACATTGGCGACGGGCGCGCCGACCGGCGTGTCCACGGGCACCTCCGCGTCCAGATGCGGGGGCATGAGCGGCGAGTCGGCGTACGAGCCCGGCGCGCCCACGGGGCCGAGCCCCAGGTGGCCGTCCATGAACAGGGCGTCATGGCCGCGTGCCGCTCCGGGGAGAAGGGACCGCAGTCCGCCGCCCCCGCGCAGCATCGGCAGCACCTGGTCGGCGGCGCGCAGCCGGGCGGCGACGATCGCGCGCCGCTCGGTCTGGTAGCTGTCCAGCAGGGTCTCGTGCGGGCCGTGGTGCCAGGCCGACGCCAGTTTCCAGGCGAGGTTGTCGGCGTCGCGCAGCCCCTCGTCCAGCCCCTGGGTGCCGATCGTGCCCAGCAGATGCGCCGCGTCCCCGGCGAGGAAGACCCGCCCGGCGCGCCAGCGGCGGGCCAGCCGGTGGTGGACCGTGTGGACACCGGTGTCCAGCAGTTCGTATGCCGGCGAGGACTCGCCCGTCCAGCCGGTGAGGGTCTCGCGGACGTGGGTGACCAGCAGTTCGGGCGTGACCAGGTCCTTGCCGGGCGGCAGCAGCCAGTCCAGCCGCCACACTCCGTCCGGGAGCGGGCGGGCGGTGATCTCCCCGGCGAAGGGACCGGTCGCCCGCCACGGCGGCATCCGGTGGAGGAACGCTTCGCCGGGCCAGGGCAGTTCGGTGCGCACGGCGGCGACGGCGTACCGCTCGACGGCCGTACGGCCGGGGAAGCGGATGTCCTGGAGCTTGCGCACGGTGGACCGCGGCCCGTCGCAGCCGACCAGGTAGCTGCCGCGCCACCAGGTGCCGTTGGGGCCGCGGGTGTGGACGATGACGCCGGTGTCCTCCTGCTCCAGGGCGTCGAGCCGGCTGTCCACGGCGAGCTCGACCAGCGGTTCACGGGTGAGGGCGGCGCGCAGGGCACCGGTCAGGACGTGCTGGGCGATGTGCAGCGGGGCGGGGATGTCCTCGCCGAGAGCGACCTCGCAGGTCACCTGCTTGCGCCGCATCGCCCGCCACCCGGTCCACCGCAGCCCGGCGTCGCCGAGCGGCACCCCGGCCAGGCGTTCCACGAACGCGGCGGTGTCCTCGCGCAGGACGACCGTGCGCGCGGCGCGCGGCGCGTCGCTGCCCGGCCCCTCGTCGAGCACGACGACGGGCACGTCCTGCCGCGCCAGGGCCAGGGCGAGCGCGAGCCCGACGGGCCCCGCCCCGACAACGATCACCGGGTCCATGACGCGGCGCCCCCCGCCCGAGGTGATGTCCTGACGGACAGACATGAACAGACGGTTGGAGCAGGGTGCACGATCACAGAACGTATGCAACCTATTGCCGCTGCCTGCGTCAAGCGACGGGGGCAGTGGCGGTCACTCCACTGCCCCCGTGTCACATCCGTGGTGCGGACTCCCCGTCAGGCGCCCTTGCCGGGCGGCCGCGCCGGGTGTCTTCGCCGGATGCCTTCGTCAGGCGTCTTTGTCAGGCGTCTTCGTCAGGCGGCGGTCCCCGTCGACTCGGTGCCTCCCACGGCGGCCGACGGAAGCACCGTGCCGGTGGACTTCTTCCGGCTCCGCAGCCGCCGCTCCAGCCAGCTCGCGAAGCTGGTGAGGGCGAAGTTGATCAGCACGAAGAGCAGAGCCACGACGGTGAAGCTGGCGACGGTGTTCGCACCGTAGTACGAGCTCATCGGAGAGACCGCCGCCAGCAGGTCCGGGAAGGTGAGGACCGCGCCGCCGAGCGCGGTGTCCTTCACGATCACCACCAGCTGGCTGACGATGGCCGGCAGCATCGCGGTGACCGCCTGCGGCAGCAGGATCGACGTCATGATCTGGGTCTTGCGCAGACCGATGGCCTGCGCGGCCTCCGTCTGCCCCTTGGGCAGGGCGAGGATGCCCGCGCGGACGACCTCCGCGAGGACCGAGGCGTTGTAGAGCACCAGACCGGTGACGACGGCGTACAGGGGCCGGGCGTCCGAGTCGACGTCGGTGTACTGGGCGAACAGCGCGAGCCCGAAGATCATCAGGATCAGCACCGGGATGGCGCGGAAGAACTCCACGAGCACGCCGGCCGGGACGCGGATCCAGACGTGGTCGGAGAGCCGCGCGATGCCGAAGGCCGCGCCGAGGGGCAGCGCGATGAGCATCGACAGGAACGCCGCGATCAGCGTGTTCCACAGGCCGGGCAGGATGTACGTGGTCCACGCCTCGGAGCCGGAGAAGAAGGGCTTCCACTTCTCCCAGTCCAGCTGCCCCTTGTCGTTCAGGGCCCGGAACACCCACCACCCGAGGGCCACGACGGCCAGCAGGAACACGACCGTGTAGAGGACGTTGCGCCGCTTGGCCCGGGGGCCCTGGGCGTCGTACAGCACGGAGCTCATCGCTTCACCGCCACCTTCTTGCCCACCCAGCCGAGGATCAGGCCGGTCGGCAGCGTCAGGCACACGAAGCCGAACGCGAAGATCGCGGAGATCAGCAGGAGCTGTGCCTCGTTCTCGATCATTTCCTTCATCAGCAGGGCGGCCTCGGCCACACCGATGGCCGCGGCCACCGTGGTGTTCTTGGTCAGCGCGATCAGGACGTTCGCGAGCGGGCCGATGACCGAGCGGAACGCCTGCGGCAGCACCACCAGGGTCAGCACCTGGGTGAAGCTCAGTCCGAGGGCGCGGGCCGCCTCCGCCTGGCCGACCGGCACCGTGTTGATGCCCGAGCGGAGCGCCTCGCAGACGAACGCCGCGGTGTAGGCGACCAGACCGAGCACGGCGAGCCGGAAGTTGATGACGTCGAACCTCTGTGCACCGAGGGTGATGTTGAGGGTCTGGTTCAGGCCCAGCGAGGTGAACAGGATGATCACCGTCAGCGGGATGTTCCGCACGATGTTGACGTAGGCGGTGCCGAAGCCGCGCATGAGCGGCACCGGGCCGACGCGCATGGCGGCCAGCACCGTGCCCCAGACCAGGGAGCCGACGGCCGAGAGCAGGGTGAGCTGCACGGTCACCCAGAAGGCTCCCAGCAGGTCATAACCTTCAAGAAAGTCGAACACGATCTCCCGCGCTTCCGCGTGTGGTGGGCCCCGGGTGCGCCGCTCACGCAGGGCGGCGCACCCGGCGGGCGCTGACTCAGCTCTTGATCTCGCCGATCTTCGGCGCGGGCTCGTACTTGTAGTTGGCCGGGCCGAAGTTGGCCTTCACGGCCTTCTCCCACGAACCGTCGGCGACCATTTCCTCAAGGGCCTTGTTGATCTTGTCCTTGAGGTCGCTGCCCTCCTTGACGCCGATGCCGTAGTTCTCGTTGGTCATCTTGAAGCCGGCCAGCTTGAACTTGCCCTTGAACTGCTCCTGGGCGGCGTAACCGGCGAGGATCGAGTCGTCCGTGGTCAGCGCGTCGATGGCCTTGTTCTGCAGACCGCCCAGACAGGCCGAGTACGTCGGGTAGTTCTGCAGGTTGGCCTTGGGCGCCAGCTTGTTCTTGATGTTCTGCGCCGAGGTCGAACCGGTCACCGAGCACAGCTTCTTGCTGTTGAGGTCGGCCGGCGACTTGATCGAGTCGTCGTCGGCGCGGATCAGGACGTCCTGGTGGGCCAGCAGGTACGGGCCGGCGAAGTCGACCTTCTGGTCGCGCTCCGGGGTGATCGAGTACGTGGCGGCGATGAAGTCGACGTCACCGCGCTGCAGCATGGTCTCGCGGTCACTGCTCTTCGCCTCCTTCCACTCGATCTGGTCCTCGCTGTAACCGAGCTTCTTGGCGACGTACTTGGCCACGTCGACGTCGAAGCCGGAGTAGCCCTGCGGGGTCTTCTGGCCGAGGCCGGGCTGGTCGAACTTGATGCCGATGGTGATCTTCTTGCCGCCGCCCGAGGAGCCCTCGTCCTTCTTGTCGCCCGAGCTGCACGCCGTCGCCGACAGGGCGAGGGCGAGGACGGCGGCGGAGGCGGCGGTGACCTTGCGAAGCTTCATGTGCCCTTCCTTTGGGGGAGTCG
This sequence comes from Streptomyces thermoalcalitolerans, assembly GCF_039525155.1. Taxonomy (NCBI): domain Bacteria; kingdom Bacillati; phylum Actinomycetota; class Actinomycetes; order Kitasatosporales; family Streptomycetaceae; genus Streptomyces; species Streptomyces thermoalcalitolerans. The sequence goes on along the minus strand of NZ_BAAAHG010000026.1, from coordinate 42,280 downwards.
AGAAGAGGTGAGGGCCGGCCGTCGGGACGGCGACGGCCCGGTCGCGGGGCCGGTGGCGTGGGGCGTCACCGGCGGGCCGCCGCGTCAGTGGTGCAGGATCTTCGACAGGAAGTCCCTGGCCCGTTCGCTGCGCGGATTGCTGAAGAACTGGTCGGGCGTGGCCTGTTCGACGATCCGGCCGTCGGCCATGAAGACCACCCGGTCCGCGGCCGACCGGGCGAATCCCATCTCATGGGTGACGACGATCATCGTCATGCCGTCCCGGGCGAGCTGCTGCATGACCTCGAGGACCTCGTTGATCATCTCCGGGTCGAGCGCGGAGGTCGGCTCGTCGAACAGGATGACCTTCGGGTCCATGGCCAGCGCCCGCGCGATGGCCACACGCTGCTGCTGGCCACCGGAGAGCTGGGCGGGGTACTTGTCGGCCTGCGCGCCCACCCCGACCCGGTCGAGCAGCTCCCGGGCCCGCGCCTCGGCCTGCTGCTTGTCCTTGCGGCGGACCTTGATCTGGCCGAGGGTCACGTTCTCGAGAACGGTCTTGTGGGCGAAGAGATTGAACGACTGGAACACCATGCCGACGTCGGCGCGCAGCCGGGCCAGCTCCTTGCCCTCCTGGGGCAGCGGCTTGCCGTCGATCGTGATCGTGCCCGAGTCGATGGTCTCCAGGCGGTTGATGGTGCGGCACAGGGTGGACTTGCCGGACCCGGAGGGCCCGATGACCACGACGACCTCACCGCGGGCGACCGTCAGGTCGATGTCCTGGAGCACGTGCAGCGAGCCGAAGTGCTTGTTGACGTTCTTCAGGACGACCAGATCGTCGGTCGAGGCCACGTCTTTCTTGGCCATCGATACTTCGGTCATCGTTTTCAGGCTCCGTCCTCCTCGGTTTCCGGGGGACAGTAGCCAGCGTTGTGACCCGCGTCATCCGATCTGAGGGAGATCTGAGCATCACGATCCGATAGCGGCCGGGCTCATCCTATCCCTGCCGGCCGGACACACCCCGGGCGGGTCCGGGACACACCCCGGGCGGGTCCGGGGCGCATACCGGGTGGGTAACGACAGAGGGTGCGTAACCGGAATCCTCTTGACGGCGTCCGTATCCATCGGCGTGACTGCACTTCGTGCGCGCGCACGTGCCCTTTCTGTACATGTCATGACTGAACGACGGTTGAACCGGGGGAGGCCGGGATGAGACTGCTCCTCGTCGAGGACGACAACCATGTCGCCGCAGCCCTGTCCGCGGTCCTGAAGCGGCACGGTTTCGACGTCACGCACGCCCGCAGCGGCGAGGAGGCTCTGCGGGCGCTGGTCTCCGAAGAGGCCGGCTTCGGAGTGGTCCTGCTCGACCTGGGCCTGCCCGACCAGGACGGCTTCGAGCTCTGCGGCAGGATCCGCAAGCGCACCAGCACTCCGGTGATCATGGTCACCGCCCGCTCCGACGTCCGCTCCCGCATCCACGGCCTCAACCTCGGCGCCGACGACTACGTGGTGAAGCCCTACGACACCGGCGAGCTGCTCGCCCGCATCCACGCCGTCAGCCGCCGCACCGCCCACGAGGGCACGGGCGGCGCCGTCGAGAGCACGCTGCGGTTCGGCTCCGTGCACATCGACCTGCCCACCCGGCAGGTCAGCGTCGACGGCACCGTCGTCCAGCTGACCCGCAAGGAGTTCGACCTGCTCGCGCTGCTCGCCCAGCGCCCCGGTGTGGTCTTCCGCCGGGAGCAGATCATCAGCGAGGTGTGGCGCACCAGCTGGGAGGGGACCGGACGCACCCTGGAGGTGCACGTCGCCTCGCTGCGCTCCAAACTGCGCCGGCCGGCTTTGATCGAGACCGTACGCGGCGTCGGCTACCGGCTCGTCGCCCCGGCCGCCTAGCGGGGACGGGTGCGCACACGCCTTCTGCCGCTGCTCATCGCCCTGATGGCGGCCGTTCTGCTCGCCCTCGGCGTCCCGCTCGCCGTCAGCGTGGCCGGCACCGAGCAGCAGAAAGTGATCGTGGACCGGATCGATGACACGGCACGCTTCGCCGCCCTGGCCCAGTTCGTCGCCGACCGGGTCGGAGGCGTCCCCCAGCCGGGCCCGGACGAGCGCCTGGAGACCCTCAGCCGGGAACTCGCCAGCTACCACGAGGTCTACGGCATCCGGGCCGGCGTGTTCTACCGGTCCGGCACCCCGATGGCCAAGGCACCGGCGGACTGGTCCCTGCCCGCCACGGGTGAGGTCCGTGACGCCTTCGAGGAGGCGCTGCTGAGCCGGCGCAGCCACGACCCGGAGCAGGTCTGGCCCTGGCAGCGGCGCCGGCTGGTCGTCGCCTCCCCCGTGATCCGGGACGGCGACGTCGTCGCGGTCGTCGTCACCGACTCGCCGACGGGACAGATGCGCTCCCGGACACTGCACGGCTGGCTGCTCATCGGCGCGGGCGAGAGCGTCGCGATGCTGGTCGCCGTCGGCGCGGCGCTGCGGCTGACCGGCTGGGTGCTCAAGCCCGTGCGCATCCTCGACGCCACCACCCACGACATCGCCACCGGACGGCTGAAGTCCCGGGTGGCGGTGGCCGGCGGACCGCCGGAACTGCGCCGTCTGGCCCGGTCGTTCAACGAGATGGCGGACCACGTCGAGAATGTGCTGGAGCAGCAGCGCGCCTTTGTCGCCGACGCCTCGCACCAGCTGCGCAACCCGCTGTCCGCACTGCTGCTGCGCATCGAACTGCTCGCCCTGGAACTGCCCGAGGACAACGAGGAGATCGCCTCGGTCCGGGCCGAGGGCAAACGTCTGGCACAGGTCCTGGACGACCTGCTGGACCTGGCGCTCGCCGAGCACGCGGAGCCGGATCTGCGGCTCATCGACGTCGGCGCGCTGACCGCCGAGCGGGTGGCCGCCTGGACACCGGCCGCCGAGGCCAAGGGGGTCCGGCTGGTCGGCGACTGCCCGGCCACCACGGCCTGGGCCGACCCGGTCGCGCTGTCCTCCGCGCTGGACGCGGTGATCGACAACGCGGTCAAGTTCACGCCCGAGGGAGAACGCGTCGACATACGGGTCTCCTGCGGCCGTGACACGGCCACGATCGTGGTCGCCGACCGCGGTCCCGGCCTCACCGACGAGGAACTCACCCGCATCGGCGACCGCTTCTGGCGCAGCAGCCGCCACCAGAACGTCAAGGGCTCCGGTCTCGGCCTGTCCATCACGCGCGCGTTGCTCGCGGCGGGCGGCGGCTCCATCTCCTACGACCACCACCGCGGCGAGGAGCCGCGCGGGCTGAAGGTGACGGTGACGGTGCCGAGGACGGGACCCTCCTGAGGCCCGGCCGGGCGCAGGGGCGTCGTTCGGAGAGGGGCGTCCGGGCCGGACGCACGGCACCCCTAAGGCTTGACCGAGCGGTAGTAGCGGCGAGCGCCCTCGTGCAGGGTGAGCGGGTCGGTGTAGATGGCGGTGCGCAGATCGACCAGCTGGGCGGAGTGGACGTGGGCGCCGATGCCGTCGCGGCTCTTGATGACGACGCGGGTCACCCACTCGGTCAGCCTCGGGTCGACGTCCTCGCGGGTCATCAGCAGATTGGACACGGCGATCGTCGGCACGGTGTCGCCCCGCTGGATCGCCGGATAGGCCGACTCGGGCATGTTGGTGGCCCGGTAGTACCGCGTGGCGCCGCCCTCGGCATGCAGTCTGGCCACCAGGTCGGCCTCGATCGGCACGAACCGGAACGCGAACTTCCGGGACAGCTGCTGCAGGCCGTCCGTCGGCAGTCCGCCCGACCAGAAGAACGCGTCGAGCTCGCCCTGCCGCAGCCGGCCCGGTCCGGTGTCGATGCCGTCGCTCCTCGGCCGGATGTCGGTCTCCGGGTCGATCCCGGCCGCCCTGAGCACCCGCTCGGCGATCAGCCGGACGCCCGACTTCGGCGGCCCTATCGCCACCCGCTTGCCGCGCAGGTCCTGCACGGAGGTCACCCGTGAGCCGGCCGGGACCACGAGCTGCACGTAGTCGTCGTAGAGGCGGGCCACACCGCGCAGCCGCGCGGCGCCCGCGTCGTGGTTCAGCCTGTACGTCTCCACCGCGTCCGCCGCGGCGATGGTGAAGTCGGCCCGGCCGGTCGCCACACGCGTGACGTTCTCCTGCGAGCCGTCGCTGGTCAGCAGCCGCACCTTCAGATCGGGCATGTTCCTGGCGAACGCGGTGCGCAGCCGTTCGCCGTACTCCTGGTAGACCCCGCGCCGGGTCCCGGTGCTGAAGGTGATCGTCCCGCCCGGCGGCGTGTCGCCCAGCGGCAGCAGCCACCACAGCAGCAGGCCGAGGACGACGGCACCGGCGGCCGTGCCCCACAGGCCGCGACGGCCGCCGGTACGACGGAGGAACACCGTGGACATGCGCGCGATCCTGCCAGCCGGGGGCCGCACTGGCCAGGGCGGGGTGGCCGGCGGCCGGCCGGGGCTGTCACAGGGGGCGGCTATCGTCGCCGCATGAGTTCCTCGCCCGCCGATCTCGTCCGTGAGTTCCACCGCGCCTTCGGGCTGGACGTCCGCAGCAGACCCACCCGGGTGCCGCCCGCGCTCGCCGCGCACCGCAGGGACCTGCTCGCCGAGGAGGCGGCCGAGGCCGCGGAGGTCTCGGTGGACGGCCCGCTCGACCGGCTCGCGCACGAACTGGCGGACGTGGTGTACGTGGCGTACGGCACCGCCCTGGTGCACGGCATCGACCTGGACGAGGTGATCGCCGAGATCCACCGCTCCAACATGACCAAGCTCGGTCCGGACGGCCGGGTCGTCCGGCGGGCCGACGGCAAGGTCCTCAAGGGGGAGCACTACGAGGCGCCCGACGTGGCGGGCGTGCTGCGCCGCCAGGGCTGGGCCCCCGACGGCGAGTGACGCGGACGGCGCCGTGCACCTGCGGCGCCGTGGCGCCCGGCGGCCTCCGTGCCGGGCGCGCCCCCTGGGCTGCGGCTCGGGAGCCGCGCCGCCCCCCGGCGGACGCGAGGCCCTTCCCGGGCGTCGTGCCCGTCGGTACGGGGTCCTGCCGGAACCGCCTACCCTTGACGCATGACCAGCAGCAGCGACCGGAGCATCGCAGTGGACGCCCAGAAACCCAGGAGCTACGAAATCCGCACCTACGGGTGCCAGATGAACGTCCACGACTCCGAGCGGCTGGCCGGCCTGCTGGAGGAGGCGGGCTACGTGCGGGCGCCGGAGGGCTCGGACGGCGACGCGGACGTCGTCGTCTTCAACACCTGCGCCGTCCGGGAGAACGCCGACAACCGGCTCTACGGCAACCTCGGTCACCTCGCGCCGAAGAAGGCCAAGCGGCCCGGGATGCAGATCGCGGTCGGCGGCTGCCTGGCGCAGAAGGACCGGGACACCATCGTGAAGAAGGCGCCCTGGGTGGACGTGGTCTTCGGCACGCACAACATCGGCAAGCTGCCGGTGCTGCTGGAGCGCGCCCGCGTGCAGAAGGAGGCGCAGGTCGAGATCGCCGAGTCCCTGGAGGCGTTCCCCTCCACGCTGCCGACGCGGCGCGAGAGCGCGTACGCGGCCTGGGTCTCGATCTCCGTCGGCTGCAACAACACCTGCACCTTCTGCATCGTCCCGGCGCTGCGCGGCAAGGAGAAGGACCGCCGCCCCGGCGACATCCTCGCCGAGGTGGAGGCCCTGGTCGCCGAGGGAGTCTCGGAGATCACCCTGCTCGGGCAGAACGTCAACGCCTACGGCTCCGACATCGGCGACCGCGAGGCGTTCAGCAAGCTGCTGCGCGCCTGCGGGAAGATCGAGGGCCTGGAGCGCGTCCGCTTCACCTCCCCGCACCCGCGCGACTTCACCGACGACGTCATCGCCGCCATGGCCGAGACGCCGAATGTGATGCCGCAGCTGCACATGCCGCTGCAGTCCGGCTCGGACAAGGTGCTCAGGGCCATGCGCCGCTCCTACCGCCAGGAGCGCTACCTCAAGATCATCGAGAAGGTCCGCGCGGCCATCCCGGACGCGGCGATCACCACCGACATCATCGTGGGCTTCCCCGGCGAGACCGAGGAGGACTTCGAGCAGACGCTGCACGTGGTGCGCGAGGCGCGGTTCGCGCAGGCGTTCACCTTCCAGTACTCCAAGCGTCCGGGCACCCCGGCCGCCGAGATGGAGGACCAGGTCCCCAAGGAGGTCGTCCAGGAGCGCTACGAGCGGCTGGTCGCCCTGCAGGAGGAGATCTCCTGGGAGGAGAACAGGAAGCAGCTCGGCCGCAGGCTCGAGCTCATGGTCGCCGAGGGCGAGGGCCGCAAGGACGGCACCACCCGCCGTCTGTCCGGCCGCGCCCCCGACAACCGCCTGGTCCACTTCACCAAGCCGGACCAGGCCGTCCGCCCCGGCGACGTGGTCACGGTCGAGGTCACCTACGCCGCCCCGCACCACCTCCTCGCCGAGGGCCCCGTGCTCGATGTGCGCCGCACGCGCGCCGGTGACGCCTGGGAGCGGCGCAACACCGCCGAGCAGGCCAAGCCCACGGGTGTCATGCTCGGCCTGCCGAAGGTGGGCGCCCCCGCCCCGCTGCCGGCCACGGCGAACAGCGGCTGCGGCTGCGACTGACCCGGCTGCCCGTTCTGCCGTGCGGGGGCGGACGGTGGAGTGACGCCCGGGCGTCGTCCGGCGTTACCCTGCCGATCATGCTTGTCGCCGCCGCTGTCTGCCCCTGCCCGCCCCTCCTCGTGCCCGAGCTCGCCGCGGGCGCCGCACCCGAGATGGACGCCGCGCGCGCCGCGTGCGGGGAGGCCCTGGGCGTGCTCGCCGCCGCCCGGCCCGAACTGCTCGTGGTCGTCGGGCCCGCCGGACAGCCCGGGTGCACCCCGTACCCCGAGGGCACCCGGGGGTCGTTCCGGGGCTTCGGCGTGGACGTGGACGTCCGGCTCGGCCGGGACAGGGGCACCGCGTCCGGACAGGAGGCGTCCGGGCAGGAGCTGCCGCCCTCGCTCGCCGTGGCCGCCTGGCTGCTGGAGCGGACCGGCCGGCCCGACGTCCCCGTCGAGGGGATCGGCGTGGGAGAGCTGCTGGAACCCGAGCGGTGCGCGGCGGCCGGCCGGGACATCGCCCTGCGGGCCGGCCGGGTGGCGCTGCTGGTGATGGGCGACGCCAGCGCCTGCCGGTCGATCAAGGCGCCGGGATATCTCGACGAACGCGCCGAGCCCTTCGACGCGGGGATCGCCCGTGCGCTGGAACAGGCGGACACGGCGGCCCTCCTGGCCCTCGGCACGGAGCCGGCACACGGGCTGAAGGCGTCGGGCCGGGCCCCCTGGCAGGTCCTCGCGGGTGCTGCCGAGGGCGCCGTCCTCGGTGGTGAGCTGCTCTACGACGATGCGCCGTACGGCGTGGGATACCTGGTGGCGACCTGGTCGTAAGGCGGGTGCGAGCCGTCAGGACACGGGCGGCGGACCCTCCGGCGAGGACGGCGGGGAAGCGCTCCTCGGCGTCTCGCCGGCCTGGGGAGCCTCACCCTTCTCCGGGCTCCTCCCGCTCCTGTGCGCGAGCCGGTCCATGGCTTCCTTGGCCTTGCCCGTGCCCGCCTGGATCTTGTCGCTGTACTTGCCCTTGGTCTTCTCGTCCACCAGCTTCGCGGCCCGTTCCAGGCCGTGCCCGATCGTGCCCCCGTGCCGCTGGGCGAGGTGCGACACCTTCTCCTTGGCGGGGCCGATACGGGCCTTCATGTTGTCCAGCAGACCCATGGTTCACCTTTCCTGGCGGTCTTCTCCTCCTGGCGGTCTTCTCCCCGGCGGCCGAGACTTTCTTTGCCGCTCCTACCCGCGAAGGAGTCGTGCAAAAACCCCCATATCAATCCCATGTAGTACGTAACTCATTCGAGGCAGTGGTGGGGGTTTTGCGAGACTGTTGCGGTGAGCAGCGCACTTTCCACTCCTCGCGTCATCGCCGTCGTCGGCCCCACCGCGGCCGGAAAGTCCGACCTGGGCGTCTTTCTGGCCCAGCGTCTGGGAGGCGAGGTCGTCAACGCCGACTCCATGCAGCTCTACCGGGGGATGGACATCGGCACCGCGAAGCTGACGCCCGAGGAGCGCGGCGGCGTACCCCATCACCTCCTCGACATCTGGGACGTGACGGTCACGGCCTCCGTCGCCGAGTACCAGCGGCTCGCCCGGGAGCGGATCGACGCGCTGCTCGCCGAGGGACGCTGGCCGATCCTGGTCGGCGGCTCCGGCCTGTACGTCCGCGGGGCCGTGGACAACCTGGAGTTCCCCGGCACCGACCCCGAGGTGCGTGCCCGGCTGGAGGAGGAGCTCGCCCTGCACGGCTCGGGCGTGCTGCACGCCCGTCTGGCCGCCGCCGACCCCGAGGCCGCGCGGGCCATCCTGCCCAGCAACGGCCGCCGTATCGTCCGGGCCCTGGAGGTGATCGAGATCACCGGCCGGCCCTTCACGGCCACCCTCCCCGGTCACGAGGCGGTCTACGACACCATCCAGATCGGCGTCGACGTGCCCCGCCCCGAGCTCGACGAGCGTATCGCGCGCCGGGTCGACCGCATGTGGGAGGCGGGGCTCGTGGACGAGGTGCGCGCGCTGGAGGCGCAGGGTCTGCGTGAGGGGCGCACGGCATCGCGTGCACTCGGCTACCAGCAGGTGCTCGCGGCGCTCGCGGGGGAGTGCACGCTGGAAGAAGCGCGCGCGGAGACCGTACGCGCCACGAAGCGCTTCGCGCGCCGTCAGGACTCCTGGTTCCGGCGTGATCCGCGGGTGCACTGGCTGAGCGGAGCCGCGAAGGATCTCGGGGAACTTCCCCGCCTGGCGCTGTCGTTGGTCGAACGACCGGTTACAGCCTGATCACGTCATGGCATCGGGACGCCCCGGTCGCCGTCCGGGGCCCCCGCGCCATGCCATCATCGAGCTCCGATCGGCCGAAGAGAGTCCTAGTTGGGAGGGCGCGTGGCGATGGAGGCCGGCCCTCGCGACACCGCACAAGGAACGGACCGCATCACCGTGGACCGCGGCGGCGCGGAGCCGGACGAGAGTTCCCTGAGCTCCGACGGACCCGACGAGACGCAGGGCGGAGTGACCGCGGACGGTCCGGGGTCCGAGGAGATGTTCGCCGGGCCCGAGGTGGAAGTCGAACTGCGCCCGCAGCGGCGGCTGCGCATCTGGCAGCTGGCCCCCATCGTGGGCCTGGCCGCGGTCGGTTCCCTCATGTTCGCCTTCCCGCTGGCCTTCGACAGCGACAGCGGTGCCGTGATCGCCATGCTGGGGCTGCTGATCTGCCTCTGCTCGGCCGGCTGGGGCATGATGGCCGCCCGCCGTGTCGGCTACACCTGGCCGGGCCTGCCTCCGCGGGGATCGGGCCGCCGCCTCGACTGGCGGGTGATCGGCGCATACGCCCTCGTCGTCGCCGTGGCCGTCGTCCTCGCCGTCTGGCGCGTCGCCCGGCTCCGTTAGGCCCTGCCGGCCGGGTCCTGCCGGCACCTTGCGCCGTCCGGCCGGAGGGGGACGGGCCGCGCGGTGTCCGGTGCCATGGGGTCTCCTTGCCCGAGCGGAGCCGAGGGCTCGGGGAGGGTGTGCCCGGAGGCGCCTCCCGGCCTTCCGGTCCGGGGGAGCGCCGCAGGGCAGGCAGGGCAGGCGGGAGGGCGCCGGCAGGGTCCGGAGCGCCCGCGGGGACCCTGCGGGGACGGCGGCCGCCGGGCGTGCGCCCCGGGTGCGGGCACCCCGTACGATCGAGGCATGAGCACGCGCATCCCCTTCCTCAAGGGCCACGGCACGGAGAACGACTTCGTGATCGTCCCGGACCCGGAGAACGCCGTGGACCTGACCCCGGCCGCCGTGGCCGCCCTGTGCGACCGCCGCGCGGGCATCGGCGGGGACGGCGTGCTGCACGTCGTGCGGTCCGCCGCGCACCCGGAGGCCCGGGAGATGGCGGCCGAGGCGGAGTGGTTCATGGACTACCGCAACGGCGACGGCTCGGTCGCGGAGATGTGCGGCAACGGTGTGCGGGTCTTCGCGCGCTACCTCCAGTACGCCGGGCACGCGGCCGAGGGCGACCTCGCGATCGCCACGCGCGGGGGTGTGAAGACCGTGCACCTCGCCAAGGACGGCGACATCACCGTCGGCATGGGCAGGGCGCGGCTCCCCGAGGGGGACGTCACGGTGAGCGTCGGCGAGCGCAGCTGGCCCGCGCGCAACGTGAACATGGGCAACCCGCACGCGGTCGCCTTCGTCGACGACCTCGCCGACGCCGGCGACCTGCTCTCCCCGCCGGCCTTCAGCCCGGCCTCCGCCTACCCGGACGGGGTGAACGTCGAGTTCGTGGTCGACTGCGGCCCCCGGCATGTCGCCATGCGCGTGCACGAGCGCGGCGCCGGCGAGACCCGCTCCTGCGGCACGGGCGCGTGTGCCGTCGCCGTGGCGGCCGCCCGGCGCGACGGCGCCGACCCCGCGGTCACCGGGACCCCCGTGACGTACACGGTGGACGTGCCCGGCGGGACCCTGGTGATCACCGAGCGGCCGGACGGCGAGATCGAGATGACCGGTCCGGCGGTGATCGTCGCCGAGGGCGAGATCGACAGCGAGTGGCTGAAAACAGTCGTCGGCTGAAGGAGGGGCGGCTGTGTGTCGCAGATGAAGCGGCCCGCAGCACCAGTCATACGTATGCCTGGACGTGCCGGGAGCGAGACATCCATGGCCGACCCCCTGCCGGGTGACCGGAAACCTTAAACTTTCCAGCCATCGCTCGAATGGGTGATCCGTTTCACGCTCACCGGGAGGCGGCCGATCGGGCCCGTCGGGCTCGGTAGCATCAAGCACCGGCTCGGACGGGGGAATCCGTTGCCATCCCTTGAGCCGTGTACGCCTTGGGCACCCCGTCCGCCGGTCCACGCAGCCGGAGGTGCCATGAGTGCGGATGCCACGAATCCTGCGGCCCCGGTGGCTCCCGCAGAGCCCCGCCGCAGGGCCCGCCCGCGAATCGACCTGCGCCGGCTCGGCCGTGCCGCCCTGCTCGGCCCGGCCACCCGCGACCGGCTGCCCGACGCCATCAGCCATGTGGTCGAGGCCCACCGCGCGCACTTCCCCGACGCCGACCTCGAACCGCTGCGCCGCGCCTATCTCCTGGCCGAGTCCTCCCACCGGGGGCAGTTGCGCAAAAGCGGTGAGCCGTACATCACGCACCCCCTCGCGGTGACCCTCATCCTCGCCGAACTCGGCGCGGAGACCACCACCTTGACGGCGTCACTGCTGCACGACACCGTCGAGGACACCGACGTCACCCTGGAGCAGGTCGGTGAGGAGTTCGGCGAGGAGGTGCGCTACCTCGTCGACGGCGTCACCAAGCTGGAGAAGGTCGACTACGGCGCCGCCGCCGAGCCCGAGACCTTCCGCAAGATGCTCGTCGCCACGGGCAACGACGTCCGCGTGATGTCGATCAAGCTCGCCGACCGGCTGCACAACATGCGCACCCTCGGGGTGATGCGCCCGGAGAAACAGAAACGCATCGCCAAGGTCACCCGGGACGTGCTCATCCCGCTCGCCGAACGGCTCGGGGTACAGGCCCTCAAGACCGAGCTGGAGGACCTCGTCTTCGCCGTCCTGCACCCCGAGGAGTACGCACGCACGCGCGAGTTGATCGCCGAGAACGCCGCGCGTCCCCACGACCCGCTCGCCGAGGTCGCCGAACAGGTCCGCGGAGTGCTGCGCGAGGCCGGTCTCACCGCCGAAGTCCTCATCCGGCCACGGCACTTCGTCTCCGTGCACCGTGTCGCCCGCAAACGCGGCCGGCTGCGCGGATGCGACTTCGGGCGGCTGCTCGTGCTGGTGAACGAGGACGCCGACTGCTACGCGGTCCTCGGCGAACTGCACACGTGCATGACGCCGATCGTCTCGGAGTTCAAGGACTTCATCGCCGTACCCAAGTTCAACCTGTACCAGTCGCTGCACACGGCCGTCGCCCTCCCCCGGGACCACGCGGACACGCCCGGAGGGACCCCCGTGGACGGCGAGGTCGTCGAAATCCTCATCCGCACCCACCGGATGCACAAGGTCGCCGAGGCCGGTGTCGTGGCGCTCGGCAACCCCTACGCCCCTCCCTCGGAGGAGCAGTCCGCGGGCGACGGCGAGCGCGCCGACCCCACCCGGCCGGGCTGGCTCTCCCGCCTCCTGGAGTGGCAGCGGGCGGCACCCGACCCCGACACCTTCTGGTCCACGCTGCGCGAGGACCTCGCCCAGGACCGTGAGATCACCGTCTTCAGACCCGACGGAGGAACGCTGGGCCTGCCCGAGGGCGCCACGTGCGTGGACGCCGCCTACGCCCTGTACGGCGAGGACGCGCACGCGTGCATGGGCGCCCGGGTCAACGGCCGCCTGGCGACGCTGAGCACCGTCCTGAAGGACGGCGACACCGTCCAGCTGCTCATGGGCCAGGACCCGGCCTCCGAGCCCTCCCGGGAGTGGCTGGAGCACGCGCGCACCCCGACCGCCCGCATCGCCATCCAGCGCCGGCTGGCCGCGCGGCCGTCCCCGGCCGAGAACGCCGGGAACACCGAGATCGAGAACGCCGGGAACGCCGGGAACGCCGAGGACAAGGCCGGCACCGCTGCTCCGGCTCCCGCGACCCCTGCTCCGAGCAGGGCGACGGACGCCGGTCCGCCCCGGGGCCGGGACTTTGGTGCGGCCGCCGGCGCCGCACCGCGCGAGGCGAGTGTCCTGGTCGTCGACCGCCCCCGCGCGAACGCGCGGCTCGCGGGCTGCTGTACCCCCGTGCCGCCCGACGGGATCACCGGATTCGTCGTCCGCGGGGGAGTGGTGACCGTGCACCGTGTGGAGTGCGCGACGGTCGCGCGGATGAAGAGCGCGGGGCGCGCGGAGGTCGACGTGCGCTGGGGAGACACCGCCGCGTGCCGGGTCACGCTGCTCGCCGAATCGTTCGACCGCCCCCATCTGCTGGCCGACCTCACCGAGGCGATCGCCCGTGAGGGCGTCGAGATCATCTCGGCGACGGTGTCCCCGCCGGTCCGGCAGCACGTCCGCCACACGTACACCCTCCAACTGCCCGACGCCGCCGGTCTGCCGTCCCTGATGCGCGCGATGCGCAACGTTCCGGGCGTCTACGACGTGAGCCGCACCCAGCCCTAGCCGCCGGACACTGGGGCGCAGCTGTCTCCGACATGCGCGCCGGGCGCACCGTGCCGGTGCCCGGTGTGCCCGGCGGCTTCCCGGTGGCCTCGTGTGCTCCGCCCGCCTCCGCCCGTCCGTGCGCCCCGCGGCCCGTCCTCGCGTACATGCGCGCTCCTGGCCGTGCGCACCGCCCGGCGCACTGCTCGCGGTGAATGCCCCTCAACACCTTTTCCCCCGGCCCCCGGTGCGGTTTCGAGGGCTCCTTTCGGGTGGGTCGGGCGCGAGCCTGCGCCGTGCCGCGCAAGAGCGCTGGTAGCGGTGGGACATGCTGCTCAGCCCTGGATCACGTGTCCCGCGTCGCCTGAAGGCGGTCCTCCTCGCCTCCGCCGTCTCCGCCGCCCTCGTCGCCGCGAGCGCCCCGCCCGAGCCCCTGGGCGTCGGGGACCGGCTCTTCCCGCACCTGGGCAACCCGGGATACGACGTGTCGTCGTACGACCTGGCCTTCACCTATTCCGGCGACAACAGCACGCCGCTGCGGGCCGTCACCACGATCGACGCGTGGACGACCCGGAAGCTGGACCGGGTGAACCTCGACTTCGCGCACGGCAAGGTCGACTCCGTGGAGGTCGACGGCAGCCCGGCCGCGTTCACCACCGTCGGCGAAGACCTCGTGATCACCCCGAAGAACCCGCTGCCCCGCAGCAGTTGGACGCGGATCACCGTACGCCACACCAGCGACCCCGCGCCCGGAAAGAACCGCGACGGAGGCTGGGTACGCACCGAGGACGGCCTTGTGCTGGCCAACCAGGCCGACGCCGCGCACCTGGTGTTCCCGTGCAACGACCACCCGTCCGACAAGGCGATGTTCACCATCCGTGTCACCACGCCCGAGGGGTACACGGCCGTCGCCAACGGGCTGCCGGCCGGTATCGTCCAAAACGGCGGCACGACCACGTGGGTGTACCGCACCCGGCACCCCATGGCCACCGAGCTGACGCAGATCTCCGTCGGCCGCTCCACCGTGCTGCACCGCACCGGCCCGCAGGACCTGCCCGTACGGGACGTGGTCCCGGCCGAGGACCACGCGGTGCTCGAGCCGTGGCTGGCCAGGACCCCCGCCCAGATCGCCTGGATGGAGAGCAAGGTCGGCCCGTACCCCTTCGAGACGTACGGCGTGCTGGTGGCCTCCGCCAGCACCGGCTTCCAGCTCGAGACGCAGACCCTGTCCCTGTTCGAGAAGAGGCTGTTCACCGACGCCGCCTATCCCGAGTGGTACGTCGAGTCGATCATGGTGCACGAGCTGTCCCACCAGTGGTTCGGCGACAGCGTGAGCCCCCGCACCTGGTCCGACCTGTGGCTCAGCGAGGGGCACGCCACCTGGTACGAGGCCCTGTACGCCGAGGAGAAGGCGAACCGGCCCCTGGAGGCCCGTATGAAGGCCGCCTACAGCGCCTCCGACCGCTGGCGCGAGGCCGGCGGGCCGCCCGCGCTGCCCAGGCCGCCGGAGCCCGGGCAGAAGGCCGGCATCTTCCGTCCGAACGTCTACGACGGCGCCGCGCTCGTCCTGTACGCGCTGCGTCAGGAGATCGGCAAGCAGAACTTCGAGCGCCTGGAGCGCACCTGGGTGCGCTCCCACCGGGACGGCGCCGCGACCACGGCCGACTTCCAGCGTCTGGCCTCGGACATCGCCGGACGCGATCTGAGCGGCTTCTTCAAGGCCTGGCTGTACGGCGAGAAGACCCCGCCGATGCCCGGCCACCCCGACTGGAAGTCCGAGCCGCCGGCGAAGACGGCGAAGAAATGACCGCTGAGGCGTCCGGAGAAGTGCCCGGGAGGCACCCGGAGAAGCAATCGGGGGAAGCACCCGAGAAGCTCCCCGGGAAACGACGGAAACGACGGGGAGCGGTCGGGGAATGAGCGGGCAATGATCGGAGAATGAATGATCGGGGAATGGACGGAGGAACGGCCGGGAGGGGTGCGGCCGGGAGCGACGGAGAAATAATGTCGTGACGGAACGGCGCACGGCGTGCGACCATCGTCGGGCCGGCACGGCAGGGGACAGGGGAATGTTCCCGGGTACTCATACGTTGTGACCGGTGACGGAAATATCCCACGGCGTAAGGATCCAATGACCTCCTCTTCCTCCTCTTCCCAGACGTTTCGGGCGTCCCGATCCGGCAGGCGCCTTGCGAACACCCACCCCGAGGGCCTCCGGGCCGATGCCCTGATGGAAGAGGACGTCGCCTGGAGCCCCGAGATCGACGGAGAGCGGGACGGCGATCAGCTCGACCGCTTCGACCGCGCGGCCCTGCGCCGTGTCGCGGGCCTCTCCACCGAGCTCGAGGACGTCACCGAGGTCGAGTACCGGCAGCTCCGCCTGGAGCGGGTCGTGCTCGTCGGCGTCTGGACCTCGGGAACCGTGCAGGACGCGGAGAACTCGCTCGCCGAGCTCGCCGCCCTCGCGGAGACCGCGGGCGCGGTCGTGCTCGACGGCGTGATCCAGCGCCGTGACAAGCCCGACCCGGCCACCTACATCGGCTCCGGCAAGGCCGACGAACTGCGCGACATCGTCCTGGAGACGGGCGCGGACACCGTCATCTGCGACGGTGAGCTCAGCCCGGGCCAGCTGATCCAGCTCGAGGACGTCGTCAAGGTCAAGGTCATCGACCGTACGGCCCTGATCCTGGACATCTTCGCCCAGCACGCCAAGTCCCGGGAGGGCAAGGCGCAGGTCGCGCTCGCGCAGATGGAGTACATGCTGCCGAGGCTGCGCGGTTGGGGTCAGTCGCTGTCCCGGCAGATGGGTGGCGGCAGCGGCGGGATCGCCACACGCGGTCCCGGTGAGACCAAGATCGAGACGGACCGGCGGCGGATTCGCGAGAAGATGGCGAAGATGCGCCGGGAGATCGCGAGCATGAAGACCGGCCGCGAGGTCAAGCGCCAGGAGCGGCGCCGCAACAAGGTGCCCTCCGTCGCCATCGCCGGTTACACCAACGCCGGCAAGTCCTCCTTGCTCAACCGTCTCACCGGCGCGGGCGTCCTGGTCGAGAACGCGCTGTTCGCGACCCTGGACCCGACCGTGCGCCGGGCCGAGACCCCGAGCGGCCGGACCTACACCCTGGCCGACACCGTCGGTTTCGTCCGGCACCTGCCGCACCACCTGGTCGAGGCGTTCCGCTCCACCATGGAGGAGGTCGGTGACGCCGACCTGATCCTGCACGTGGTCGACGGCGCCCACCCCAACCCGGAGGAGCAGCTGGCCGCCGTGCGCGAGGTGATCAGGGACATCGGCGCCGCCGGCATCCCCGAGATCGTCGTGATCAACAAGGCGGACGCGGCGGATCCGCTGGTGCTCCAGCGGCTGCTGCGGATCGAGAAGCGCTCGATCGCGGTCTCCGCCCGCACCGGAGAGGGCATCCCGGAGCTGCTGGACCTGATCGACAGGGAGCTGCCCCGGCCGGCCGTCGAGATCGAGGCACTGGTGCCGTACACCTGCGGCAACCTGGTCGCCCGCGCCCACACCGAGGGCGAGGTGCTCTCCCAGGAGCACACCGCGGAGGGCACCCTGCTCAAGGCCTGGGTGCACGAGGAGCTCGCGGCGGAACTGGCACCGTACACGCCGGCTCCCGCGGCCTGATCCACGGTCACGGCCCGCGGGCCACGACTCCCCAACACGACACGACACGCCGAGGGCTCGCTCCCCGTCGACGAGGAGCGAGCCCTCGGCGTTCACAAGGTCACCGGCCGCCGTACCTCTCGCCCACGCTCCGGTACGAAGCCGCCCCGGCCGGGCCGGCGGTCACTGTCCGGCGAACTTCCTGCTGACCGCGTCGTACACGCCCTTGGCCACCTCGCCCAGCCGCGGGCCCGCCAGCCAGCCCGTCGTCACCGGGCCGATCGAGGTGTTGGAGACCAGGACGGGCTTGCCGTCCGGGCCCGTCCTGACCCAGCCGCCGCCGGAGGAGCCGCCGGTCATGGTGCAGCCGATGCGGTACATCGTCGGGTCCGAGGCGTTCAGCGACAGCCGGCCCGGCTTGTCCTGGCACTGGTACAGCCGCTGGCCGTCGTACGGCGCCGCCGCCGGGTAGCCGGTCGCGGTGACGCTGTCCACCTTCGGCACGGGCGGGGCGTTGAAGTCCACGGGCAGTGCCCCGCCGACGGTCTCCTCCAGCGATTTGCCGCTGCCGCCCTTCTCGGGCGTGACGTGGAGGACGGCGAAGTCGTACGGGGCACCCTGACCGCCGGTCGAGCCGCCCTGCTCGATCCACTGCTGAGAGGTCTGCGCCCAGTCTCCCCACCACACGCCGTACGGGGCGACCTCCTCCCGGGTGGCGTTCCTCAGCTGGTCGGCGTCCTTGCCCGCGTCGTTGTACGCCGGCACGAAGGCGATGTTGCGGTACCAGCCGCCCTTCTTGCCGGCGTGCACACAGTGGCCGGCCGTCCACACCAGGTTGGACTTGCCGGGGTGCGCCGGGTCCTGAACGACCGTCGCCGAGCAGACCATGCTGCCCTCGGGGGAGTCGAAGAACACCTTGCCCGCCGTCGCCGCGTTCTCGCGGTACGGCGGCGAGACCGCCCGCGCCTTCACCGGTACCGGAGTCGGGTCGGTGACACCCTGGTCACCGGAGAGGTCGTTCTCGTCGACACTCCGGTTCGGGTCCTCGGCCCGGCGCATGCGCTCCGGGTCCCACAGGTCCTTGATGATCGGGTTGATGAAGTCGCTCGCCTCGCGCAGCCAGTCGTCCTTGTTCCAGTCCTTCCAGGCGCCGTTCCTCCACTTGTCGATGTCGATCCCGTGCTCCTCGAGCTTCCGCCGGATGTCGTCCGGGATCTTGATCTTGCCGTCACCGATTCCGTCGATGTCACCGGGGAGCCCGGAGGCCTGGGGCCGGCCGTCCGCCCTGGTGTCGTCGCCGGAGTCACAGCCGGTGGCGGTGAGCGCCAGCGCCGAGACCAGTGCGACGGCGGTCAGCACGGGGGAGGTGGTGCGGCGGGCGCCCGTTTCTCGACGCGTGGTGAAGGACGGGCGTATGAGTCGCATGCTCTGATTCCCCCTGAAATGAACGGATGTGACACTTCCCGCCGTGCTCCCACGGTGACCCCGGGCCGAGTTCGCGCGTGCCGCACGGCGGTCTGGAACGGCACCACACACTAGGCGGTCGCGGTCCGGGTCGGCCGACAGTACGGCAACGGTTTCGCTACGAGCTTTGCCGATCGGGCAACTGTTCGGCTGTGCTCCTGTTTGACGCTCTTTCAGGAGGCTCGTTCGGGAGTGTCCCCTCCCGTGCGGGTGAGTCCGGTCCCGGCTTCAGGTCCTGGCTGCAGGTCCCGGCTTCAGGTCTGCCTGCCGGGATTCGTTCGCCGAGAGCTATGAGAAATGTAGCAACTAGCCCATTTCGGTAGTTTTGGTCTTCATGTAGTGTGTTGGGATGATTCTGGGGTTATAGGAGCTGCATGAGATCTGCGCAACGCATCACCCCTCTGCGTTCGCTGGCCGCAGCCTGTGCCCTGAGCGGTTCGGCTTTGCTGCTGGCAGCCTGTACGAACTCGGACACGACTGCTCCCCAAGCTGCTGTGGAGGCCCAGACCAGTCCGGGCTCCACCTCTTCTCCCACCGCGTCTCCCTCCCCGTCCCCCTCTCCCTCACTGAGCAGGGACCAGGCGGAGCGCAAGGAGCTGCTCTCCCAGGCGAAGGTGACCTGGGACCAGGCGGCCGACACCGCTGTCGGGGAGGTCTCCGGCGGCAAGCTCGTCGCTCTGGAACTGGGAAGGGGGCGCGAACCGGGAAGGGACCGCGGCGAGGCGACCGCCTCGCCGGGCACGCCGGAGTCGTCTCCCTCGCCGGGCGCCCCGAAGTGGGAGGCCCGGGTCGCCGCCGCCGATGGCACCCTGCACCGGATCGACATCGACGCGGTCAATGGAGAGCTCCTCCGCAGCGAAACCGAAGCGGACCAGGATGCGGACGAAAAGCGTGAGATCACCGACTGGCTGAACAGGGCCAAGCAGACACCGAAGCAGGCCGTCACAACGGCCACCGACAAGGTCAAGGGCACGGTCACCGGCCTCGAACTCGAGGAGAACGACAACCAGGAGCTCGTCTGGTCCGCCGATGTCGTCAACACCGACAACTGGACCAAGACGACCGTCGACGTCGACGCCGCCAGCGGCGAGATCGTGCGCGAGCAGGTGGACCGCGACTGAGCACCGGCGCGGCTCGCCCGGCATCCACCGCCGGGCGGCCCGCCTTCCCGGCCGGGCCGTACCGCTGTCCTTGCCCGTCCCTGCCGGCTCCGGCCGCATTCACTTCGTGGCCGACGACGGCCGCCGTGGCCGATGACGACCGCGCACACCTCGCCCACGGCGAGGTCCACACCGACGAGAAGGCCGCCCTCCGCGCGGCCTTCTCGTGGTGGACGGCGCCTTCCGCGCCCTTCGGCACCCGTGGCGCCCCCCGTGTCCACCGGCCACGGACCACCGGCGGGACCGAACACCTCAAACGATCTCGGGCCTGCCCGTAACCGTGCGGCCGGTCCGGGGTTGTAGCGGTGGGGGGTCCTGCCGCCTGCGTCCAGGGCTCCCGTGCCAGGGCTCCTGTGCCGCGGGCGGTGACACACCTCGACAGCGGGAGGCCGGTGCCTTGTGCCAGCGGGCCGCCGACGCCTTGGGACAGCGGGAGGACAAGGAGCCGTGACCGTGACGGATTCTGTGCCCGAAGGCCGCGCGTCCGCGGAAGCGGGCACGGTGCACGAGGGGATCCTGCGGCGCCAGTCGGTACGCGAGTCGGCGGCGCGCACCTATGCGCGTGCCCTGCCGATCGTGCCGGTGCGGGCCCGCGGGCTCACCATCGAGGGCGCGGACGGCCGCCGCTACCTGGACTGCCTCTCGGGCGCCGGCACCCTCGCCCTGGGACACAACCACCCCGTCGTCCTGGAGGCCATCCGCAAGGTCCTCGACTCGGGTGCCCCCCTGCACGCCCTCGACCTGGCCACACCGGTCAAGGACGCCTTTGTCACCGAGCTGTTCAGCACCCTGCCGTCCGGGCTCGCCGGGCACGCGCGCGTGCAGTTCTGCGGCCCGGCCGGTACGGACGCGGTGGAAGCCGCCCTCAAGCTCGTCCGGACCGCCACCGGCCGGAGGACCATCGTGGCCTTCGCCGGTGCCTACCACGGGATGACCGCGGGAGCGCTCGACGTCTCGGGGCACGCCGACGACGTACGGGTCGCCCGCCTGCCCTACCCGCAGGACTATCGCTGCCCCCTCGGCGTCGGCGGCGTCCAGGGGGCCGAACTCGCCGCCCGCTGGACGGAGTCCGTGCTGGACGATCCCAAGTCGGGAGTGCCGCTGCCCGCCGGGATGATCCTCGAACCCGTGCAGGGCGAGGGCGGGGTGATCCCCGCCCCCGACCACTGGATGCGCCGCATGCGGCAGATCACCGCGGAACGGTCCATCCCGCTGATCGCCGACGAGATCCAGACGGGAGTCGGGCGCACGGGCACCTTCTGGGGAGTCGAACACAGCGGTGTGACACCGGATGTGATGGTGCTGTCCAAGGCCATCGGCGGCAGCCTCCCGCTGGCCGTCGTGGTCTACCGCGACGACCTCGACGTCTGGGAACCCGGAGCCCACGCGGGGACGTTCCGCGGCAACCAGCTCGCCATGGCCGCGGGCACCGCCACCCTGGCGTACGTCCGCGAGAACCGCCTCGCCGAACGCGCGGCGGCCCTCGGCTCCCGTCTGCTGTCCCAACTCCGCGACCTGGCCCATCACTTCCCCTGCATCGGCGAGGTACGTGGACGAGGCCTGATGATCGGCCTCGAACTGGTGGACCCGGAGAAAGAGCCGGAGAGGCACGACGACGGAAGGGCGGAGGCGGCGCCGGCGGAAGCCGGTGCGACGGTGCCCGGGGTTCCCCGGCCGTCGAATCCGCCGGAGCCGACGGAGTGTGAAGACCCCGGCCGGGACGTCACCGGGCCGACGGCGGTCCGCCGCCGCGCGCCCCGTCCCGCCGCCCCCGAACTGGCCGCCGCGGTCCAGCGCGAGTGCCTGCGCCGTGGCCTGATCGTCGAACTCGGCGGCCGTCACGCCGGCGTCGTACGGCTCCTTCCCCCGCTGACGATCACCGACGAGCAGGCCGCCGCGGTGTTCGGCCGGCTGGCCGACGCGGTGGAGGCGGCGGCCCGTGACCGCACCGGCCGGGGCGGTGAGGAGCGCGGCCCGCGCCGGGGACGGCCTCGGCCCACCGGGAGCACCAGGGGGACGGGGTAGCGCACGGCCGCCCGCGACGACGGAGGAAGCGTGCCGGAGCTTCGAGGGAGGGCCGGCGCGGCCCCTCCGTACCCACCCGTCCCGCCCCGGTGCGAGGCCCCGCGCCGGCACATCGGCACACCGCCGTGTCACTCCGCCCCGCCCCTTTGACCACAGGAACTCCCCACGAGGAGCCGTCTTGAGCACCACCCCCGCACCCCACGGCCTCTTCCCGTCCCACGACCTGACCGGGACCGTCCCCCACCGGACGGGAAGGGCCCTGCCCGCCCAGCGCCAGGGCGCCTCCCCGGACCCCCTGGAACACCCCGACCCCCACATCGCCGCCCAGGCCGCGACCGTGGAGAACCTTCTGCGCTGCTGGGTGCGCGAGACCGGCACACCGAACCCCGGCGACGGCCCTCTCGTCATCCCTCTCCCGGCCAGCGGGACGGCCCTGCTCGTACCGGTCCGTCACTGGTCCCCGACGGGCTGGCACCGCTTCGGCCTCCCGCGCCTGGCCGGCGCCCCGCAGGACGCCGGGCCGGCCGACGCCGTCACGGTCGCCGCCCTGCTCGCCCGGGAAGCACCCACCACCCAGGCGGGCCCCGACACCGTCGACCTCGTCGCCCGGGTCGCCGACTCCGTCCGCCGCACCGCCCTCTTCCTCGAGGACCGCCGGCGCCGCCCCGCGGACGGGCCCGACCTCTTCCTCTCCGCGGAACAGGCCCTGGTGCTCGGACACCCGCTGCACCCGGCCCCGAAGAGCCGTGAGGGCCTGTCGGACGCCGAGGTCCGCCCCTACTCACCCGAACTGCGGGGCTCCTTCCCGCTGCACTGGATGGCGGTGGCCCGCTCCGTCCTCGCCACCGACTCCGCCTGGACCGAGCGCGGCCGGCCCGTCCCCGCCGAACGGCTCACGGCCCGGCTCGCCGGTGCGGGACTGCCCCTGCCCGACGGATACGCCGCCCTGCCGCTGCACCCGTGGCAGGCGCGGGAGGTACGGCACCGCGCGGACACGGCGGCACTGCTGGACGCGGGACTCCTGCGCGACCTGGGCCCCCACGGCCCCGCCTGGCACCCCACCTCCTCCGTGCGGACCGTCCACCGCACCGGCGCCCCCGCCATGCTCAAGCTGTCGCTCGGCCTGCGCATCACCAACTCCCGCCGTGAGAACCTCCGCAAGGAACTGCATCGCGGCGTCGAGGTGCACCGTCTGCTGCGCAGCGGCCTCGCCCGGCAGTGGCACGCGGTGCACCCCGGCTTCGACATCGTCCGCGACCCGGCCTGGCTGGCCGTCGACGACCAGGGCGGCGCCCCGGTGCCCGGGCTGGACGTGATGATCCGGCACAACCCGTTCGGCCCGTCGGACGACGTCTCCTGCGTCGCCTCGCTCGTGGCCCCCCGGCCCCGCCCCCGCACCGGCGCGGCCGTGGCCATGCGCTCCCGCCTGGCCGAGATCGTCGCGCATCTCGCCGTCCGCACCGGGCGCTCCCTGGAAGCCGTCGCCGCCGAGTGGTTCCTGCGCTACCTCGAGCAGGTGGTCCGCCCCGTGCTGTGGCTGGACGGAGAAGCCGGCATCGCCCTGGAGGCCCACCAGCAGAACACGCTCCTCCTGCTGGACGCCGACGGCTGGCCCGCGGGCGGCCGCCACCGCGACAACCAGGGCTACTACTTCCGTGCCTCCCGGCGCGCGGAACTCGACGCCCGGCTGCCCGGCATCGGCGAACGCAGCGACACGTTCGTCCCCGACGACGTCGCCGACGAACGCTTCGCCTACTACCTCGCCGTCAACAACGTCCTCGGCCTCATCGGCGCCTTCGGCTCCGGGCGGCTCGCCGACGAACGGCTGCTGCTGGCCGCCTTCCGCCGCTTCCTCGGCAGTGCCGCCACCGGGCCCGCACGCACACGGTCCACCCTGCCGGCCCTGCTGCTCGACTCCCCGGTCCTGCGCTGCAAGGCCAATCTGCTGACCCGGCTGCACGGCCTCGACGAACTCGTCGGCCCGGTCGGCACCCAGTCCGTCTACGTCACCATCGCCAACCCCCTGCATCCGTGATCCGCACACCGACTCCCGTCCTTCGCGGACCCGTCTTCCGAGAGGAGTGGGCCATGCCTTCCACCGACGCCGGCGCCACCGCGGGGCACGTCCCCACCACCGCCGCCACCGACTCCCGGCCGGCCGGGACAGGCACCGACGGAGAGGACACGCTCGACCTGAAGCTGCCCGACGACTTCGGCGCGTTCTTCGCAAAGGCCGCCGACACCGGCACCGACACCAGGACCGACCTTCTCGGCGGCATCGGCGGCTGGGGTTCCACCGCCACGCCCGTCGGTGTCCTCGAGCTGCTCCCGGTCCGGATCGAACGGGACCTGCCGGTGATCAGCCGCTGGATGAACGACCCCGCCGTCGCGAAGTTCTGGCAGCTCGCGGGGGAGCAGAGCATCACCGAGGCCCATCTGCGCGCGCAACTCGAGGGCGACGGACGCAGCGTTCCCTGCATCGGCCTGCTGGAGGGCAGGCCGATGAGCTACTGGGAGATCTACCGGGCCGACCTCGATCCGCTGGCCCGCCACTACCCGGCCCGGCCGCACGACACCGGCATCCACCTTCTGATCGGCAGTGTCGCCGACCGCGGACGCGGGCTCGGCAGCGCCCTGCTCAGAGCCGTGGCCGACCTGGTG
This sequence comes from Streptomyces thermoalcalitolerans, assembly GCF_039525155.1. Lineage (NCBI taxonomy): Bacteria > Bacillati > Actinomycetota > Actinomycetes > Kitasatosporales > Streptomycetaceae > Streptomyces > Streptomyces thermoalcalitolerans. The sequence continues at coordinate 18,285 of NZ_BAAAHG010000026.1, read as the reverse complement.
CTCGACCGACGCCCCACCTGTTTCCGCGTCGTGGCGGAACCCGACCTGCGCAACGAGCCCTGCGTGGCCGCTTTTCTGAACGCCGGTTTCCGGTTCGCCGCCGAGGTCGACCTGCCCGCCAAGCGGGCCGCCCTCATGGTCCGGGACCGGTCCCTGCGCGCCGTGCTGTGACCCATGGGGTGCCATGACGGCGGACCCGGGCGTCCCGGGCCCCGGATTCCCGCCTTGATCGCCCGGCTGTCGGTGACGGGCCGTAGGGTGGTCGGGCTATGACGAAGCCCTCCCTCCCCGAACTCCTGCATGCCGCCGTCACAGCCGTCGGCGGTACGGAGCGCCCCGGCCAGGTGGCCATGGCCCAAGCCGTCGCGGAAGCGATCGACGACGGCTCGCACCTGCTGGTCCAGGCCGGCACCGGCACCGGAAAGTCCCTCGGGTACCTCGTGCCCGCGCTCGCCCACGGGGAAAAAGTGGTGGTGGCCACCGCCACCCTCGCCCTGCAGCGCCAGCTCGTGGAGCGCGACCTGCCGCGCACGGTCGAGGCCCTGCACCCGCTGCTGCGCCGCCGCCCGGAGTACGCGATGCTCAAGGGCCGGTCGAACTATCTGTGCCTGCACCGCCTGTACGAGGGCATGCCGCAGGACGAGGAAGAGGGACTCTTCGACCAGTTCGAGGCAGCCGCGCCCAGCAGCAGACTGGGTCAGGACCTGCTGCGGCTGCGCGACTGGGCCGACGAGACCGAGACCGGCGACCGCGACGACCTCACCCCCGGAGTGTCCGACCGGGCCTGGGCGCAGGTGTCGGTCTCCTCCCGGGAGTGCCTGGGTGCCTCGAAGTGCCCCTACGGCGCCGAGTGCTTCGCCGAGATGGCCCGTGAACACGCCAAGCTCTCCGATGTCGTCGTCACCAACCACGCCCTCCTCGCGATCGACGCCATCGAGGGCGCACCGGTCCTCCCGCAGCACGAGGTGCTCATCGTCGACGAGGCCCACGAGTTGGTCTCCCGGGTGACGGGCGTGGCCACCGGCGAGCTCACGCCCGGCCAGGTCAACCGTGCGGTGCGCCGCGCCGCGAAGCTGGTCGACGAGAAGGTCGCCGACCAGTTGCAGACCGCCGCCGAGGGCTTCGAACGGCTGATGGAGCTCGCCCTGCCCGGCCGGCTGGAGGAGATCCCCGAGGACCTCGGCTATGCGCTGCTGGCGCTGCGGGACGCCTCCCGCAACGTCATCTCGGCGCTCGGCGCGACCCGTGACACCTTCGTCCCGGACGAGGACGCCGTCCGCAAGCAGGCGCTGGCCTCCGTGGAGAACGTGCACAGCGTGGCCGAGCGCATCAGCAACGGCTCCGAGTGGGACGTCGTCTGGTACGAGCGTCACGACCGCTTCGGCGCCTCCCTGCGCGTCGCGCCCCTGTCGGTGTCCGGGCTGCTGCGCGAGAAGCTCTTCGCGGACCGGTCCGTCATCCTGACCTCCGCGACCCTCAAGCTCGGCGGCGACTTCAACGGGGTCGGAGCCTCCCTCGGCCTGGCCCCGGAGGGCACGGAGGGCGACGACGCACCGCGGTGGAAGGGCATCGACGTCGGCTCGCCGTACAACTACCGCAAGCAGGGCATCCTGTACGTCGCCAAGCACCTGGCGCGACCCGCGCGGGACGGCGACCGGGCGGACATGCTGGACGAGCTGACGGAGCTCATCCAGGCGGCGGGCGGCCGTACGCTCGGGCTGTTCTCCTCCATGCGGGCCGCCCAGCTCGCCGCGGAGGAACTGCGCGTTCGTATCCCCGAGTTCCCGATCCTGCTCCAGGGCGAGGAGACACTGGGCGAGCTGATCAAGAACTTCGCGGCGGACCCGCGGACCTGCCTGTTCGGCACGCTGTCCCTCTGGCAGGGCGTCGACGTTCCCGGACCCAGCTGCCAGCTCGTCGTCATGGACAAGATCCCGTTCCCGCGTCCGGACGATCCGTTGATGAGCGCGCGCCAGAAGGCCGTCGAGGAGGCCGGCGGCAACGGTTTCATGGCGGTGGCCGCCACTCACGCGGCGCTGCTGATGGCGCAGGGTGCCGGACGGCTCGTCCGGGCCGCGGGGGACCGGGGCGTGGTCGCCGTACTGGATCCGCGCCTGGAGACGGCCCGGTACGGCAGCTATCTGAAGGCGTCGCTGCCCGACTTCTGGTACACCACGGACCGCAATCAGGTCCGCAGGTCGCTGGCCGCCATCGACGCGGCGGCCAGGCAGACCGAGGGCGAGTGACCGCGGGGTGCCCCGGCACCGTGCCGGGGCACCCCGCGGCCCAGGTGAGGCCGTACAGCGCAGGGCCCCGGAACCGGCGCAGGGGTCCCGGGGCCCGATCATGGGGCGGGCGGGCGTGGCCCGTCCGCGCGGTGGTGGTCACACGCGCCGCAGTACCGCGACCACCTTGCCGAGGATGGTCGCGTCGTCGCCCGGAATCGGCTCGTACGCCGCGTTGTGCGGCAGGAGCCAGACGTGGCCGTCCTCGCGCTTGAAGCGCTTGACGGTGGCCTCGCCGTCGATCATCGCGGCCACGATGTCGCCGTTCTCGGCGACCTGCTGACGGCGGACGGTGACCCAGTCGCCGTCGCAGATCGCGGCCTCGATCATCGAGTCGCCGACGACCTTCAGGACGAACAGCTCACCGTCGCCGACCAGCTGCCGGGGGAGAGGGAAGACGTCCTCGACGGACTCCTCGGCGAGGATCGGCCCGCCGGCGGCGATCCGGCCGATCAGCGGGACGTACGACGCGGCCGGCTTGCCCACGGTGTCCGTCGACTGCAGGGTGGCGGTCTGGTCCGCGCCGCGCACCTCGTAGGCGCGCGGACGGTGCGGGTCGCGGCGCAGGAAGCCCTTGCGCTCGAGCGCCATCAGCTGGTGTGCGACCGAGGACGTGCTGGAGAGGCCCACGGCCTGTCCGATCTCCCGCATCGACGGCGGGTAGCCGCGCCTCTGCACGGAGTCCCGGATGACCTCGATCACCCGGCGCTGCCGCTCGGTGAGGCCCGAGCTGTCCGCCCGGATGCCTGGAGGGCGGCCCGGCAGGGAGCGCTTGGGCCCCTCGGGCTGCGTGGCTTCGTTCCTCGCATGCACCGGTTCGCGTCGGCCCTGGGAGCGGTCCTGGGCGGTGATGGTGGCACTGTCTGCGGTGGTGGTCACGGCGGCCCCTCTCGATGGTCTCCCTCCGGCACAACGGTAGTTGCTTTCGAAAGGTTGCGCCAAACACACGTTCGAGTGAAAAAACGTGAAGTACCTGAATTGATCATGCGTCTGGGTGTATGGCCCTGCGGCACCCGGTGGGCGGGAGGGGAGGGGGGGACTGCTGTACTCTTCACCGCCGGGACGGGGCGCCCTCGTGGGCCGTCGCTCCGGTCCGCCGTCCGGCGTCCCCTCGGTCGTGCGCCGGTGCCCGTCCGTCCGGCGGTCCCGTGCCCTTCGTGTCCTCTGTGCGGCGCCCACCGTATCCCCGTGCGTGCGCGCTCCGGCGGTACGGCTGCGCACCGGCGTGTTCTCCGGGGCGGTGCGGAAAGGCGGGTCACGAGCGCCTCCGCATCGCAGGTGTGAATCTCCGTGTTCGGGGAGCCGATCCCCACATCTAGTGGTTGGATGGATACAGCGGCCCACAAGTTGTGGTCCCCGGGTCTTGGGTCCGCCGATCATGGCCTATGCTGGGGGCTGCTTCGCGGGGCCTTTGAGGTCGGCGAGGCTGTTGAGTCTGCTGTGAGGAGGGTTGGAGTTCATGCACTGCCCCTTCTGCAGGCATCCCGACAGCCGTGTGGTTGACAGCCGTACGACGGACGACGGCACGTCCATCCGCAGACGCCGCCAGTGCCCTGACTGCTCCCGTCGGTTCACGACCGTGGAGACGTGCTCGCTCATGGTGGTCAAGCGGTCCGGGGTCACCGAGCCGTTCAGCCGTACCAAGGTCATCAACGGTGTGCGCAAGGCATGCCAGGGACGGCCTGTCACCGAGGACGCGCTCGCCCAGCTCGGGCAGCGGGTCGAGGAGGCGGTGCGTGCCAGCGGCAGTGCCGAGGTGGCCGCCCATGAGGTGGGGCTCGCCATACTCGGTCCCCTGCGGGAACTCGACCTCGTCGCCTACCTGCGGTTCGCGTCCGTCTATCAGGCGTTCGACTCGCTCGAGGACTTCGAGGCCGCCATCGCCGAACTCAGGGAAGGGGCGGGGCACTCCGCCGCGGAGGGCGGCGGCACGGGTGCGGGAAGCCAGAAGGACGACCGCGGGCGCGGAGGGGCGGCCGAGGTCCCGGCGCCCGCGGACACCGCCGGCTGATCGGCGGACCGGGCCGGACGGCGTGTCCGGGGCCCGGCTCGGCGGCGGTGATCAGGATCGGTCGCGGGCGGCAGCGAGGGTGCCCGCGGTAATTCGGACAGAACACTGTGCCCCTGGAACAAAAGGGGTACTTCGGGGCGTTTTCGCCTGTACAGGGAGGCGGCATGACAGAGACGGCGAGTGGCTCGGCACGAGGTTCCCGAGCCAAGGGCGCCAAGGCCGGCACCGGCAAGGGGCTGCGTATCGAGCGCATCCACACCACCCCCGGCGTACACCCGTACGACGAGGTGGTCTGGGAGCGCCGTGACGTCGTCATGACCAACTGGCGCGACGGGTCGGTCAACTTCGAGCAGCGCGGTGTCGAGTTCCCCGACTTCTGGTCGGTGAACGCGGTCAACATCGTCACCAGCAAGTACTTCCGCGGCGCCGTCGGCACCCCGCAGCGCGAGACCAGCCTCAAGCAGCTGATCGACCGCATCGTGAAGACCTATCGGAAGGCCGGTGAGGAGCACAAGTACTTCGCCTCGCCCGCCGACGCCGAGATCTTCGAGCACGAGCTCACCTACGCTCTGCTGCACCAGATCTTCAGCTTCAACAGCCCTGTCTGGTTCAACGTCGGCACCAACCAGCCCCAGCAGGTCTCCGCCTGCTTCATCCTGTCCGTCGAGGACTCCATGGAGTCGATCCTCGACTGGTACAAGGAAGAGGGCATGATCTTCAAGGGCGGCTCCGGAGCCGGCCTGAACCTCTCCCGCATCCGCTCCTCCAAGGAGCTGCTCTCCTCCGGCGGCAACGCCTCCGGGCCCGTCTCCTTCATGCGCGGTGCCGACGCCTCCGCCGGCACCATCAAGTCCGGCGGTGCCACCCGCCGCGCGGCCAAGATGGTCATCCTCGACGTCGACCACCCGGACATCGAGGACTTCATCGAGACCAAGGTCAAGGAGGAGGAGAAGATCCGCGCCCTGCGCGACGCGGGCTTCGACATGGACCTCGGCGGCGAGGACATCACCTCCGTCCAGTACCAGAACGCCAACAACTCGGTCCGTGTGAACGACGAGTTCATGAAGGCGGTCGAGGAGGGCGGGAAGTTCGGCCTGCGCGCGAGGCTGACCGGCGAGGTCATCGAGGAGGTCGACGCCAAGGCCCTGTTCCGCAAGATGGCCGAGGCCGCCTGGGCCTGCGCCGACCCGGGCATCCAGTACGACGACACCATCAACCACTGGCACACCTGCCCGGAGTCCGGCCGCATCAACGGCTCGAACCCCTGCAGCGAGTACATGCACCTGGACAACACGTCCTGCAACCTCGCCTCGCTGAACCTGATGAAGTTCCTGAACGATGACGGCAAGGGCAACCAGTCCTTCGACATCGACCGCTTCATCAAGGTCGTCGAGCTGGTCATCACCGCGATGGACATCTCCATCTGCTTCGCGGACTTCCCGACGCAGAAGATCGCCGAGAACACACGCGCGTTCCGCCAGCTCGGCATCGGCTACGCCAACCTCGGCGCCCTGCTGATGGCGACGGGGCACGCCTACGACTCCGACGGCGGCCGTGCCCTCGCCGGTGCCATCACCTCCCTGATGACCGGCACCGCCTACAAGCGCTCCGCCGAACTCGCCGCCATCGTCGGCCCGTACGACGGCTACGCCCTCAACGCCGAGCCCCACATGCGGGTGATGCGGCAGCATGCCGACGCCAACGCCAAGGCCGTCCGCATGGACGACCTGGACACCCCGGTGTGGGAGGCCGCCACCAAGGCCTGGGACGAGGTGCTGCACCTCGGCGAGAAGAACGGGTTCCGCAACTCCCAGGCGTCGGTGCTCGCGCCGACCGGCACCATCGGCCTGGCCATGGGCTGCGACACCACCGGTGTCGAGCCCGACCTGGCGCTGGTGAAGTTCAAGAAGCTGGTCGGCGGCGGTTCGATGCAGATCGTCAACGGCACCGTTCCGCAGGCCCTGCGCCGCCTGGGCTACCAGGAGGAGCAGATCGAGGCGATCGTCGCCCACATCGCCGAGCACGGCAATGTGATCGACGCCCCCGGGCTCAAGCACGAGCACTACGAGGTGTTCGACTGCGCCATGGGCGAGCGCGCCATCTCCCCGATGGGCCACGTCCGGATGATGGCCGCGATCCAGCCGTGGATCTCCGGTGCCATCTCCAAGACGGTCAACATGCCGGAGTCGGCCACCGTCGAGGACGTCGAGGAGATCTACTTCCAGGCGTGGAAGATGGGCATCAAGGCGCTGGCCATCTACCGCGACAACTGCAAGGTCGGCCAGCCCCTCTCCGCCAAGAAGAAGGACTCCGCCAAGAAGGCCGAGGAGGCCGCCGGGACCAAGACCGAGAAGGTCGTCGAGTACCGCCCGGTCCGCAGGCGTCTGCCCAAGGGCCGGCCCGGGATCACCACCTCCTTCACCGTCGGCGGCGCCGAGGGCTACATGACCGCCAACACCTACCCGGACGACGGTCTGGGCGAGGTCTTCCTGAAGATGTCCAAGCAGGGCTCGACCCTCGCGGGCATGATGGACGCCTTCTCGATCGCGGTGTCGGTGGGTCTGCAGTACGGCGTGCCGCTGGAGACGTACGTCTCGAAGTTCACGAACATGCGCTTCGAGCCGGCCGGCATGACCGACGACCCGGACGTGCGGATGGCGCAGTCGATCGTCGACTACATCTTCCGCCGCCTGGCGCTGGACTTCCTGCCCTTCGAGACGCGCTCCGCGCTCGGCATCCACTCCGCCGAGGAGCGCCAGCGTCACCTGGAGACCGGCTCCTACGAGCCGATCGACGAGGACGTCGACGTCGAGGGCCTGGCACAGTCGGCGCCGGTGCAGCCCGACCCGAAGGCGGTCGCCACGCCGAAGGCGGAGGGCGGAGCGGCCAAGCCCGCCCCGAAGCAGGCGCACACCAACGCGGAACTGGTGGAGATGCAGCTGGGCATCCAGGCCGACGCCCCGCTGTGCTTCTCCTGCGGCACGAAGATGCAGCGGGCCGGCTCCTGCTACATCTGCGAGGGCTGCGGCTCGACGAGCGGCTGCAGCTGACCCGGCGGGGACGCCGTGAGGCGAGGGGGCGCCGGTCCTGGGCCGTCGCCCCCTTTCCCGTTCCCGTGCCGGCTACGGCTTCCCGTGCCGGCTACGACGGGTGTGCGCGGCCCATCGTGCGGAGGAAGGTCTCCGGGTCGCCGTCGAAGCCGTGCAGGCCGGGGCGGAACTCCCAGCTGCCCGAGGCGTCCCGCGAGAACTCCGCGACAGTGGCGGCCGTCGCGCCGGACACACCGGCGAAGTCGTCCTCGGCGAGGACGGTGTAGCCCTCACGGATGCGCAGTCCCGGCCTGAGAACCTCGGCGAAGGTACGGCGTGCGGGACGCTGCTGGATGACCACGCCGACCACCACGCGTGCGTACCGGACGTCGAGCCGCTCGAGTTCCAGCCTCATGACCTCGTCCCATCCGAAGCCCAGGCCGTCCCTGCTGTCCCGGTCGAGGTGGATGGTGCCGTCGGGGGAGCGGCTGTCGAAGTGCACCACGTACGCCGGCTCGCCGTACGGATCGTCCGCCGGGTAGACCGCGGCGACGACATCCAGGTCGGTGGGGGGCCGCCCCGCCGGACTCGGATCCCACTTGAGCGCGACCTCCGCCTTGCGGATCCCCTTGCTGAGTCCGCTCATGGAACTCCCCCTTCCCCGGACTCGTGCACCTTTCTGCCTCAACTGTCCTTCCCCGAAAGCCTGTTGTCCAACGTGCCACGCGCGCGGGGGCGCTTGCGCGGGCGCTGCCCCCGTGAGCGTGGCCGGCGTCGCGCTTCTGGGCCTTACCATGGCGCGGTGCTGGTCAAGTGGATTCGCTGCACTGTGGTGGACCGCCGGGGCTTCGAGCGGGGACAGCGGAAGTGGGCGGGACTTCTGGGAGAGCCCGGGTTCCGGGGACAGGGCGGCGGGTGGAGCCGAGGACGGCCGGAAGTGGCGCACATCTTCTCCTTCTGGGAGAGCCGTGCCTTCTACGACTCCTTCATGGCCCGTTCCCACGACCGGCTGGCGGCGGCCCAGGCAGGTACGTTCAAGGACGCCCAGGTCCGGCTGTTCGACTACCGGTTCGACATCAAGACGGGATTCGAACCGCGCTTCACGGACGCGGACCTGCTGCGCGTCGCCCTCTGCCGGGTGCACGAGGAACGCGCCGAACACTTCGTCCTGATGCAGGAGAAGGTCTGGAACCCGGCGATGGCCGGCTCACCCGGCATGGTCCGCGGCCTGTTCGGCGAGGCCCCGGGCAACGAGTTCCTGGTGCTGTCGATGTGGCAGTCCTCCGCCGAGCACGGCAAGTACCGTCCCGAGCGCGTGGAACGCCTGGCACTGCGTGCCCAGACGGAGGCCGACGTCGCGGCGCTCACGGGCGACATCGTGGAACTCGAGAGCGCGTGGACGGTGTGATCCGCACGGTGTGACCCGTGCGGTACGGGGCCACCTCGGCTCCTCGTCCGCGCCGTGCGCGATCTACTGTCTTGGGCATGGCACGACCACGGCGCATCGTCCTCGTCCGGCACGGGGAGTCGACGGGCAATGCCGACGACTCCGTGTACGAACGCGTGCCCGACCATGCGCTCGCGCTGACCGAGCGGGGCCGGCGGCAGGCCGAGGAGACGGGCAGGAAACTGCGGAAGCTGTTCGGACGGGAACGCGTGAGCGTGTACGTCTCCCCCTACCGCCGTACCCTCGAGACCCTCCAGGCCTTCCGGCTGGACCCCGACCTCATACGGGTGCGTGAGGAGCCGCGGCTGCGCGAGCAGGACTGGGGCAACTGGCAGGACCGCGACGACGTACTCCTCCAGAAGGCCTACCGGGACGCCTACGGGCACTTCTTCTACCGCTTCGCCCAGGGCGAGTCCGGGGCCGACGTCTACGACCGGGTCGGCAACTTCCTGGAGAGCCTGTTCCGCAGCTTCGAGGAACCCGACCACCCGCCCAATGTGCTGCTGGTGACCCACGGGCTGGCGATGCGGCTGTTCTGCATGCGCTGGTTCCACTGGACCGTCGCGGAGTTCGAGTCGCTGGCGAATCCGGGGAACGCCGAGATGCGGATGCTTGTTCTCGGGGACGACGGCAAGTACACGCTGGACCGCCCGTTCGACCGCTGGCGGGAGCCGGAACCGTACGAGATCACCGGGCGGAACGACTGAGCGGTCCCCTCATGGGTACCGGTACCGCCGTGGCGGGCAGGGCACTTCCCCGACCAGGGTGTCGTGGCCGGATCAGGGCGGCGTACGCTATGGGCGCCATGCCGTACGAACCACCCACCCACACCGTCGAGCGCTCCCTCAGAGCCACGACCGGAGCGAAGATCGTTGCCGGTGTCGACGAGGTGGGGCGCGGCGCATGGGCCGGTCCCGTCACCGTCTGTGCGGCGGTCACCGGACTGCGCCGACCCCCTGCGGGGCTCACCGACTCCAAGCTGCTCACCCCCAGACAACGTGCCGAACTCGACGCGGAGCTGCGTGAGTGGGTGACCGCGTACGCCCTCGGGCACGCCTCCCCGCAGGAGATCGACGACCTGGGGATGACGGCCTCGCTGCGGCTTGCGGCGGTGCGCGCGCTGGAAGGACTGCCGGTCCGTCCGGACGCCGTCATCCTCGACGGCAAGCACGACTACCTCGGCGCCCCCTGGAAGGTCCGTACGGTGGTCAAGGGCGACCGGTCGTGCGTGGCCGTCGCGGCGGCCTCGGTGATCGCCAAGGTCCATCGCGACAATGTGATGGCCGAACTGGCCGTCGAACATGCAGACTTCGGTTTCGAGGCCAATGCCGGATACCCCTCACCCGTGCACAAGGCCGCGCTGGAGAAGCGGGGCCCCACCCCGCACCACCGGTTGTCGTGGGCGTATCTTGATGCGCTGCCCCAGTGGCGGCATCTCAAGAAGGTGCGTGTCCCGGGGAGCGGAGCCGTTCGGGAGGTCGAGGGCCAGCTCGGCTTCGACTTCTGACCGTTCCGTCTGCCCGACGGGCACCCGCCCACGCGAGCCGCACCAACGTTTGATAAAAATCAGCCCATGCCTCTCATTCCCGAGGAGCCTCAGATTCACGAGAGTGCCCAGGGTCCCCGCGCCACTCCGGCCACCGGCCGTACCGCGCCGACCCCTCGTCCCGTTCCCGGTCCCCGTCCCGTGGCTCCGTCGCGCCCCGGCCGTCCCGGCCCCGTGCGGCCCGCGCCGCCGGCGCAACGCACGTCGCGGGAGGGAACCACGGCCAAGCCCGGGCCCGCTGCCCCTGCGGCGACCCCGCAGATCCAGCTGATCCCGGCCTCCGCCCAGGGGGCGCTCGACGCCGCCGAGGAAGCGGTCGACCTGCTCCTGGAGTCGGGTCGTGCCCCCGGCGACGTGCTGGTGATCACCACCGGTGAGCCGCATCCGTGGGCCGCGCACGAGCTGTCCTTCGGCGAGGCGTCCTACTGGGCGCAGCACGATGCGCGCGACGACGTCTTCTACGCGGACGCCGCCGTGATCTCGCGTGTCGCGTCCCGTCCCGTGGTCGTGGTCGCCCTCAACGGCGGCACCGACGGCGTCGTCGCCACGGCGCTGTCCCAGGCCCACTCCCGGGCCGGTGCGCTGCTGATCGTCTGCGGCGACCCGAAGCAGATCAACTCGGTGCTGAACACGGGCGCTTGAGCCCACGCCGGCACGCCGGGGAAGCTGCCGGCCGCGTCAGCGGGCCACCGCCCGGCGCAGCACCTCGGAGGCAGCCCCTCCGGTGCGCGGCGACGGGGGCGGCGACTCGGCCGTACCGAAGGGCTCGGGCGCCGAGTCCATGTTCGGCCGACGGCCTCCGCGGCCCTCGCCGAGGACCTGCCAGCCGTCCCGGGCCAGCGTGATGTACGCCCCGCAGCGCAGTCCGTGCAGGGTGCAGGCGTCGCGCAGCCCCCACATCCACGCACCGTCCTCCTCCGTCCAGCGCGTGTCCCCGTCACGGCAGTAGAGCAGTACGGCGGTGCGCACCGGAGTGCGGCGCCGCAGATCGTGCGGGACGACCCGGCGCAGCTGGGCGAGCAGGGCGTTGCGGAGCATCCAGCCGTCGGCGGGCATCGACCCGCGGGTGAACGACGCGCTCGCCCGCAGCCGGTCGTCCGGATCGAGGACCGCGATCACCGCGGTGGACGGCGTGGGCCGGTGCCGGGCATGCAGTCCGCTGACCACCTCGCGGGGGTTGCGCAGCAGCGGAATGCCCGCGGCGGCCCACTCCGCGGGCTCGAGCACGCGATGGGCGGAGGCGACGGACGCCGACAACGACGGCGACAACGATGCCGCCGAGGACGGAGCGAATCCGAAGGTCACGTTCCTCCCTTCGGCAACGCGCCCACACTGCGGGCGTGGTCGGATTCGGGGACGCACACCGCAGGAGAGCCCTGCCGGATCATGATCGGGCCGCGCGGGGAGCGGACTTCAATTTTTTCCTGTCGAACGTGGATGCGGCAACGAGCATGGGGGAGCAGCGACCCTTATCAGGGGGCCCGCGGCTTATATTCCTACCCACCGCACCGCCGCACGACTCCTGACCCTGGACCGGCTGGTCCCTGTCCCCGCCCGGCTGGTCCTTGTCCCGGTCCGGTACGGACGAAAGGACCTGAGTGGCCGGCTGTCGGTGCCATCGGGTTGCATGGGGGCATGGACGATCCGGAACTCCGTGCCGAGGCCGACGCCGTCCTCGCCGGACTCGTCGGTGAGCCGGGAGGCTCGGCACGGCTGCGCGAGGACCAGTGGCAGGCGGTGGCGGCCCTGGTGAAGGAGCGCCGGCGGGCCCTGGTGGTGCAGCGCACCGGCTGGGGCAAGTCGGCGGTGTACTTCGTCGCCACCGCCCTGCTGCGCCGGCGCGGCTTCGGCCCGACGGTGATCGTCTCGCCGCTGCTGGCGCTGATGCGCAACCAGGTCGAGTCGGCGGCACGGGCCGGTATCCGGGCGCGCACCATCAACTCGGCCAACCCCGAGGAGTGGGACGCCATCCACGAGGAGATCTCCCGCGGTGGGGTCGATGTCCTCCTGGTGAGTCCGGAGCGTCTCAACGCGGTGGACTTCCGCGAGCGGGTGCTGCCCGAGCTCACGGCCACGACCGGTCTGCTGGTGGTCGACGAGGCGCACTGCATCTCCGACTGGGGCCATGACTTCCGGCCCGACTACCGCCGGCTGCGGGCGATGCTGGCCGGGCTCGCCCCGGGCGTTCCGGTGCTGGCCACCACGGCGACCGCCAACGCGCGGGTCACCGCGGACGTGGCCGAGCAGTTGGGCACCGGCGCCGGCGAGGCCCTGGTGCTGCGGGGCCCTCTCGAGCGGGAGAGCCTGCGGCTGGGCGTGCTCCGGCTGCCGGACGCCGCGCACCGCCTGGCCTGGCTCGCCGAACACCTGGACGAGCTGCCGGGCTCCGGGATCGTCTACACCCTCACCGTCGCCGCCGCCGAGGAGACCACCGCCTTCCTGCGGCAGCGCGGCTTCGCGGTGGCCTCCTACACGGGGCGCACGGAGAACGCCGACCGGCTGCGGGCCGAGGCCGACCTGCTGGAGAACCGGGTCAAGGCGCTGGTCGCGACCTCGGCGCTCGGCATGGGCTTCGACAAGCCGGACCTGGGCTTCGTGGTCCACCTCGGCTCGCCGCCCTCGCCGATCGCCTACTACCAGCAGGTGGGGCGCGCGGGCCGCGGGGTGGACCGCGCCGATGTCCTGCTGCTGCCGGGCAAGGAGGACGAAGCCGTCTGGCGCTACTTCGCCGACACCGCCTTCCCGCCCGAGGAACAGGTCCGCCAGACCCTCTCGGCCCTCGCGAACGCCGGACGGCCCCTGTCCGTGCCGGCTCTGGAGGCCCTGGTCGACCTCAGGCGCAGCCGACTGGAGACGATGCTGAAGGTGCTGGACGTCGACGGCGCGGTGAAGCGGGTCAAGGGCGGCTGGATCTCCACCGGCGAGAAGTGGGTCTACGACGCCGAGCGGTACGCCCGGGTCGCCCGGCAACGGGCGGCCGAACAGCAGGCCATGCGCGCGTATGTGAGCACGGCGCAGTGCCGGATGGAGTTCCTGCGCCGGCAGCTGGACGACGAGGAAGCGGCCCCGTGCGGCCGGTGCGACAACTGCGCGGGGGCCTGGGCCGACGCCTCCGTTCCGGCGGAGACGCTGGCGGGGGCGGTGAAGGAACTGGACCGCCCGGGAGTGGAGATCGAGCCGCGCCGGATGTGGCCGACGGGGATGCCCGCCCTGGGCATCGACCTCAAGGGACGCATCCCGGCCGGGGAACAGTGCGCCACCGGGCGTGCCCTGGGGCGGCTCTCGGACATCGGCTGGGGCAACCGGCTGCGCCCGCTGCTGGCCGAGAACGCACCCGACGGGCCGGTTCCCGACGACGTCCTGCGGGCCGCGGTGGAGGTCCTCGCCGACTGGGCGCGCTCCCCGGACGGCTGGGCGCCGCACGTCCCGGATGCCGCGGCCCGGCCCGTGGGGGTCGTCGCCGTGCCGTCCCTGTCCCGCCCGCGACTGGTCGGTTCCCTCGCCCAGGGCGTCGCGGCCGCCGGACGCCTCCCCTTCCTGGGGACCTTGACGTACACCGGGCCGGGCGGCGAGCACGTGGCGCGCCGCAGCAACTCCGCCCGACGTCTCAGGGCGCTGTCCGGCGTCTTCACCGTCTCCGAGGACCTGGCCGGTGCGCTGGCCCGTACTCCTGGCCCCGTTCTGCTCGTGGACGACTACACCGACTCCGGCTGGACCCTCGCGGTCGCCGCCCGCCTGCTGCGCCGGGCGGGCAGTGAACGGGTTCTTCCCCTGGTCCTGGCCGCGACGGGCTGAGGTCTTTGCAGGGGGCCGGGCGCGCTCGTGCCTCGTGCGCGCGTTCTTCCGGCGCCGGCCCGTCGCCTTCGGGCCTGTGCGCAAGGGCGGTCCGCCGTACCCCGGGCGGCCTGTGCCGTCGTCCTGCCCGGTCCCGCCAGGACTCCGGCTCGCTCTCGGGGCGGAACTGCGCCCGCCGCGGACACGGGGGGCGGACCGGGAGCTCCGACCGCCCGCCCCACCCGATCGAAGGAGAGATCGAACGGAGCTTTGACGCGGTTGATGTGTCCCTGCCCCGAGTTGTCCACAGGGGCAAGCGGACTTCTGCGATCCGCGAGATCGTCGACCCATGACGCACCACAGCGAAACGGCCGGCCCCTTCGAGAACGGCGACATCGCCTATGCCGGACCCGGCCCCGAACACCAGGTCACCCTGCGCACTCCGGCCGAGCTGGCCGACGCCCTGCCGTATCTGCTCGGGTACCGGCCCGAGGACAGCATCGTCCTGGTCGCGCTGCACGATCACGGCGGGCGCGGCAGGTTCGGCGGGAGAGCCAGGCTCGGCATTCCTCCCAGCAGCGACGACTGGCCGGCCGCGGCCCGTCAGCTGGCCCACAGCCTGATCACGGGCAGCGAGCGCAGGGGCGCCAAGCCCGAGCAGATGGTGGCCTTCGTCTGCCAGGAGCCGGCGGCGGGGGAGACGCCGGGACAGGTCATGCGGCGGCTGAAGCCGCTGGCCCAGAAGCTGCGCACGGAGTGCGGGCGTCTTGACGTCCCCGTGATCGAGGCGCTGTGCATCTCCGGCGGCCGCTTCTGGTCGTACTGCTGTCCGACCGAGAGCTGCTGCCCCGAGGACGGGCGGCCCATGGGGCTTCCCGGTACCTCCGTGCTGGCCGCCGCGGCCGCCTACGCCGGCATCCGGGTACGGGGCAGTCTGAAGGAGCTGAGGGCCAGGCTGCTTCCCTGGGAGACCTCCGCGGCGCTGGAGCAGGAGATCGCCCTGGACGCCGCCGGACTGTCCCTGATGCCCAGGATCCTCGACGAGGCGGACCGTGCGGCGGTGGCCGAGGAGACCCTGGAACTCGCCGAGCGCGTGATGCGCCGGTTCGCCGAGGCGCCCTTCGTCCCCGACCCCGTCCGCGCCGACCTCCGCGACGACCGGCTGCTCGGGCACGAGGAGGCCGCGGCGCTGATCCTCGGCCTGCAGGACCGTACGACACGCGACCGCGCGGCGGAATGGATGGAAGGAGACGAGACAGGTCCGGCACTGCGGCTGTGGCGGGCCCTCGCCCGCCGTTGCGTCGGCCCGTACGGCGAGTACGCGGCGGCGCCGCTGGCGCTCGCGGGCTGGGTCGCCTGGTCGGCCGGGGACGAGCTGGAGGCCCGGGAAGCCCTGGCCATGGCGCTGGCCGCGGACCCCGACTACCTCTTCGCCCGCCTTCTGCACCAGGCCTGCAACGAGGGGCTGGACCCCGAGGCCGTCCGGCGCTGCCTGCGCGCGGAACGCCGGGAACGCACGGCTGCGATGACCGGGGCCGAAAGCCGCGGTGACCGGGAAACGGCGGAAGCCGCCAGGCCCGAGGAGGAACCGGCCGGCGCGGAGGTCGCTGTGTCCCAGGGGACGTCCGGGACCGAAGAGACCGCCGAAGAGACCTGTGTGCGGACGGATCCGGGTGTCGTGCCCCGCCGTCGGCGCCGGGCGCGGCCGGACGGACCGGCCCCGGACAGGACGCGCCCGGCGGCCTCGCGGGGCGGCAGCACACGCCCGGACCCTCCCGGGACGCCGGGCCGCACCCGTACGCGCACCTCGGCACGGGGCGGTCCCTGCGCACAGGGCGGTCCACGTCGCCGGGACACCGGCCGGCCGGGTGCCGACGCCGGCGGCGACGGCTCCGGAGGGCACAGGTGAACGAACCCTCATCCGAGCGGTGACTCCTGTCCGGCAGGGAGATGCCCGGCGGGACCATGCCACTGCGGCCTCCCGGTGCCGCCGGAGGCCGCTGAAGAACCCCCGCGGACCGCGCGCACCGGCGTGCCGGCCGCCGGTGCGCGCGGGGACATGGGAGGTGACGAGGGAGGTCAGCGAAGACAGGGAGTGCTTATCGTCAGGAAGACGACTATGATCGCGACATGCCCTACGACCCGTCAGCCTTTCCACCTTTCGCCGTCACCGTGGACCTGGTCGTGCTGACCGTGCGCCGTCACTCCCTGTGCGCGCTGACGGTACGCAGGGGAGAGCCCCCGTTCCAGGGACGGTGGGCGCTGCCCGGAGGTTTTGTGCGGGCCGACGAGGACCTGGCCCAGGCGGCAGCACGGGAGCTGGCCGAGGAGACCGGGCTGCGCGTCCACGACCCGCTGGCCCCGGCGCAGGACAACGGCGCGCACCTGGAGCAGCTCGCGACCTACGGCGACCCCAAGCGTGATCCCCGCATGAGGGTCGTCAGCGTCGCCCACCTGGTCCTCGCCCCCGACCTGCCCGCACCCCGGGCGGGCGGCGACGCCAGCAACGCCCGTTGGGTGCCCGTGGACGAACTGCTGCAGCAGGGCGGCTACGGCCGCGACGGAGAGCCGGTGGCACCGCTCGCCTTCGACCATGCCCAGATCCTCGCGGACGGAGTCGAGCGAGCCCGTTCGAAGATCGAATACTCGTCGCTGGCGACCGCGTTCTGCCCGCCGGAGTTCACGGTCGGAGAACTGCGCCGTGTCTACGAGGCGGTGTGGGGTGTGGCCCTCGATCCGCGCAACTTCCACCGCAAGGTGACGGGCACACCGGGCTTCCTGGTGCCGACCGGGGGCACGACCACTCGGCAGGGCGGCCGGCCCGCCCAGTTGTTCCGGGCCGGCGGGGCCACACTGCTCAATCCGCCGATGCTGCGCCCGGAAGTCTGACCCCGGTTCCGGTGCATCCTGACCCCCGGTTCCGGTGCATCGCCGAGTGCGCCGGGCCAAAGAAGCCGAAAGAGCGGATCAATGCCTAAGAAAACGGACATAGCGCGCTATCTTGCTGCGGGTGATCCAGGCCTTCGGATTGACCAGCGATTCCCGTAAGGACCTTCCGCCCGCTGTCGACGACGTCTCCTTCGAAGCGCATCCCGGCCGCGTCACCGCGCTTCTCGGAGCGGCGGGCGCGGGCAAGACGACGACGCTCAGGCTCATGCTCGAGCTCCAACAGGGCCGTGGCATCACCTACTTCAAGGGCCGTCCGCTGCGCTGCATCCCTCATCCCGCACGCGAGGTCGGTGTCCTTCTCGGGGACGTCCCGGGGCACCCCTCGCGTACGGTCCGCGGCCATCTGCGGATGGTGTGCGCCGCCGTGGGGCTTCCCGCCCGGCGTGCCGACGAAGTCCTCGAGGCCGTCGGGCTCGTCAGCCTCCGGGAGGAGCGTCTGGGCACTCTGTCACGGGGGATGGACCGCCGGCTGGGGCTGGCCTGCGCCCTGCTGGCCGATCCGCACACGCTGGTGCTCGACGACCCGGCCGACGGACTGTCCGCACGGGAGAGCCGCTGGCTGCACGGCATGCTGCGGGCCCACGCCGGCCGGGGCGGCACGGTCCTGTTCACCACGGCCGACCCCAAGGAGGCGGCACGTACCGCCGACCGCGTCGTCACCCTCGAGAAAGGCAGGCTCGTCGCCGACCAGGAGGCCAGGGACTTCGCCCGCAGCCGTCTGCGTCCCCGCGTCGCCGTCCGCAGTCCGCACGCCGCCCGGCTCGGGGCCCTGCTGACCAAGGAGGCCCGTGCCGCCCGCCGCTCCGTGGAGGTCGTGTGCGAGGGCGGCAACCGTCTGTCGGTCTACGGCAGTACGTGCGCCGACATCGGGGAGACCGCGTTCCGCCACGGCATCCTCATCCACCGACTCGCGGACGAGATCGGTGACATGGGCCCTGGTGCCGGGGCGGCGCCCGCGGACGTGAACCCGGCGGCCGAGGAGCCGTGGGCCCGGGCGGTGCCCGCGACCGCCGACCCGCGGCAGGTCTCCGCGGCCGTACCGGCCGCCGGCGCCGCCGGCCCCGCGGCGCACGCGACGGCCGCCCCGCGTACGGAAGACACCAAAGCGGCGATCGCGGGAGCCCCGGAAGGCGCGACCGTCCCCGCGGGGCCCGCGCAGGCGTCCGGCACCGCGCAGGAGGACAGCACGCCGCACGCCTCGCAGGTGAGGGCGAGTGCCGCCGCGGCCCACGCCAGGAACGGCG
>NZ_BAAAHG010000025.1:0-78486 GCF_039525155.1 Streptomyces thermoalcalitolerans | reverse complement strand
GGCGCGCCCGGCTGCGCCACGAGGCGGCCGTCGCCGGGGCGGTCGCCTCCGGCGCCCGGCAGCTGCTCGCCCATGTCGAGGTCTCCGTGGCCCGCGCCGAGCAGGAGCGCGCCGCCGCCGAGGCCGCCAAGGCCCGGTGCGAGCGGGAGCTGGCCGCCGTCCGTGCCGAGGGACGCGAGCTCAAGGCCGAGCTCGACAAGCTGACGGACTCCGTCCACCGCGGTGAGGTGCTCGGCGCCGAGAAGCGGCTGCGCATCGAACAGCTGGAGGCCAGGGCGCTGGAGGAGTTCGGCATCGAGCCGGAGGGGCTGGTGGAGGAGTACGGACCGCACCGGCTCGTGCCGCCCTCGCCGCCCGCCGAGGGCGAGCAGCTGCCGGAGGACCCGCAGCACCCGCGCAACCGGCCGAGGCCCTTCGTCCGCGCCGAGCAGGAGAAGCGGCTGAAGGCCGCCGAGCGCGCCTACCAGCAGCTCGGCAAGGTCAACCCGCTGGCCCTGGAGGAGTACGCGGCCCTGGAGGAACGCCACAAGTTCCTCAGCGAGCAGCTCGAGGACCTCAAGAAGACCCGGGCCGACCTCCTCAAGGTCGTCAAGGAGGTCGACGAACGCGTCGAGCAGGTCTTCACCGAGGCCTACCGGGACACCGCCCGCGAGTTCGAGGGCGTCTTCAGCCGGCTCTTCCCCGGGGGCGAGGGACGTCTCGTCCTGACCGACCCCGACAACATGCTGACCACGGGCGTCGACGTCGAGGCCCGTCCGCCGGGCAAGAAGGTCAAGCGGCTGTCCCTGCTCTCCGGCGGCGAGCGGTCGCTGACGGCCATCGCACTGCTCGTGTCGATCTTCAAGGCCCGCCCGAGCCCGTTCTACGTCATGGACGAGGTCGAGGCGGCCCTGGACGACACCAACCTCCAGAGGCTGATCCGGATCATGCAGGAGCTGCAGGAGACCTCGCAGCTCATCGTGATCACGCACCAGAAACGCACCATGGAAGTGGCGGACGCGCTCTACGGCGTCTCCATGCAGGGTGACGGCGTGTCGAAGGTCATCAGCCAGCGGCTGCGCTAGCCGCGCGGTACGGACCCGCGGCTCGACGTACGCCTCCAGCTCCTCGTCGACCGGCGCTGGCCGCGCGGTACGGACCCGCGCCCGGGCTCCTTGTCGCCCCGACCTCCGTGTCATGAACCCTGCATGTCTTCGCATGTCCTCACGGCTTCCCACGGCTCCGGGGCAGCCGAGTCAGGTATACCGCTCGACTACAAAACGTGAACACATGTCTGCCCGGCGGAGCGAAGAACGTTCGTTATCACTGCGATATTGACTTCGACTCTTGAACGAATAGTCTCTGCAGCGTTGTTTTTACGTTCAGCTCTCGTCTGGAAGAGCTGATCCCCCGCCGGCAGCGCTGCCGGTGTGCCCGAGGAGTTATACGTGATCATCACAGAGCAAGCCCCCAGGCCAGGAGCCGATACGGCTCACCCCGAACATCTCGGGCACGTCGTCTTCATCGCGGCGTCGGCCGCCATGGGCGGCTTCCTCTTCGGGTACGACAGCTCCGTGATCAACGGTGCCGTCGAGGCCATCCGTGACCGCTACGCCATCGGATCCGCGGAGCTGGCCCAGGTCATCGCCATCGCTCTGATCGGCTGCGCCGTCGGCGCCGCCACCACGGGCCGCATAGCCGACCGCATCGGCCGCATCCGGTGCATGCAGGTGGCCGCGGTCCTGTTCGCCGTCAGCTCCATCGGCTCGGCCCTGCCCTTCACCCTGTGGGACCTCGCCCTCTGGCGTGTCGTCGGAGGCTTCGCCATCGGCATGGCCTCGGTCATCGGCCCCGCCTACATCGCCGAGGTCGCCCCGCCCGCCTACCGCGGCCGCCTCGGCTCCTTCCAGCAGGCCGCGATCGTCGTCGGCATCGCCGCCTCCCAGCTGGTCAACTGGGGCCTGCTGCACGCCGCCGGCGGTGATCAGCGCGGCAACCTGATGGGCCTGGAGGTCTGGCAGGTCATGCTGGGTGTGATGGTCGTCCCGGCCGTGCTGTACGGACTGCTCTCCTTCGCCATCCCCGAGTCCCCGCGCTTCCTGCTCTCCATCGGCCGCCGCGACCGCGCCCGCGCGATCCTCGCCGAGGTCGAGGGCAAGGGCGTCGACCTCGACGCCCGCGTGGCCGAGATCGAGCAGGCCATGAAGCGCGAGCACAAGTCCTCCTTCAAGGACCTGCTCGGCGGCAGCTTCCTCTTCAAGCGGATCGTCTGGATCGGTATCGGCCTGTCCGTCTTCCAGCAGTTCGTCGGCATCAACGTCGCGTTCTACTACTCCGCGACGCTGTGGCAGTCGGTCGGCATCAACCCGACGGACTCGTTCCTCTACTCGTTCACGACGTCGATCATCAACATCGTCGGCACCGTGATCGCGATGATCTTCGTGGACCGCATCGGCCGCAAGCCGCTCGCGCTCATCGGTTCGGCCGGCATGGCCGTCAGCCTGGCCCTGGAGGCCTGGGCGTTCTCGCACCCGCTGGTCGACGGCAGGCTGCCGGCCACCCAGGGCCTGGTCGCCCTGGTCGCCGCTCACGTCTTCGTCCTCTTCTTCGCCCTGTCCTGGGGTGTGGTCGTCTGGGTCCTGCTCGGCGAGATGTTCCCGAACCGGATCCGTGCCGCCGCCCTGGGCGTGGCCGCCTCCGCCCAGTGGATCGCCAACTGGGCCATCACCGTGACCTTCCCGTCGCTGGCCGACTGGAACCTCTCCGGCACCTATGTGATCTACACGTTCTTCGCGGCGCTCTCCGTCCCGTTCGTCCTGAAGTTCGTCAAGGAGACGAAGGGCAAGACGCTGGAGGAGATGGGGTAAGCCCCGGCACAGACTCGAGGAGAAGGGCTTTCCAGTCCCCGCCGCCCCTCTCCTCGACCCGTTCGCCGCCCCGTCCGGGCCGCCACCCGGACGGGGCGGCGGTTTTTGTTGCGCAGGGCACTGCAGGGCACCGTATTCCGGTTGGCGGGCTCTGCCGGTGAAGGAGCTGGTGAAGGGGAGAAATGCCGGGACGTGCCGGTACGGTCCGGCCGTGGACCGGGGCCGTCACGATCCGGCCGGAACCGGCCCGTGCCCCGGCCGGGGAGAGGCACTTCCGCGTGTATCTCCATACGTCTCCCCGCATATGAAAGGACGTATGAGATCCACGCGCGGGATCCACGGGCGCGACTCGTCCCACCCTCTTTTGATCGACTCATATATTTCCGCGGTGTTTGTCTTCTGGGGGAAGGCGCAAACCCCTCAGGCCGGAAACCATGGCTGATACTGGCAGGGTTATGGAAACCATCATCCTTGCTGTAGTCATCGCCGTGGTGGTGCTCGGCGCACTCGGCGGGCTCATCGTCGCCGGCAGGCGAAAGAAGCCGCTGCCCCCGCCGCCGCCCTCGCCTCCCGACATCACCGCCCCTCCGGCCGAGCCACATGTGGGCGAGGAGGCCGAGACGCCGCGCGAGGAGCCGCGGCGGACGATCGAGGAGGTGGACCTGCCCGACGGGTCGCCCCCCGTCGCCGTCGAGGAGCCGCCCGTCGAGGAGCTTCCGGCCCCCGCGATCGAGGTGCCGGAGCCCACCGCCGGCCGTCTGGTACGGCTGCGCGCCCGCCTTGCCCGGTCGCAGAACGCCCTGGGCAGGGGTCTGCTCACGCTGCTGTCCCGTGAGCATCTCGACGAGGAGACCTGGGAGGAGATCGAGGACACCCTGCTGACCGCCGACGTCGGCGTGCAGCCCACCCAGGAGCTGGTCGAGCGGCTGCGCGAGCGTGTACGCGTGCTCGGCACCCGCACCCCCGCCGAGCTGCGCGGGCTGCTGCGCGAGGAGCTGCTCACGCTGGTCGGCCCCGACATGGACCGCACCGTGAAGACCGAGCCGGACGCCAGCAAGCCCGGCATCGTGATGGTCGTCGGCGTCAACGGCACCGGCAAGACCACGACGACCGGCAAGCTCGCCCGCGTCCTGGTCGCCGACGGCCGCAGTGTCGTCCTCGGTGCCGCGGACACCTTCCGCGCGGCCGCCGCCGACCAGCTGCAGACCTGGGGCGAGCGGGTCGGCGCCTACACCGTGCGCGGCCCGGAGGGCGGCGACCCCGCCTCCGTCGCCTTCGACGCGGTGAAGGAGGGCAAGGAGATGGGCGCCGACGTGGTGCTCATCGACACCGCCGGCCGTCTGCACACCAAGACCGGCCTCATGGACGAGCTCGGCAAGGTCAAGCGCGTCGTGGAGAAGCACGCCCCGCTCGACGAGGTCCTGCTCGTCCTCGACGCGACCACCGGCCAGAACGGCCTGATCCAGGCCCGTGTCTTCGCCGAGGTCGTCGACATCACCGGCATCGTCCTCACCAAGCTGGACGGCACCGCCAAGGGCGGCATCGTGATCGCCGTCCAGCGCGAGCTGGGCGTACCGGTCAAGCTGGTCGGCCTCGGCGAGGGCCCGGACGACCTGGCCCCCTTCGAGCCGGAGGCCTTCGTCGACGCTCTCATCGGAGACTGACCGCCCTTCAGCGGCGAACGCCCGTCCCGGCTCCACCGGGGCGGGCGTTCGCCGTCGACGGGTCCGCGTACCGGGCCGCACTTCCCGGGTGGCCGGGACGAAACCGGGGCCGGGGCCACTTTCGCACCCGTTCACCGGGCTCCGGCCGCGCGCCGCGCCCGGGCGGCGGTCACGGGGCGGCTGCTGCCGCACGGCCATGACCGCACAGACCGTGATGAACCGTGGTGAAGGGGGGCCGGGGGTCTTCCGAACGGCGGTCGTCCGCCCGGCGTCACGTCCGGGAGCGGTGGGCCACGTAGGCCAGGGTGCCCAGGAGGAGGCGGGCCTCGGGAAGGCCGGCGCAGTCCGGGGAGGGCGGGCGGAGCCAGCGGACCGGCCCCCGGCCGCCCCGGTCGGAGGGCGGGGCCGTGAGGTAGGTGCCCGGACCGAGGCCGCGCAGATCGAGCGAGGCGGGGTCGTCCCAGCCCAGACGGTAGAGAAGGGCCGGCAGCTCGGCGGCGGCCCCGGGGGCGACGAAGAAGTGCGCGCGGCCCTCCGGGCCGACGGTCACCGGACCGACGGGAAGGCCCAGACGCTCCAGCCGGGCCAGGGCACGGCGCCCGGCCGGCTCGGCCACCTCGAGGGCGTCGAACGCGCGCCCGACCGCCAGCATCACCGAGGCTCCGGGCATCTCCGCCCACGCCCGGGTCACCTCGTCGAGCGTGGCGCCGGCCGGGATCCCGGGCGCGCACTCCAAGGGGTGGGCGCCCGGCGCCGGACAGTTCGTACGGCCGCAGGAGCACGCACCGCCGACGGCCCGCGCGCCCCGCACCACGTCCCAGCCCCACAGCCCCGTGTACTCGGCCACCGCCGTGCACTCCGACGAGCGGGACGAGCGGTACGACCGGCCGCGCCGCCGCGCGCCGGAGCGGATCTCGCGCATGCCGCCGATCGTGAAACCCATGCCCCCTCCAACGGTTTCACCGCCCCGACGGTTACGAGGCGATGCGGATCGTGACTCTCCGTCTCTGCTTCCTCTCCGGCGCGCTCCCCGGCGCGGCCGGGCCCCGCGGTGTCCGGAAGCGTTCCGCGTGGTGCGCCTCGCGGTGCGCGCCCTCGCACGCACCGCTCCACCCGCGGCTGTCCTGCGTCAAGTGAAGCGCGTCGAACTCATCGGGAGTTCATTCGAAGGGGTGGCGAATGGTGGCGTTTCATGGATCCCCATGGCTGTACGAGTGATCGTGGGATTACTGTAAGTGTGCGAGTCCTGGGGCACATGCACATACGGGTATGCCGGAGGCAAGCCCGGCAGTTCGGGCGAAGAGTGAGAACCGGCGGACGGACAGCCGTATTGACGGGCATTCTGATAGAGCTTGGCGCATTCGGCGACAAGTGGTCTCAGGGATGGGGGCTTTCCAGTGAGCGGCAGCATCGGCGGTGGCGGGACGGGCGTGACGAGCGTGGACAAGCGCCCGAACGAGCTGCTCGCCTCGTGGTTCATGCGCAGCGGCTGGTCCAAGGGCGAACTCGCCCGGCAGGTCAACCGCCGCGCCCGTCAGCTGGGCGCCCATCACGTCTCCACCGACACCTCGCGCGTCAGGCGCTGGCTGGACGGCGAGAACCCGCGCGAGCCGATCCCCAGGATCCTCTCGGAGCTGTTCTCCGAGCGCTTCGGCTGTGTCGTCTCCGTGGAGGACCTCGGCCTGCGCACCGCCCGCCAGGCACCCTCCGCGACCGGCGTCGACCTGCCCTGGACGGGCCCGCAGACCGTGGCCCTGCTCGGCGAGTTCTCGCGCAGCGACTTGATGCTGGCGCGGCGCGGCTTCCTCGGGACCTCGCTGGCGCTGTCCGCGGGTCCCTCCCTCATCGAGCCGCTGCAGCGCTGGCTCGTGCCCTCGCCTCCCTCCCCTCCGCGGGAGCCCGAGCCGCAGACGCAGGCCTCTTCCCGCCGCTTCGGCCGGCTCTCCCGGCCCGAGCTGGAGCTGCTGGAGACCACCACCAGGATGTTCCGGCAGTGGGACGCCCAGTGCGGCGGCGGCCTGCGCCGCAAGGCGGTCGTCGGCCAGCTGCACGAGGTGACGGACCTCCTCCAGGAACCCCAGCCCGAGGCCACCACCCGCAGGCTCTTCAAGGTCGCCGCGGAGCTCTCCCAGCTGGCCGGCTGGATGAGTTACGACGTGGGCCTGCAGCCCACCGCGCAGAAGTACTTCGTCCTGGCCCTGCACGCCGCCAAGGAAGCCGGTGACAAGCCCCTCGGCTCGTACGTCCTGTCCAGCATGAGCCGCCAGATGATCCACCTCGGCCGTCCCGAGGACGCCCTGGAGCTCATCCACCTCGCCCAGTACGGCAGCCGGGACTGCGCGAGCCCCCGCCTCCAGGCCATGCTGTACGCGCTGGAGGCCCGTGCCTACGCCAACATGGGCCAGCCCGGCAGATGCAAGCGCGCGGTGCGCCTGGCCGAGGACACCTTCGCCTACGCCGAGGACTGGGACGAGCCCGACCCCGACTGGATCCGCTTCTTCTCCGAGGCCGAGCTGCACGCCGAGAACTCCCACTCCTACCGCGACCTGGCCTATGTCGCCGGCCGCAGCCCCGCCTACGCCGCACTGGCCGAGCCGCTGATGCGGAAGGCCGTGGACCTGTTCGCCCAGGACCAGGAGCACCAGCGGTCGTACGCGCTCAACCTCATCGGCATGGCCACGGTGCATCTGCTCCAGCGCGAGCCCGAGCAGAGCACGCAGTACGTCACCCGCGCCATGAAGGTGGCCAAGAAGGTTCGTTCCGAGCGTGTGAACACCCGTATCCGGAAGACCGTCGACAACGCCGTACGCGACTACGGGGACTGCGGAGAGATCGTGGACCTCACCGAACAGCTCGCCGTCGAGCTTCCCGAGACCGTCGAGGCCGTCTGAGCCCGCACCATCCCGCCCCTGAGCCCCGGCCGCGGCCGGCCTTCCCCAACTGCCCGACTCGGCTCCCCCATGCCAGGTCATCGGAAGGTCGCCGCGGCCGGTTTCACAAGTGATTCACCTGATTCACCGACACGTAACACACTGGGCGCCTTCGTCACGCCGGTGAAACACCGAGGAGCGTCGGCCGAAACCGTGCTGCGCGAGTCTCGTGGCGCAAAACCGCTCGGCCCGCCCCCTCACACCGACGAGGAGACGCGATGGCATCAGCCGCCGTCATGCTGGCGGCGGACGCGCCCAGGCTGTCGTCCGCCAATACCGGCTTCATGCTCATCTGTTCCGCCCTGGTGATGCTGATGACCCCGGGTCTGGCCTTCTTCTACGGAGGCATGGTCCGTGTCAAGAGCACGCTCAACATGCTGATGATGAGCTTCATCAGCCTCGGCATCGTCACCGTCCTGTGGGTGCTCTACGGCTTCTCGATGGCCTTCGGCACCGACCACGGCTCGCTCATCGGCTGGACCTCCGACTTCGTCGGCCTCAGCGGGATCGGCAAGACGGAACTCTGGCCCGGCACCACCATCCCGGTCTTCGTCTTCGCCGTCTTCCAGCTGATGTTCGCGGTCCTCACCCCCGCCCTGATCAGCGGTGCCCTGGCCGACCGGGTGAAGTTCACCGCCTGGACGCTGTTCCTGGTGCTGTGGGCCACCATCGTGTACTTCCCGGTCGCCCACTGGGTCTGGGGCGCCGGCGGCTGGGCCTACGAGCTCGGAGTGATCGACTTCGCCGGCGGCACCGCGGTCCACATCAACGCCGGAGCCGCGGCACTCGCCGTCGTCCTCGTGATCGGCAAGCGCGTCGGCTTCAAGAAGGACCCGATGCGCCCGCACAACCTGCCGCTGGTCATGCTCGGCGCGGCCCTGCTGTGGTTCGGCTGGTTCGGCTTCAACGCCGGATCCTGGCTCGGCAACGACGACGGCGTCGGCGCGCTGATGTTCGTCAACACCCAGATCGCCACCGCCGCCGCCGTGCTCGCCTGGCTCGCCTACGAGAAGATCCGCCACGGTGCGTGCACCACGCTGGGCGCCGCCTCCGGCGCGGTCGCCGGTCTGGTCGCGATCACCCCGGCCGGCGGTGCGGTCACCCCGCTCGGCGCGATCGCGGTCGGCGCCGTCGCCGGTGTGCTGTGCGCCATGGCGGTCGGCCTGAAGTACCGGCTCGGCTACGACGACTCCCTCGACGTGGTCGGTGTCCACATGGTCGGCGGCATCATCGGCTCCCTGCTGATCGGCTTCTTCGCCAGCGGCACGGGACAGTCCGACGTCAAGGGTCTCTTCTACGGCGGCGGCCTGGACCAGCTGTGGAAGCAGTGCGTCGGCGTGATCGGAGTCCTCGTCTACTCCCTGATCGCCTCCGCGGCTCTCGCCTTCCTCCTGGACCGGACCATCGGCATGCGGGTCTCCGAGGACGAGGAGATCTCCGGCATCGACCGGTCCCAGCACGCCGAGACCGCCTACGACTTCACCGGCGCGGGCGGCGGGGTCGTCACCGCCGTCACCGCCCCGGTCCGGCCCGCCGCGCAGCACGAATCCGCCCCGCGGAGCGGAGCCGCCACGGAGAACAAGAAGGTGGACGCATGAAACTCATCACCGCCGTCGTCAAGCCCCACCGTTTCGACGAGATCAAGGAGGCTCTGCAGGCCTTCGGTGTCCACGGCCTCACCGTCACCGAGGCGAGCGGCTACGGCCGGCAGCGCGGCCACACCGAGGTCTACCGCGGCGCGGAGTACACCGTCGACCTGGTGCCCAAGATCCGCATCGAGGTACTGGCCGAGGACGATGACGCCGAACAGCTGATCGAGGTCATCGTCAAGGCAGCCCGCACAGGAAAGATCGGCGACGGCAAGGTCTGGTCCGTGCCGGTCGAGACGGCGGTCCGGGTCCGGACCGGTGAGCGTGGCCCGGACGCGCTCTGAACAGCACGCTCTGAACGGCACGAGGACGGGAGTCGCCCGGTGAAGAGTGCAGACGTGCGAAACCAGGCGGAGAAACCGGACCCCGGCGGCTACGCGGCGGCCCGGCTGCGCCTGCTCACCGCGGGGGAGCAGTCCGGGCCGCCGCGCCGGGCGGCCCTCGCCGCACTGACCGACGACTGGCTGGCCGGGCTGTTCGACAGAGCGGCCGAGGGGCGGCGGGGCGTCTCCCTGGTCGCCGTCGGCGGCTACGGGCGCGGCGAGCTGTCCCCCCGCAGCGACCTGGACCTGCTCCTCCTGCACGACAACGGGGACGCCGAGGAGATCGCCACCCTCGCCGACCGCCTCTGGTACCCGGTGTGGGACCTCGGTCTCACCCTCGACCACTCGGTCCGCACCCCCGCCGAAGTCCGCAGGGCGGCGGGGGAGGACCTCAGGGTCCAGCTCGGCCTGCTGGACGCCCGGCACCTCGCCGGCGACCGCGGCCTGACGGCCGCACTGCGCACCACGGTCCTCGCCGACTGGCGCAACCAGGCGCCGAAACGGCTCCCCGAACTCCAGGACCTGTGCACCGAACGCGCACGGCGGCACGGCGAACTGCAGTACCTCCTCGAACCCGACCTGAAGGAGGCCCACGGCGGCCTGCGGGACGCCACCGCGCTGCGCGCCGTCGCCGCCTCCTGGCTGGCCGACCCCCCGCGCAAGGGCCTCGCCGACGCCCGCCGCCGGCTGCTCGACATCCGCGACGCCCTGCACCTCACCACGGGCCGCGCCACCGACCGGCTCGCACTGGAGGACCAGGACCAGGTCGCCGCCGAGCTGGGCCTGCTCGACGCCGACGCCCTCCTGCGCCAGGTGTACGAGGCGGCACGCGTCCTGTCGTACGCTGGCGACCTCACCTGGCGGGAAGTGCGGCGTGTGCTCAAGGCCCGTGCCGCACGGCCGAGGCTGCGCGCCCTGCTGGGCGGCGGAAAGTCTTCCGCGGAGCGGTCCCCGCTCGCCGAAGGGGTGGTGGAGCAGGACGGCGAGGTGGTCCTCGCCCTCACGGCACGCCCCGAACGCGACCCCGTGCTCCTCCTGCGTGCCGCGGCCGCTGCCGCGCAGGCCGGACTCCCGCTCTCCCCGCACGCCGTACGGCACCTCGCCGCCACCGTGTGTCCTCTGCCCACACCGTGGCCCGCCGAGGCCCGCGAACAGTTCGTCACCCTGCTCGGCTCCGGCCGCCCCGCCGTCCAGGTCTGGACGGCCCTGGAGGCGGAAGGCCTGATCACCCGGCTGCTGCCCGACTGGGAACGGGTGCGCTGCCGGCCGCAGCGCAACGCCGTCCACCGCTGGACGGTCGACCGCCATCTGGTCGAGACGGCCGTGCACGCCTCCGCGCTCACCCGCCGTGTCGACCGTCCCGACCTGCTCCTGGTCGCCGCCCTGCTGCACGACATCGGCAAGGGATGGCCCGGCGACCACAGCACGGTCGGTGAGACCATCGCCAGGGACGTGGCCACGCGCATCGGCTTCGACCACGCCGACGCGGCCGTGCTCGCCGACCTGGTGCGTCACCACCTGCTGCTCGTCAAGACCGCCACCCGGCGCGACCTGGACGACCCGGCCACCGTCCGCTCGGTCGCCGAGGCGGTCGGCACCCGGAGCACGCTGGAGCTGCTGCACGCCCTGACCGAGGCGGACGCCCTGGCCACCGGCCCGGCCGCATGGTCCTCCTGGCGCGGCTTCCTGGTCGCCGACCTGGTGAGGCGGGTCTCGGCCGTCCTCACCGGGGACGCCCCCGCCGAGCCCGGGCCCGCCGAGCCCACCGCCGAGCAGGAGCGGCTGGCCGTCGAGGCCTTCCGCACGGGCGGCCCGGTGCTGGCCCTGCACGCGCGGCCCGAGCCGCCCGCCGAGCCGTTCGCCGGGGAGCACCCGGGGGAGTACCCGGAGACGCATCCGGGAGGACCGTCGCAGGAGCCCGCGCCGCTCGGCGCCGAGCTGCTGATCGCCGTCCCCGACCAGCCGGGCGTCCTGCCCGCCGTCGCCGGAGTGCTGGCCGTCCACCGGCTCACCGTCCGCACGGCCGGGCTGCGCGCCCTGGACCTGCCGGACGACGTCGGCGACGGCTCCGTCCTGCTGCTGAACTGGCGGGTCGCCGCCGAGTACGGCTCCCTGCCCCCGGCAGCCCGGCTGCGTGCCGACCTCGCCCGGGCGCTGGACGGCTCCCTGGACATCGCCGTCCGCCTCGCCGAGCGGGACGCGGCCCACCGGTGGCGCCGGGGAGCCGCGGCGCCACCGCCCCGGGTCACGGTCGCCCCGGCCGCCTCCCGGCACGCCACCGTGATCGAGGTCCGGGCGCAGGACGCACCGGGGCTGCTGTTCCGGATCGGCCGGGCGCTGGAGAAGGCGGGGGCGCGGGTGCGGAGCATGCACGTCAGCACGCTGGGCGCGAACGCGGTCGACGCCTTCTACGTCACGACGGACGCGGGGGAGCCGCTGCCGGAACCGGACGCGACGTCGATGGCGCGGATGCTGGAGGAGACGCTGCGGGCGTGACGTCCGCCGCTCCGTGTCCGTTGACCAGGGCGTGCTTCCCGCCGCCGCGGGGGTGATCCGGGCGCGCCGGGCCGGCCGGACGGCGTGTCCGGCTGCTCTCCGCAGGTGCGGGGAGGTGTCCTCGCCCACTGGGCCCAGTGGGCGGGGGGAGTTCACTTGCGGAGCCGGATACCCTGGAGGGCAGCCGAGAACGCCCCCTAATCCCGAGGACCGACACCACCGTGTTCGACACTCTCTCCGACCGCTTGTCAGCCACTTTCAAGTCCCTCCGGGGCAAGGGCAGGCTGTCCGAGGCGGACATCGACGCCACGGCCCGGGAGATCCGCATCGCGCTCCTCGAGGCCGATGTGGCGCTTCCCGTCGTCCGGACCTTCATCAAGAAGGTCAAGGAAAGGGCGCTCGGCGCCGAGGTCTCCCGCGCGCTGAACCCGGCACAGCAGTTCATCAAGATCGTCAACGATGAGCTCGTCGACATCCTGGGCGGCGAGACCCGTCGTCTCCGCTTCGCCAAGCAGCCCCCCACCGTGATCATGCTCGCCGGTCTCCAGGGTGCCGGTAAGACCACCCTCGCGGGCAAGCTCGGCAAGTGGCTCAAGGATCAGGGGCACTCCCCGGTGCTGGTCGCCGCCGACCTCCAGCGCCCGAACGCCGTCAACCAGCTCAGCATCGTCGCCGAGCGGGCCGGCGTCGCCGTCTACGCACCCGAGCCGGGCAACGGTGTGGGCGACCCGGTCAAGGTCGCCAAGGACTCCATCGACTTCGCGAAGAACAAGCTCCACGACATCGTGATCGTGGACACCGCCGGCCGCCTCGGCGTCGACGCCGAGATGATGCAGCAGGCCGCGGACATCAGGGACGCCATCCAGCCCGACGAGATCCTGTTCGTCGTCGACGCCATGATCGGTCAGGACGCCGTCAACACCGCGGAGGCGTTCCGCGACGGCGTCGGCTTCGACGGCGTGGTGCTCTCCAAGCTCGACGGCGACGCCCGCGGCGGTGCGGCCCTGTCGATCCGCCAGGTCACCGGCAAGCCGATCATGTTCGCGTCGAACGGCGAGAAGCTCGACGACTTCGACGCCTTCCACCCGGACCGGATGGCCTCCCGCATCCTCGACATGGGCGACCTGCTCACCCTGATCGAGCAGGCGGAGAAGACGTTCAGCAAGGAAGAGGCCGAGAGGATGGCCTCCAAGCTGGCGTCCAAGAAGGGGCAGGACTTCACCCTGGACGACTTCCTGGCTCAGATGGAGCAGGTCAGGAAGATGGGGTCGATCTCCAAGCTCCTCGGCATGCTGCCCGGCATGGCCCAGATCAAGGACCAGATCAACAACATCGACGAACGCGACGTCGACCGCACCGCCGCGATCATCAAGTCGATGACACCGGCCGAGCGCCAGGACCCGACGATCATCAACGGCTCCCGCCGCGCCCGTATCGCCAAGGGCGCCGGTGTCGAGGTGAGCGCCGTCAAGAATCTGGTCGAGCGCTTCTTCGAGGCCCGCAAGATGATGTCCCGCATGGCCCAGGGCGGCGGCTTCCCCGGCATGCCGGGGATCCCGGGCATGGGCGGCGGCCCCGGCCGGGCGAGGAAGCAGCAGAAGAAGGCCAAGGGCAGGCAGCGCTCCGGCAACCCGATGAAGCGCAAGCAGCAGGAGCAGGAGGCGGCGGCCCGCCGCGCCGCGGCCCAGGGCGGTGGCGCCTTCGGGCTGCCGCAGCAGGGCGGTCAGGACTTCGAACTCCCGGAGGAGTTCAAGAAGTTCATGAGCTGAACCCCCTACGGCAGGGGTACGGCGCCGAGGGCGTCCTTCCGCGGAGGGACGCCCTCGGCACATGTGGGGGCGCCGTGTTCCGCAACGGCCGGATGCGCACCGCGCCGCCACCACCGTGTCGCGGTGGCCACGCGGCGGGGGTGCGGGGATGTCCGGTCCGAGGAAGGACGCGAAGGCCCTGGCCGTCTCCGCGGGTGCTCCAAGGGGTCAGGGCGTCCGTGCGATCAGGTAGCGGAAGACGTTCGGCATCCACACCGTGCCGTCGGGCCGCTGGTGGGTGTGCAGGGCCTCCGCCAGTTCCTTGTCGACCTGGTTCCGGTCGGTCGCGGCGATCGCCGCGTCGCACAGTCCCGTGGAGAGCAGTCCGCGCACCGCGCTGTCGAGGTCGGCGTAGCCGAAGGGGCAGGAGATCCGGCCGGAGCCGTCCGGCCGCAGGCCGACGCGGTGGGCCACCTCCTCGAGGTCGTCGCGCCGGGCGGGGCGCCAGCAGCCCGGGCCGCGCGGCGGATCGGCCGGCTTGCCGGCCGCCCGCAGGACGGACGAGGTGGCGCAGCGCTCCGGCGGCCCCCAGCCGGTCAGCACCACGGGTGCTCCCCGCGCGGCGAGCGGTGTCGCCGCGGTGAGCAGGCCGACCAGTTCCTCCACGTCCCCGGTGAGGCAGCCGATCGGCTCGAAGGCGGTCACCAGGGTGTAGGGCGCGCGGTCGTCGGCGGCGTCCTGCGGTGTCCCGTCGACGATCCGGACGGCCGGAGCGTGCGAAGGAGCCGGGGAGGCCGTACGCGCGCGCGTGTCCCACGGCTCCGGCAGCAGCCGCTGCCGGGCGAGGGCGAGCCGTTCCGGGCAGGAGGAGTCGACCCCGGTGACCGTCGCGCCCCTGGACACCGCCAGGAGCAGGGCCAGCCCGGAGCCGCAGCCGAGGGCCAGCATCCGAGTGCCGGTGCCCACGTCCAGCCGTTCGTAGACCGCCTCGTAGAGCGGGACCAGCATCCGCTCCTGGATCTCGGACCAGTCACGCGCGCGTGCACGTGGATCCACGGGGGGTGTCGTCCCTGCGTGACGTCCATGCTGCCGCGCGAGCGTAGATGTCATGGATAAGCGCCCCAATCCGCCGAGAGTTGCCGCTGTGCCCGATTCCGTGGCCCCCGTGCAGTGCGCTCGCACATCCTCGTATGCCAGGTAACTGCGAGCCCTCCCTCGCGTCCAGGGGTCGTGTGCCCCCCGGTTGGCGCCGGAGGCGCCCCGTCCGGGGCCTCACAATCCGGCAACCCGGGGCCGGGCCGGCGTGTCCGGAAGTCGACGGTCCGGTCGGATCGGTGCCCGGAGGCCGGTGGCGCACGCGGTAACGTCGCAGGGGCCGCGGACGCTGACTGAAGCGAGGCCCTCGGGGCCGGGAAGCGACCGAAACGCCTCTTGCGCGTGGCGCGATTCTTCAGCGCCGGCGTGCGCGGCGCGCGCATGCGCCGGTGTGTACCCCCCTTTGCGCACCATCTTGGTAGGAGCTGCGAGGCTTCTCCGTAGATCGGCGCACCCGCCCTCGTCAGGATGCATCAGCGGCAACTGACGGGTACGTGCAAATTATTTGGGATGCCCCGGAATAGGAACACAATGACACCTCGACTCGTTCTCATTACGTGAGCACGACACCACCTGTTCTCGCCGCAGAGCTGGCACAGGCGTGGGCCGACATTCAGCGGTTCCACCCCGAGCTGCCAGATCTTGCCGCGCCTGAGTCCCTGATCGGGGAGTCGTCGTCCGCGTGCGGACGCGAACTCTCCTTCGAGCGACTGCTGCACGAGGCAGTCCATGGCATCGCCGCCGCGCGCGGGGTGCGCGACACCTCCCGCGCCGGCCGCTACCACAACCGCAGGTTCCTCGCGATCGCCGAGGAACTGGGCCTGGACCATCCCGAGGAGCCGCACCCGAGCAGCGGTTTCTCCCTGGTCCGGCTCAGCCCCGAGGCGAAGCGGCGGTACCGCCCGACGATCGAGCGCCTTCAGCGGGCGCTGAAGGCGCACATGGCGGCCACGTCCGCCGACACCAGCCGCACCTTCCGCGGCCCGGCCGCCCGCCACGGCTCCTCCGGCGGCGGCGTCCGGGTCAAGGCGGTGTGCGACTGCGGTCGCAACGTCCGGGTCGTCCCCTCGGTCCTGGCCCAGGCCCCGATCGTGTGCGGCGGCTGCGGCCAGCCGTTCCGGATTCCGGAACCCGTGGGAGCGACGGCAGGCTAGGAACGCGGCTGCTCGTGGCAGCCGCGCTCCGTGACCGACCGACAGGCAGGCGCGCGCCGCAGGGTGCGCGGCCGCGGACAGTCGTGCCTCCCCCGGGCCTCTCGGGCAGGGGCCCGGGGGAGGCGCGGGCGGGCGCGGCGGCACCCCGCGGCGCGGGCCGGCGCACCCACCCGCGGCACCCGGGGCTCCGGGTGCCGCCCGAGCATGCCCGAGCACGGTTCGGGCCCCGCCCTCCGCCGAAGGAGCCCTGCGGGGTATGGCACAATGGCTAGCTGTACTCGACAGCCGCCAGGATCCCTCTCTCCTCCGGCTGACGCGTCCACCGGGCACCTCGGACACCGCATCCCCACGCGGTGGTTTCGCCGTGCCCACCACGTCAATTCCAGGAGAACCCACTCCCGTGGCAGTCAAGATCAAGCTGAAGCGTCTGGGCAAGATCCGTTCGCCTCACTACCGCATCGTCGTCGCCGACTCCCGTACGCGTCGCGACGGCCGGGCGATCGAGGAGATCGGTCTGTACCACCCGGTGCAGAACCCCTCGCGCATCGAGGTCAACTCCGAGCGTGTGGCGTACTGGCTTTCCGTCGGCGCTCAGCCGACCGAGCCGGTGCTCGCCATCCTGAAGAAGACCGGTGACTGGCAGCGGTTCAAGGGCGAGCCCGCTCCCGCCCCGCTGCTGCAGCCGGAGGAGAAGGCCCCGCGCCCGTCGTTCGAGGCCCTCACCGGGGACGACGAGGCCAAGGGTGAGGCGATCACCCCGAAGAAGAAGGCTGAGAAGAAGGACGAGGCCGCTGCCGAGTCCGAGTCGACCGAGGCCTGAGCAGCATGCTCGAAGAGGCGCTTGAGCACCTCGTGAAGGGCATCGTCGACAACCCTGACGATGTGCAGGTCGCCTCGCGCAACCTGCGCCGCGGGCGCGTGCTCGAGGTCCGGGTCCATCCCGACGACCTCGGCAAGGTGATCGGCCGCAGCGGCCGTACCGCACGCGCCCTGCGCACCGTCATGGGCGCTCTCGGCGGCCGTGGGATCCGCGTCGACTTCCTCGACGTGGACCACGTCCGCTGACGCCCGTCGCAGACGGCTCGAGCCGGTGCGGCGGACCGGGTCGCGGAGAAGCGCCGGTTTCCTTTCGGCACACCAGGGCGGGGCCCGGCGCGTCCGGACGTACAGCGGAGGAGGGAGCCGACGCACACGGCGTCGGCGACCGGTGACCACGCGGGGACGGGCGTGCCGGGCCCCGCGTGTGCGACAAGGATCCGCCGGACCGGCCCAGGGCCTGTCTCTTGGATCAGGCCTTGGGGGCCGGGGAAGGCTGCTGAGCCGTCCCCGGCCCGCAGTCGTCATGACAGGAGATTCTCGCAAGTGCAGCTGGTAGTCGCACGGATCGGCCGCGCCCACGGCATCAAGGGCGAGGTCACCGTGGAGGTGCGTACCGACGAGCCGGAACTCAGGCTCGCCCCCGGCGCCGTCCTGGCCACCGATCCGGCGAGCGCCGGACCGCTGACCATCGAGGCGGGCCGCGTGCACAGCGGCCGCCTGCTTCTGCGCTTCAAGGGCGTGACCGACCGCAACGCCGCCGAGGCCCTCCGCAACACCCTCCTGATCGCCGAGGTCGACCCGGAGGAGCTTCCCGAGGGCGAGGACGAGTACTACGACCACCAGCTGATCGACCTCGACGTCGTCACCGAGGACGGCACGGAGGTCGGCCGGATCACCGAGATCTCCCACCTGCCCCACCAGGACCTGCTCATCGTCGGGCGCCCGGACGGCCGGGAGGTGATGATCCCCTTCGTCGAGGAGATCGTCACCGAGATCGATCTGGCGCGGCAGCGGGCCGTCGTCGCCCCGCCGCCCGGCCTGCTCGACGACCGCGCCGAGGTGGTCTCGCCCAAGGACGACAACGCATGAGGATCGACGTCGTCACGATCTTCCCCGAGTACCTCGAGCCGCTGAACGTCTCCCTCGTCGGCAAGGCACGCGCGCGTGGACAGCTGAACGTGCACGTGCACGACCTGCGCGCGTGGACGTACGACCGGCACCACACGGTCGACGACACCCCCTACGGCGGCGGCCCCGGCATGGTGATGAAGACCGAGCCCTGGGGAGAAGCCCTCGACACCGTCCTCGCCGACGGCTACGAGGCCGGCGCCCACGCGCCCGTGCTCGTCGTCCCGACACCCAGCGGCCGTCCCTTCACCCAGGAACTCGCCGTCGAGTTCTCCGCACGCCCCTGGCTGATCTTCACGCCCGCCCGCTACGAGGGCATCGACCGCCGGGTCGTGGACGAGTACGCCACCCGGATGCCCGTCCACGAGGTGTCCATCGGCGACTACGTCCTCGCCGGCGGGGAAGCGGCCGTCCTGGTCATCACCGAGGCCGTGGCCCGGCTGCTGCCCGGCGTCCTCGGCAACGCCGAGTCCCACCGCGACGACTCCTTCGCGCCCGGCACCATGGCCAACCTCCTGGAGGGGCCCGTCTACACCAAGCCCCCCCTCTGGCGCGGCCGCGGCGTCCCCGAGGTGCTGCTCAGCGGTCATCACGGGAGGATCGCCCGCTGGCGCCGCGACGAGGCCCTCAGACGGACGACGGCCAACCGGCCCGACCTCATCGAGCGCTGCGATCCCGGGGCCTTCGACAAGAAGGACCGGGAGACGCTGTCCCTCCTGGGCTGGGAGCCGGACCCCGACGGCGAGCCGTACGGCAGATTTTGGCGCCGGACCAAGGGCGTGGAAGAATAGCGCGATGTTGTGCGCCGTCCGGCGTGCGTCCCTGCCACAGGGGGATACGACGCCCGCTCCGACCCGCACAGCAGTGATCCCGAACCTCTAGTTCCCGTTGATGACCTGTGGCATCAGCGAAGAAAGCAGACGACATGTCTCACCTGCTCGACACCGTCGATGCCGCATCGCTCCGCACGGACATCCCGGACTTCCGCCCGGGTGACACCGTCAACGTCCACGTCCGCGTCATCGAGGGCAACCGCTCCCGTGTGCAGCAGTTCAAGGGCGTGGTGATCCGCCGCCAGGGCTCCGGCGTGCGCGAGACCTTCACCGTCCGCAAGGTCTCCTTCTCCGTCGGCGTCGAGCGCACCTTCCCGGTGCACACCCCGATCGTCGAGAAGATCGAGCTGGTCTCCAAGGGCGACGTGCGCCGCGCCAAGCTGTACTACCTGCGTGACCTGCGCGGCAAGGCCGCGAAGATCAAGGAGAAGCGCGAGAACTGAGCGCTCTCCGGGCCACGGAGCGGGGCCGGATACCATTCGGCCCCGATGGACACCGAAGCACAGCCGACGGAGCGCGACCGCTCCTCCCGCCCGTTTGACGCCGGAGCCGAGCAGGCTCCGGGCGCGCGAGGGCCGGAGGACCGGTCGCGTTCGGCGTTGACGGCGCGGCTCGCCGAGTGGTTCCCCGGTGGGCGGATCACCC
The DNA here is from genome assembly GCF_039525155.1 of Streptomyces thermoalcalitolerans. Lineage (NCBI taxonomy): Bacteria > Bacillati > Actinomycetota > Actinomycetes > Kitasatosporales > Streptomycetaceae > Streptomyces > Streptomyces thermoalcalitolerans. The sequence continues at coordinate 59,156 of NZ_BAAAHG010000025.1, read as the reverse complement.
TGACCGTGCTGGTCTGTCTGGCCTTCCTGCTGCTCCTCCACACGTTCGTGGTGCAGCCGTTCCAGGTTTCGAGCGGCTCCATGGAGCGGGGATTGAGGGCCGGGGACCGCGTCGCCGTAAATAAGGTGGCATACCGTTTCGGTGCCGCACCGCGGCGCGGTGATGTCGTCGTGTTCGACGGAACCGGGTACTTCGGGGACGCCGACTACATCAAACGCGTTGTGGGTGTAGGGGGAGACCATGTGGTCTGCTGCGACAAGGACGGGAGGATCCAGGTGAACGGCCGGTCGGTCGACGAGTCGTCGTTCCTCTACCCCGGTGACCGCCCCTCCGCGGTGCCGTTCGACGTCGTCGTGCCCGACGGCACCCTGTTCGTCCTCGGCGACCACCGCAGCGCCTCCCGCGACTCCCGCGACCACCTGGGCTCGCCGGGCGGCGGCATGATCCCGGTCGGCGAGGTGGTCGGCCGGGCGGACCGGATCGTCTGGCCCCCCGACCGCTGGGCCCGACTGGACCGCCCCGACGCCTACGCGCGCGTGCCCGCCGCGGCCGGTTCCCCGGACGGCGCCCGTGGGTAGCCGAGGCAGACCACGCGGCGTCCCCGCCAGCGCCATCAACAACCCCCTGCCCACCGGGATGCGGCGTGCCGTCAGCCCGGCCGGCGGCCGTACCCGCGTCGAGCGGCGCAAGCTGCAGCGCAAGGTCAGGCGCAAGCGCAGGCGCTCCGCGATCCGGGAGATACCGCTGCTCGTCGGCGTCGCCGTGCTCATAGCCCTGGTGCTGAAGACCTTCCTCGTCCAGGCCTTCGTGATCCCGTCGGGCTCCATGGAGCAGACCATCCAGATCGGCGACCGGGTCCTGGTCGACAAGCTGACCCCCTGGTTCGGCTCCAAGCCGAAGCGCGGGGACGTCGTGGTCTTCCACGACCCGGGCGGCTGGCTGGCCGGCGAGCAGACCGTCGCCAAGAAGGAGGACCCTGTCGTCGTCAAACAGATCAAGCAGGGTCTCACCTTCATCGGCCTGCTGCCCTCCGACGACGAGAAGGACCTCATCAAACGGGTCGTCGGCGTCGGCGGGGACCGCGTCAAGTGCTGCGACGCGCAGGGCAGGGTGACCGTCAACGGCGTCCCCCTGAGCGAGGAGGAGTACCTCTACCCGGGCAACGCCCCGTCCAGCGTGCCGTTCGACATCACCGTTCCCCCGGGCCGGCTGTGGGTGATGGGCGACCACCGGGACAACTCCGCCGACTCGCGCGCCCACCAGGACACCGAGTACGGCGGCACGGTCTCGGAGGACTCCGTGGTGGGACGTGCCGTGGTGATCGGCTGGCCCATCGGGCGCTGGTCCATGCTGAGGGAGCCGAAAACCTTCTCGGCGGTGTCCGACGCGACGGCCGGGTCGACCGCCGCTGCCCAGGAGTCGCATAGGGTTGTTCCCAGCAGTTGGCACAACAGGTGGAATGGACCCGTTCAACTCCCGACCCCTGCGGAACTCCCGCTCGTTATGGGAGTAGTGGGCCTGCGCCGGGCGTGGTGCGGGCGGCGGCACGGAGTAAGGAGTTGGCGTGGGGGATGCGGCGTTCGGCGCACGGTCGGGACACGGCGGCGAGGAGCATCGCGGACGCCCTGTGAGGGCGGCCGGTCCCGTCGCGGGCAGCGCCACGCCCTTCGGGAGTGAGAGCACGGCAGCCGAGGACGGCACAGTGACGGAGCACAGGGGCGGCGCCGGTCAGGGGAGCGGCGGCAGCCGGCAGGGAGCGAAACAGCGCTCCTTCTGGAAGGAGCTGCCCATCCTGATCGGCATCGCACTGGTGCTGGCGCTGCTGATCAAGACCTTCCTGGTACAGGCGTTCTCGATTCCCTCGGACTCGATGCAGAACACACTGCAGCGAGGCGACCGGGTCCTGGTCGACAAGCTGACCCCCTGGTTCGGCTCCCAGCCCGGGCGCGGCGAGGTCGTCGTCTTCCACGACCCGGACAACTGGCTGGCCGGAGAGCCGACGCCCAGCCCCAACGCGCTGCAGAAGGTGCTCACCTTCATCGGCCTGATGCCCTCCGCGGAGGAGAAGGACCTCATCAAGCGGGTCATCGGCGTGGGCGGCGACACCGTCGAGTGCAAGGGCACCGGCCCGCTGCTGGTCAACGGCCACGCGCTGAACGAGCCGTACGTCTACCCGGGCAACACGCCGTGCTCCATGGACGAGCAGGGCGGCCAGTTCAAGGTGAAGGTGCCCGAGGGATTCATCTGGGTCATGGGCGACCACCGGCAGAACTCACGGGACTCGCGCTACAACCAGGGCGACAAGAACCACGGCATGGTCCCGGTCGACAAGGTGGTCGGACGCGCCATCGTCAAGGCCTGGCCGATCAACCGCTGGGGCGCCCTGCCCGTTCCGGACACCTTCGACCAGCCGGGCATCGGCTCGCAGTCCTCGGCGGCCGGCTCCGTGGCGGTGGCCCCTTACGGCGTGGCCCTGACCGCGGTCGCGCCGGTGGCGCTGTGGCGGCGCAGGCGGGCCGCGAAGGTCCGGACGACCGGCAACGCGAGCACGACGACGGCCACGGGCAGCCGCTGAGCCACCGAGGAACCCTCCTCCAGCGGGGATTCACCACGGATCTCTCGTGCGGCTCCCGGCGGCGGCCGGGAGCACCGGGAGCACCGGGAACACCGGGGAACATCGGAAACGAGGACTGCCCCGTCCCCGGTACCGCCCGGTAGGGTGCGGGGCCATGGGTGGCGAGAGCACGACGGGCACGGCCCCGCGCGGGGACGGCACGGGCAGAAGCCCGGCGGGAGGCAGGACCGGGCAGTGGCTGTCCGGACTGGCCGTGGCGCTGGGCCTGCTGCTGTTCCTCGGCGGATTCGCCTGGGCGGCGGTGGTCTACCGGCCGTACATGGTGCCCACCGGTTCGATGGCGCCGACCATCGACAGGGGCGCCCGGGTGCTGGCCCAGCGGGTGGACGGCGACGAGGTGCGCCGCGGTGACGTCGTCGTCTTCCGGGACAGGACGTGGGCACAGGACACACCCGTGATCAAGCGGGTGGTCGCCGTCGGCGGGGACACGGTCTCCTGCTGCACACAGGGCAGGCTGACCGTCAACGGCCGGCAGATCGACGAGCCGTACCTGAAGGGCGGCGCCGCGGGGGCCGGCGGCTTCCCGGAGGTCCGGGTGCCGCAGGGGCGGCTGTTCCTGCTCGGCGACGAGCGCCGGGGCTCCCTGGACTCCACCGCCCATCTGACGGACGCGGCCGAGGGCACCGTCTCGCGCGACGCCGTGAGCGCCCGGGTCGATGCCGTGGTGTGGCCGATGAACGGCATGCTGGAGCGTCCCACCGGCTTCGAGCCGCTCGGCCCCCTGTCCCGGCCGGGCCCGCTGCGCACCATGGTCTTGATGATCGTCTCCGGTGCCGGCCTCGTCCTCGCCGGCGCCGCCTACGGCCCGGTCGCCCGGCTGCTGGGCGGCTCGCGCGCCCGCGCGAGGACCGCGAGGACGGGGACGGAGTCCGCCGGTGTCCGCTGAGACGGAGCAGACGCTCGGGGGCGGACTGCGCAAGGTGGCACGGGTGGTCCTGCTCGACCCCGAGGACCGCATCCTGCTGCTGCACGGCCACGAGCCGGACGACCCGGCCGACGACTGGTGGTTCACCCCCGGCGGCGGCCTGGAGGGCACCGAGACGCGCGAGGAAGCGGCCCTGAGGGAACTCGCGGAGGAGACCGGCATCACCGAGGTCGAGCTCGGCCCGGTGCTGTGGCGCCGCAGGTGCTCGTTCCCGTTCGCGGGCCGACGCTGGGAGCAGGACGAGTGGTACTACCTGGCCCGGACGGACCGGACGGCGACCGCGGCCACGGCCCTGACCGAGCTGGAGCGGCGCAGTGTCGCCGGAGCGCGCTGGTGGACGTGTCAGGAACTGATCCGGACACATGAGACGGTGTATCCGACCAGACTCGCCGAGCTGCTGCGCGCACTGCTCGACGAAGGCCCCCCGGCCAGGCCCGTGGAGCTGGGCACGGAGATTGCCTAGTGGGGCACGGGACTGGCGCACAATGGGGGGACCGCACGGCTGAAGGGGAACATGCCATGAGCGCCGAGGACCTCGAAAAGTACGAGACCGAGATGGAGCTCAAGCTCTACCGGGAGTACCGCGATGTCGTCGGTCTGTTCAAATACGTGATCGAGACCGAGCGGCGCTTCTATCTCACCAACGACTACGAGATGCAGGTCCACTCGGTCCAGGGCGAAGTATTTTTCGAGGTGTCGATGGCCGACGCCTGGGTGTGGGACATGTACCGGCCGGCCCGGTTCGTGAAGCAGGTCCGCGTCCTCACGTTCAAGGACGTGAACATCGAGGAGCTGAACAAGACCGATCTGGAGCTGCCCAGCGGATGAGAGCAGCCGTTCCCCGCTCTGCTGCACCACTCACATGGGTGACTGAAGTGTCCACAACCCGCGAGTAACCCACCAAGATCCACTCGATCGGGGCGGATGCGTGACCGTGGGCGCCGGAGGTGGTGCCGACATGAACACCCATCGGGCACGCAGCGCACTCGGCAGATACGGAGAGGGTCTGGCCGCCCGCCGGCTGTCCCAGGCGGGCATGACGGTCCTGGAGCGCAACTGGCGCTGCGGCAGGACCGGCGAGATCGACATCGTGGCCCAGGACGGCGACGTCCTGGTCGTCTGCGAGGTGAAGACCCGCAGGGAGGGACTCTTCGGGCATCCGGTGGCCGCGGTCACGCCGCGGAAGGCCGAGCGGCTGCGCGGCCTGGCCGAACGCTGGATCCAGTCCCACGGAGGAGCACCCCCCGGAGGCGTCCGCATCGACGTGATCGGTGTGCTGCTGCCCCGGCGCGGCGCACCCGTCGTCGATCACGTACGAGGGGCGGCCTGATGGGATTCGCGCGTACGTGCTCCGTGGCCCTCGTCGGCGTCGAGGGCGTGGTCGTCGAGGTCCAGGCCGACCTCGAACCGGGCGTCGCCACCTTCACCCTGGTGGGCCTGCCGGACAAGAGCCTGAGCGAGAGCCGGGACCGGGTGCGGGCGGCGGTGGTCAACTCCGGCGGCGCCTGGCCGCAGAAGAAGCTCACGGTGGGCCTCAGCCCGGCCTCGGTGCCCAAGGCCGGCAGCGGCTTCGACCTGGCCGTGGCCTGCGCGGTGCTCGGCGCCGCCGAGCGGATCGACCCCCGGGTGCTCGCCGACCTCGTCATGATCGGCGAACTCGGCCTGGACGGCCGGGTACGGCCCGTGCGGGGCGTCCTGCCGGCGGTACTGGCCGCCGCCGACGCCGGATACGACCAGGTGGTCGTGCCCGAGTGCGCCGCCGCCGAGGCCGCGCTGGTACCGGGCGTCTCCGTGCTCGGCATCCGCAGTCTGCGGCAGCTGATCGCCGTGCTGACCGACGAACCGGTCCCCGAGGAGCAGCCGGACGAGCACAGCCGCCCGGACCTTCTCCTCGCCGGCCTGCGCGTGCCCGGCACGGGCGCGGCCGCCGGCATGCACGGACACGACCAGGAACACGACCTCGCCGACGTCGTCGGCCAGCTCCCCGCCCGTACGGCGGTGGAGATCGCCGCGGCCGGCGGGCACCACCTGTTCCTCGAAGGACCGCCCGGCGCCGGCAAGACCATGCTCGCCGAGCGGCTGCCCGCCCTCCTGCCCCGGCTCACCCGGGAGGAGTCCCTGGAGGTCACGGCGATCCACTCGGTGGCCGGACTTCTGCCGCCGGGCGAGCCGCTCATCGACCGTGCCCCCTACTGCGCCCCGCACCACTCGGCCACCATGCAGGCCCTCGTCGGCGGCGGCCCCGGCATGGCACGGCCCGGCGCCGTCTCCCTCGCCCACAGAGGCGTGCTCTTCCTGGACGAAGTCCCCGAGTTCGGCAGCCATGCCCTCGACGCCCTGCGCCAGCCCCTGGAGTCGGGGCATGTGGTGATCGCCCGCAGTGCGGGGGTCGTGCGGTTCCCGGCCAGGTTCCTGATGGTCCTCGCCGCCAATCCGTGCCCCTGCGGCCGTTTCACGCGACGGGACACCCTGTGCGAGTGCCCGCCCTCGGCGATCCGCCGCTACCAGGCCCGGCTGTCCGGACCGCTGCTCGACCGGGTCGACCTGCGCGTCGAGGTCGACCCCGTCACCCGCTCCGAGCTCGCCCGGCGCGACGCCCGCGGCGAGACCACGGCGGCGGTCGCCGACCGGGTGCGGGCCGCCCGGGAACGCGCGGCGGCGCGCCTCGCGGGAACGCCGTGGCGGAGCAACAGCGAGGTCCCCGGCCGCGAGCTGCGCAGCCGCTGGCACGCGGCCCCCGGCGCGATGGAGGCGGCCGAGCGCGGCCTGGAGCGCGGTGTTCTCACCGCCCGCGGCCTCGACCGCGTCCTGCGGGTCGCCTGGACGGTCGCCGACCTCGCCGGCCACGACCGGCCCGACGCCACGGACGTCGCCCTGGCCCTGCAGCTGCGCACCGGAGTGCCGCACGGTGCGCCCATGGCCATCGGGTCCCCGGCATGAGCACCCCGGCCGGACCCGACCGCGATCTGCTCGCCCGGGTCTTCCTCAGCCGGGTCCTCGAGCCCGGGGACGAGACCGGCGGACGGTGGCTGCGGGAGTTCGGCGCCGAGGAGGTGGCCCGGCGGCTGCGGAACGGGACGCCGCGGCTCGCCGGGGTGTCGGACAAGCGGTGGGCGGGACTGTGCGCGCGGGCGGCCCGGGCCGAGCCCGAGAAGGACCTCGCCCTCGCCCGTGCGTCCGGGACGCGGTTCGTGCGCCCCGGCGACCTCGAGTGGCCCGCCCAGCTCGACGACCTCGGCGACGCCCGTCCCACGGGACTGTGGGTGCGCGGCCGGCCCAGCCTGCGGATGTGGGCCCTGCGCTCGGTCGCCCTCGTCGGCGCCCGCGCCTGCACCCCGTACGGCGCCCACATGGCCGCCGGCCTCGCCGCAGGCCTCGCCGAACACGGCTGGGTGGTGGTCTCCGGCGGCGCCTACGGAGTCGACGGCGCCGCCCACCGCGGTGCGCTCGGTGCGGGCGGCGCCACCGTCTCCGTCCTGGCCTGCGGGGTCGACCGGCCCTATCCGCGCGGGCACACCGAGCTGATCGCCAGGATCGCGCGGCAGGGCCTGGTCGTCGGGGAGCTGCCGCCCGGCGACCACCCCACACCGAGCAGGTTCCTCGTCCGCAACCGGGTCATCGCGGCGCTCACCCGGGGCACCGTGGTCGTCGAGGCCGCCTGCCGCAGCGGGGCGCTGGTCACCGCGCGGGCGGCGCAGCGGCTGGGCCGTCACACCATGGGGGTGCCCGGCCCGGCCACCAGTGCGCTCTCCGCCGGTGTCCACGACCTCCTGCGCGGTGGGGCCACGCTGGTCACCGATGCCGCGGAGATCGTCGAGCTGGTCGGCGCCATGGGCGAACTCGCCCCCGACCGGCGCGGCCCCGTCCTCCCGCGCGACCTGCTGGAACCCGACGCCCGGCAGGTCCTGGCCGCACTGCCCGCCCGCGGCACGGCGACACCGGCCGAGATTGCCCGTGACGCCCGGACGACCCCGGACGACGTGATCGCGAGGCTGTACGAACTCCAGTCGCTCGGTTACGTCGAACGACTCGGCGAGGGATGGAAGTTGACACGCCAGGCGGTGGTCTCGGCCCGGACGGGCCGGAACGGGTGCTGACCGAGCGTGATCGACCGTCCGGGGGAATCACGGACTGCTCCGGGGATTCCCGCAGTCGGGCGTTTTTCCTGTCACCGAGGGTGACGTGTGTGACCTGACGGGGCGCACAGCGGAACGAATCTGCGCACGCCCCACACCCCGCTGTTCGCGCACCGCGACGCCCCAGTCACGCTACGCTCACGTGGTTCCGACCAGAAGGACGACTCCGACCGACAGTTCACCCAGACGTCCGTACTCCACGGCAGAACGGCACAAGGCGACGAATGCCCCAGCACACCTCCGGACCCGACCGGGCGGCGATCCCCCCAGCCGCCCGTGACGGTGGCAGCGTGCGGCCGCCCGCTCCCTCGACGCTCGACGAGCTGTGGCGGTCGTACAAGGCGACGGGGGACGACCGGCTGCGGGAGCAGCTGATCCTGCACTACTCGCCGCTCGTCAAGTACGTCGCGGGCCGGGTGAGCGTCGGCCTGCCGTCCAACGTGGACCAGGCCGACTTCGTCTCCTCCGGGATCTTCGGGCTCATCGACGCGATCGAGAAGTTCGACATCGACCGGGAGATCAAGTTCGAGACCTATGCGATCACCCGGATCCGGGGCGCGATGATCGACGAGCTGCGGGCACTGGACTGGATCCCCCGGTCGGTGCGGCAGAAGGCGCGCAACGTCGAGCGGGCCTACGCGACCCTGGAGGCCCGGCTGCGGCGCACCCCGACCGAGAGCGAGGTGGCCGCCGAGCTGGGCATCCCGGTGGAGGAGCTGCACGCCGTCTTCAGCCAGCTGTCGCTGGCCAACGTGGTGGCGCTGGAGGACCTGCTGCACGTCGGCGGCGAGGGCGGGGACCGGCTGAGCCTCATGGACACGCTGGAGGACACCGCCGCCGACAACCCGGTGGAGGTGGCCGAGGACCGGGAACTGCGCCGGTTCCTGGCCCGGGCGATCAACACGCTGCCCGAGCGGGAGAAGACCGTCGTCACGCTGTACTACTACGAAGGTCTCACGCTGGCCGAGATCGGCAATGTGCTCGGGGTGACCGAGAGCCGGGTCAGCCAGATCCACACCAAGTCGGTGCTGCAGCTGCGCGCCAAGCTGGCGAGCTTCGGGCGCTGACCCGGGCGGAGAAGCTCCTTCGGCACGGGGTGCGTCCGTACAGTGGAGGACGTGCCAAGGATTCGAGCGGCCACCGTGGCCGAGCACCGGTCGATGCAGCGAGCCGCCCTGCTGGACGCGGCACGGACTCTGCTGTCCGAGGGCGGGACGGAGGCGCTGACCTTCCCCGCCCTGGCCGAGCGGACGGGGCTCGCACGGTCGTCGGTGTACGAGTACTTCCGGTCACGGGCCGCCGTGGTCGAGGAGCTGTGCGAGGTCGACTTCCCGGTGTGGGCCGCGGAGGTCTCGGCGGCCATGGAGGCCGTCGACGGACCGGAGGCCAAGGTCGAGGCGTACATCCGCAAGCAGCTGGAGCTGGTGGGGGACCGGCGGCACCGGGCCGTCGTGGCGATCTCCGCGAGCGAGCTGGACGCCGGCGCACGGGAGAAGATCCGGGCCGCCCACGGGGGGCTCGTCGCCATGATCGTCGAAGCGCTGGAGGAGCTGGGGCACCGGCAGCCGCGCCTCGCGGCGATGCTGGTGCAGGGGATCGTGGACGCGGCGGTGCGCAGGAGCGAGCTGGGGGCCGCGGAGGACCCCGGGCAGATCGCGGAGGCCGCGGTGGCGATGGCCCTGCGCGGGGTGCGCGGCTGAGACCACTCGGCTGAGACCGCTCGACCGCGGCCGATCCGTCCAGGCGTCCAGCGCCCGGGGCGGGGAGCCCCGGAGGGTCCCGGAGCCCGGGACGGCACAAGCGGACACAAGCGGACACGGAGACGCGGAGGTCTCCGTGCGCAGGGTGCGCGGGGCTACGGCGGCAGCGGCACCCCCGGCACCGGCAGCAGCCGCGTCGGACCGTTCAGCAGCCACGGCGGGAGCAGCAGCAGAGGGTTCAGATAGACCGTGCCGCGCAGCAGGCCCCAGTGGAGGCAGGCGCCCCCGCAGTGCGACCCCGTCGCCTGCACCGTGCCGACGATCCCGCCCGCGGCCACCCGGTCGCCCTTCCGCACCGACGCGCTCACCGGCTCGTACGTCGTCCGCAGGGGCGGGTCCCCCGTGCCCGTCAGCTCGATCGACACCACCCCCCTTCCGGCCACCGGGCCCGCGAAGAACACCCGCCCCACCGCCACCGCCCGTACGGGAGCGCCCGGCGGGGCGCCGAGGTCCACGCCCCGGTGCCCCGGGCCGTAGACCGTCGCCGGCGGTTCCCAGCCCCGCAGCACCGGCGGACGCACCCCCACCGGCCACGTCCGGCCCACGGCCGGCACCGGCGCCTGACCTTCCCCCGGTTCCCCGGCCGCTCCCGGCCTCCCCGGGTCCGCGCCGGCCGGCCCCGGGTCCGCGCCGGCCGGCGGAGCCGGCCCGCCGCCCTGTGCACCACCCGCCCATACCACCGGGGCCGCCGACAGCGCCAGAACTCCCGCCAGCAGCCCGAGCCGGACGGCCGCATCCCGCAGCACACCCCGCATCACGTCCCGCATCGCACGCATCCGCACCATGCGCCCACCGTCCCGCACGTGACCGAATCCGGCCGGGACCTGTGGACAACTCGCCGGTTGTGGACAGCGGCGTCACCCGGCGCCCTCCCGGTCCCGTACACTTCTGATGGCGACTCGGACCCCCGGGTCGACTTCGCACGCCCCGACACCGGCCGGCAACGTCCGGTGTCAGCGCCTCTCGGTCCCCCGTGGCACGGCGCACCGCGGGCGTCAGGCGCGGAGGCCGTCCGGCATCCGCGGTACAACCGAGAAACAAGGAGAGAACGGCCATGGCCGTCGTCACGATGCGGGAGCTGCTGGAGAGCGGCGTCCACTTCGGTCACCAGACCCGCCGTTGGAACCCGAAGATGAAGCGCTTCATCTTCACCGAGCGCAACGGCATCTACATCATCGACCTGCTCCAGTCGCTGTCGTACATCGACCGCGCCTACGAGTTCGTCAAGGAGACGGTCGCCCACGGCGGCACGATCCTGTTCGTCGGCACGAAGAAGCAGGCGCAGGAGGCCATCGCCGAGCAGGCCACCCGCGTCGGCATGCCCTACGTCAACCAGCGCTGGCTGGGCGGCATGCTCACCAACTTCTCGACCGTCTACAAGCGTCTGCAGCGCCTGAAGGAGCTCGAGCAGATCGACTTCGAGGACGTCGCGTCCTCCGGTCTGACCAAGAAGGAGCTCCTGGTCCTCTCCCGTGAGAAGGCCAAGCTGGAGAAGACCCTCGGCGGTATCCGCGACATGCAGAAGGTGCCGAGCGCCGTCTGGATCGTGGACACCAAGAAGGAGCACATCGCGGTCGGCGAGGCCCGCAAGCTCAACATCCCGGTCGTCGCCATCCTCGACACCAACTGCGACCCCGACGAGGTCGACTACAAGATCCCGGGCAACGACGACGCGATCCGCTCCGTCACCCTGCTCACCCGTGTGATCGCCGACGCCGTCGCCGAGGGCCTCATCGCCCGTTCCGGCGGTGCCGGCGAGGGCAAGGGCGAGAAGGCCGCAGGCGAGCCGCTCGCCGAGTGGGAGCGCGACCTGCTCGAGGGCGAGAAGAAGACCGCCGAGGCCGCCGCTCCGGCCGCCGAGGCCGAGAAGCCGGCCGAGGCCGCTCCGGCCGCCGAGGGCGAGAAGGCCTGACCCGTCAGCCTCAGCGTTGACGGCGGGAGCGGGGACATGAAACCGCTCCCGCCGTTCACCCGTGGGTCAGCGGTGTGTCGGCGACCCACGCTCCACGGGGCGGCCAGGGATCCGCAGACCCCCTGATCTTCGATCTTCCAGACTTCGAGAAAGACTCACAGACTCATGGCGAACTACACCGCCGCCGACGTCAAGAAGCTTCGTGAGCTCACCGGCGCCGGCATGATGGACTGCAAGAAGGCGCTGGACGAGGCCGACGGCAACATCGAGAAGGCCATCGAGGCGCTGCGCATCAAGGGCCAGAAGGGCGTCGCCAAGCGCGAGGGCCGCTCCGCCGAGAACGGCGCCGTGGTCTCGGTCATCGCCGACGACAACTCCTCCGGTGTCCTCCTCGAGCTGAAGTGCGAGACGGACTTCGTCGCCAAGGGCGAGAAGTTCCAGACCGTCGCCAAGAACATCGCCGAGCACATCGCCAAGACCTCCCCGGCCGACCTCGAGGCCCTGCTGAACTCCGAGATCGAGCCGGGCAAGACCGTTCAGGCGTACGTGGACGAGGCCAACGCCAACCTCGGCGAGAGGATCGTCCTGGACCGCTTCGCGCAGTTCTCCGACGGCTTCGTGACCGCGTACATGCACCGCACGATGCCCGACCTGCCCCCGCAGATCGGTGTCCTCGTCGAGTTCGACAAGCCGAACCCCGAGGTCGCCAAGGGCATCGCCCAGCACATCGCCGCCTTCGCGCCGAAGTACCTCTCCAAGGACGACGTGCCGGCCGACGTGGTCGAGTCCGAGCGCCGGATCGCCGAGGAGACCACCCGCGCCGAGGGCAAGCCCGAGGCCGCGATCCCCAAGATCGTCGAGGGGCGTCTGAACGGCTTCTTCAAGGAGGTCACGCTGCTCAACCAGATGTACGCGCTCGACCAGAAGAAGCCGGTCCAGAAGGTTCTGGACGAGGCCGGTGTCACCCTGAAGCGCTTCACGCGCATCAAGGTCGGCATCTGAGAGTCTCGGGTCCGTACCGCGACGGACACCCGACCCGGATAGGGTCGACAGCAGTCGTCCACGTCGCCCGCGTACGCCGCCAGGCACGTGGGTGACGGACGACAGCAGATCTGACGAGGAGGCCATTGCCGCTGCACGGGATGCGAAACGCCCCGCCGGCAGTGGCCTTCTTCGCATGTGCACCACGTAGCAGAGGCGGGATCTCATGACCACCAAGGCCCAGAAGAGCGACGACGGCAAAGTACCCGGCCGGTTTCTGCTGAAGCTGTCCGGAGAGGCCTTCTCAGGCGGCGGGGGCCTGGGTGTCGACCCGGACGTGGTGCACGCCATCGCCCGTGAGATCGCGGCCGTCGTACGGGACGGCGCGCAGATCGCGGTCGTGATCGGCGGCGGCAACTTCTTCCGCGGTGCCGAGCTCCAGCAGCGCGGCATGGACCGCGCCCGCTCGGACTACATGGGCATGCTCGGCACGGTGATGAACTGCCTCGCCCTGCAGGACTTCCTGGAGAAGGAGGGCATCGACAGCCGGGTCCAGACGGCCATCACCATGGGCCAGGTCGCCGAGCCGTACATCCCGCTGCGCGCGGTGCGCCACCTGGAGAAGGGCCGTGTGGTCATCTTCGGTGCCGGTATGGGCATGCCGTACTTCTCCACCGACACCACTGCCGCCCAGCGGGCCCTGGAGATCGACGCCGAGGCACTGCTGATGGGCAAGAACGGGGTGGACGGGGTTTACGACTCCGACCCGAAGGCCAACCCGGACGCAGTGAAGTTCGACTCGCTCGGCTACGGCGAGGTCATCACGCGCGACCTGAAGGTCGCCGACGCCACAGCGATCACACTGTGCCGCGACAACAAGCTTCCGATCGTCGTCTTCGAGCTCCTGAAGGAGGGCAATATCGCTCGCGCCGTCAGGGGTGAGAAGATCGGCACGCTTGTGGGTGGCCAAGGCAGCCGGGACTGACCGGCGTGCCCCGACCGGGGTACGCGGGGAAGGACACCTGTCCGGAAACGGACGGGAGGGACCCGGACCGGGGGATGGACAATGTCCCGCCGGTCGGGAACCGTGCAGACAAAAAGACGCGACGCAGCCGGCCGCCGGCCCCCGACAAGGAACCGCAGCCGGGCCTTACTTCAAGACACGCAGGAGCAAGTGGTGATCGAAGAGACCCTCCTCGAAGCCGAGGAGAAAATGGAGAAGGCCGTCGTGGTCGCCAAGGAGGACTTCGCCGCGATTCGCACCGGCCGTGCGCACCCGGCGATGTTCAACAAGATCGTGGCCGACTACTACGGCGCACTGACCCCGATCAACCAGCTGGCCTCGTTCTCCGTGCCGGAGCCGCGCATGGCCGTCGTGACTCCGTTCGACAAGAGCGCGCTGCGCAACATCGAGCAGGCGATCCGCGACTCCGACCTGGGCGTCAACCCGACCAACGACGGCAACGTCATCCGCGTGGTGTTCCCCGAGCTCACCGAGGAGCGCCGGCGGGAGTACATCAAGGTCGCCAAGAGCAAGGGCGAGGACGCCAAGGTGTCCATCCGCTCGGTGCGGCGCAAGGCCAAGGACGCCATCGACAAGCTGGTCAAGGACGGCGAGATCGGCGAGGACGAGGGCCGTCGCGCGGAGAAGGAGCTCGACGACACCACCGCGAAGTACGTGGCCCAGGTGGACGAGCTCCTGAAGCACAAGGAAGCGGAACTGCTCGAGATCTGATGAACAACTCTTCCTGGGGGCCGCGGCAGGCCGGGTACTGGGGGCCCGCGGACCGGCCACCTGCTCAGGGACCCGTTCCGGGGGCGGCCCCGGCGGGTCCCACGTACGATGCGCATGACGCCCAGGGGACCCGCCCCATGCCCATCGTGCCCGACGGGCCCGCCGATGGCGGACACCAGGATGACGACCGGGGGGCCGCTCGGTTGGGTGGTCCCTCGTTTCGCGACGGCATGCCTCAGCCGCCGCAGCAGCCCCACCACGCGCCGCAGCAGCGGCCCCACGACACACCGCGGACGCAGTCCCTCCACGGGGCGGCGCCGCAGAATCCGGAACCCATGCCCGACGCTCCGCAGCCGGCTCCCGCGCCGCAGAAGAAGAGCGCGGGGCGCGACCTGGGCGCCGCCATAGGTGTCGGGGTCGGGCTCGGCGCGGTGATCGTCGCGTCGCTGTTCATCGTCAAGACCGTGTTCGTGGGGGTCATCGCGATCGCGGTTGTGGTCGGGCTGTGGGAGCTCACCAAGCGGCTCGAGGAGCGCAAGGGCATCAAGGCGCCGCTCGTGCCGCTGGCGGTCGGCGGAGCGGCCATGGTGGTCGCCGGGTATGCCCGAGGGGCCGAGGGGGCCTGGGTGGCGGTGGCGCTGACCGCGCTCGCCGTCCTGGTCTGGCGGATGACACAGCCGCCGCAGGACTATCTCAAGGATGTCACGGCCGGTGTGTTCGCGGCGTTCTACGTGCCGTTCCTGGCCACGTTCGTGGCGATGATGCTGGCCGCGGACGACGGACCCCAGCGGGTGATGACCTTCCTCGTCCTCACGGTGGTCAGCGACACGGGCGCGTACGCCATCGGCTGGCGCTTCGGCCGGCACAAGCTCGCCCCGCGCATCAGCCCCGGCAAGACCCGCGAGGGCCTGCTCGGCGCAATCGTCTTCGCGATGGCGGCGGGCGCGCTGTGCATGCAGTTCCTGATCGAGGGCGGCACCTGGTGGCAGGGCCTCCTCCTCGGCCTCGCGGTCGCCACCAGCGCGACCCTGGGCGACCTCGGCGAGTCCATGATCAAACGCGACCTGGGCATCAAGGACATGGGCACCCTGCTTCCCGGCCACGGCGGCATCATGGACCGCCTGGACTCCCTGCTGCCGACGGCTCCGGTGGTCTGGCTCCTGCTGGAGGTCTTCGTCGGCTCCGGCTGACCCACCCGGCACACTTCCGCACGGGTCCCCGCCCCCACCGGGCGGGGACCCGTCGGCGTTCCGGGCGTCGGTCGTTCCCGAGGCCCGCCGATAAGATCACCGCATGGGGCGGGCTCGCTTGGGGGACGACGGCAGATACCACGGCGATCTTCCGTGCCGCTGGTGCAACGCCCTCATCAGTCAGGACGGACGGCGCAGACCACGGCTCTACTGCAACCTCTGGCACCGGACGAAGACGTATTTCTCCTGGTGCATCGCACTGATCACCGACCTCTTCTGACCCCGCCACGGGCTCTCCACGGCCGACCGGATCCACCCCGGCGGATCCACGGCACCGGTACCACCACGCCCAAGCCCGGGAACCGGCAACAGATCGGTCAAAGGGGAGTTGGCCGGCTGACATCAACGGCTGACACCGACAGGCGCGGACGGCACCGGCCAACGCCGAAGGCCAACGGACGATCAGACGAGGACACCGGCCGGCCGACGGTGCCGACGCCCCATGACCGATCCGGTAAGGCTGAGGCCGAACCCGACATCCGCAGCACGCACGGTGCGCCGTCCTCACCGCTGGACGGCGCACCGTCGAGTGCAAGCACTCGGGTCTGTCCGATTTATTGTCGGATCACGTGAAGGTTCCGCCGAGGGATTTCCAGCCCTGTTCGGGCTGCCACTTGCTCCCGTCCCAGTGCCTGTGGTGCATCTGGCTGTCGGTGCCGATTCCGAATACATCGAGTCGGTCTTCTCCCCAGGAAACGACGCTGATCATCTCTTTGACGGTCATGCCTCCATCTCTTCTGTGAATTCCGGGTTGCTTGTCCGACGGTCGATCATCAGAAAATGCCCGTGGTGGGTTGGGTGGCGCTTGATGACAGGTTCAAGCAGAACCTGGGAACTGGCGAACCGCGCGCGGTTGTTCAACCCTCAATGAAGTGCGTATTCCGTCGCTGGCGTGCCGACGCGTCAAGGAATCAGCTGAACACACTGCCTACTAGCAACGTTACGAGTCCCAGGTGGCTGTGCAAACGGAGAATCCGTACGACGCGCGGTACCGGTGCGAGGCGGGCCCCAGTCGGACCGGGTGGAAAACGAACTTCTGAAAAGTGATCATGTTACCACCGACGGCAGTGACGGCAACGACGGTGGATACCAACGGCATTCAGCGGCCTGGCCCGGCGCCGGCAGGGGCATTGGCTGACTGCCCATCACGGCGTGCCCGCCTCTTCTCATCGCCTGGCCTTGCGGCTCAGTGCGGCGCAGTGGCACGGAGCCAGTCGGCGAGCGCGGAGAAGTCGGCGTCGGTGAGGCCCCTGGCCGGGTCGACGCGGTGCGGCAGCGACGGCCCGGGATGCCGGGCGGCGACCCAGAGGCGGTCCATGGCGCCGATCTCGTCGTCGACCCGGATGAACGGCCGGCGGCCGGCCCATTTCGACGAGGTGGCGGGTCTTCCAGTGCAGGCCGCGCGGGCCGTCGTCGGCGCAGGCGTCCGGTCACTCCACGACGGGCAGCCTCGGCAGTCCGATGCGTGGGGCGACGGCCTCGCTCGCCTCCTCCATCCAGGTCGAGACCCATACGAGCCGGCAGCCCAGGGCCATGAGGCGCGGCCCGAGGCCGGGGTCGAGCCGTCCGAGCAGCGGGTTCTCCTGGCCGGGGGACGTCCGGGAGCCGGAAGCGGGGTTTGCGGGCGACCGGACGACGCCCCGAACGGTATGAGCGGGCCGTCGACGTCGAGGAAGAGGAGGGGGCGCTCCGCCGCGCTGGTCACGGCGGTACCGCAGCCCGGCGCGGCGGGGGAGTGACACCCTCTGTCGCCGGGCCGTCTCTGGGCCGTCCGAGGCGACCCAACGGCGACCGGCGACGACCACCGCGGCGCACCGGCAGCCGCACCGGGCGACGCCCGCAGGTCACCCGAGTGGATCTGCGACACTGGTACCACCATGCCCAAGCCCGGAGAACTCACTTTCGTCGCCCCGCGCGGAGCCAAGAAGCCGCCGCGGCACCTTGCCGATCTGTCCCCCGCCGAGCGCAAGGAGGCCGTGGCCGCGATCGGCGAGAAGCCGTTTCGCGCCAAGCAGCTCTCGCGGCACTACTTCGCGCGGTACGCGTACGACCCGGAGCAGTGGACCGACATCCCCGCCGGGTCGCGCGCCAAGCTGCGTGAGGCGCTGTTCCCGGAGCTGATGACGGTCGTACGGCATCTGTCGACCGATCAGGGCGCCACCCGCAAGACCCTGTGGCGGCTCTTCGACGGCACGCTCGTGGAGTCCGTGCTCATGCGCTACCCGGACCGGGTGACCATGTGCATCAGCTCACAGGCGGGCTGCGGCATGAACTGTCCGTTCTGCGCCACCGGACAGGCGGGCCTCGACCGCAATCTGTCGACCGCCGAGATCGTGCACCAGATCGTCGACGGCATGCGCGCCCTGCGTGACGGCGAGGTCCCCGGCGGGCCGGCCCGGCTGTCCAACGTCGTGTTCATGGGCATGGGCGAGCCGCTCGCCAACTACAACCGCGTCGTCGCCGCCATCCGCGCCCTGACCGCGCCCGAGCCGGACGGCCTCGGGCTGTCCCAGCGGGGGATCACCGTCTCGACGGTGGGTCTGGTCCCGGCGATCCACCGGTTCGCCGACGAGGGCTTCAAGTGCCGGCTCGCCATCTCCCTGCACGCCCCCGACGACGAGCTGCGCGACACCCTCGTCCCCGTCAACACGCGGTGGAAGGTGCGGGAGGTGCTGGACGCCGGCTTCGCGTACACCGCCAAGTCCGGACGCCGGCTCTCCATCGAGTACGCGCTGATCCGGGACATCAACGACCAGGCGTGGCGCGGCGACCGGCTCGGCCGGCTGCTCAAGGGCAAGCCGGCGCATGTCAACCTCATCCCGCTCAACCCGACCCCCGGCTCCCGGTGGACCGCCTCACGGCCCGAGGACGAGAAGGCGTTCGTCGAGGCCATCGCCGCCCACGGGGTGCCGGTGACCGTCCGGGACACCCGCGGCCAGGAGATCGACGGAGCATGCGGACAGCTGGCTGCAACCGCCCGATAGGCGAACGGTAGTCTTAAAGCCGTACACATCTTCATAGTCCGACAGGGGAGCGCCACAGCGCTGAGAGTGCGGCACGGGCCGCAGACCCTCTGAACCTCGTCCAGGTCATTCTGGATAGGGAGATCGGTCTTCACTCGAGCTGTTGCGCCCTGCCCGGCATCCCCCCCGGATCCCGGGCAGGGCCGCGCCTCTTCCTGGCCAACCCCAGGAGCAACATCCAGTGCACAGCAAGACGTTCGTCGCCATGGCGATCGGGCTCGGCCTGGTCACGCTGTCCGCGTGCGGGTCGTCGAACGGCAAGAGCACCTCGTCGTCCGCGGACACCAAGACGGTGACTCTGGTCAGCCACACCTCGTGGGCTGTCTCCAAGGACGTCATCGCGGACTTCGAGAAGCGGTCCGGCTACACCGTCAAGGTCCTCAAGTCCGGCGACGCCGGCGAGGCCGTCAACAAGGCCATCCTCACCAAGGACCACCCGCAGGGCGACGTCTTCTTCGGCGTCGACAACACCCTGCTGTCCCGGGCCCTGGACAACGGACTGTTCCAGTCGTACCGGCCCAAGGAGTTCGACCGGATCCGGCCAGAGTACCGGGCCGAGGAGGCCGGACACCGGGTCACCCCGATCGACTCCGGCGACATCTGCGTCAACTACGACAAGAAGTACTTCGCCGACCGCAAGCTGGCCCCGCCGGCCACCTTCGACGACCTCGTCAAGCCGCAGTACAAGAACCTCCTCGTCACCGAGAACGCCGCCACCTCCTCGCCCGGCCTCGGCTTCCTGCTCGGCACCGTCGCGAAGTACGGCGACGCCGGCTGGCAGGACTACTGGAAGAAGCTCAAGGCCAACGGCGTCAAGGTCGTCGACGGCTGGGACGTGGCCTACAACCAGGAGTTCTCCGGCTCCGCCGGCGGCAGGAAGGCCAAGGGCGACCGGCCGCTGGTCGTCTCCTACGCCTCCTCGCCGCCCGCCGAGGTCGTCTACGCCGATCCGCGGCCGAAGGACGCGCCCACCGGGGTCGCGTACGGCACCTGCTTCCGGCAGGTCGAGTACGCCGGGCTGCTCGGCAACGCCAGGAACCCCGAGGGCGGCAAGGCACTTCTGGACTTCCTGGTCACCAAGAGGTTCCAGGAGGACATGCCGCTGAACATGTTCGTCCACCCGGTGCGTGAGGACGCCCAGGTGCCGCCGGAGTTCGCCAAGTACGGTCCCCCGGCCGAGAACCCCGAGACCATGGCTCCCGACAAGATCGCCGGCAACCGCGACCAGTGGGTCAAGTCGTGGACCTCGCTCGTCCTGAAGTAGCTCCGCGCGGGCGCCGTACGGGGAACGCGGCGCGGCTCGGCCTCATGGCCGTGCCCGCCGCGTTCTTCGCGGTGTTCTTCGCCTACCCCGTGGCCGCGATCGTCCGGCGCGGCCTCGAGGCCGACGGGGTCTGGCAGGTGGGGCGGATCGCCGAGGTGCTCCTCCGGTCCGACACCCGGCATGTGCTGTGGTTCACCACCTGGCAGGCGCTCGCCTCCACCGCGCTCACCCTGCTGGTCGCCCTGCCCGGCGCGTATGTCTTCGCCCGCCTCGACTTCCCCGGCCGTCAGGTCCTCAGAGCCGTCGTCACCGTGCCGTTCGTGCTGCCCACGGTCGTCGTCGGCACCGCGTTCCTCGCCCTCGTCGGGCGCGGCGGCCTGCTCGACGAGCTGTGGGGCGTCCGCCTGGACACCACGGTGTGGGCGATCCTGCTCGCCCATGTCTTCTTCAACTACGCCGTCGTCGTACGGACCGTGGGCGGCCTGTGGGCGGGGCTCGACCCCCGGCAGGAGGAGGCGGCCCGGATGCTCGGCGCCTCACCGGCGGCCGCCTGGCGCACGGTGACCCTGCCCGCGCTCGCGCCCGCGGTGGCCGCCGCCGCGCTGATGGTCTTTCTGTTCACCTTCACCTCCTTCGGTGTGGTGCAGATCCTCGGCGGCCCCACCTTCTCCACCCTGGAGGTGGAGATCTACCGGCAGACGGCCCAGATCTTCGACCTGTCCACCGCGGCGGTCCTGACGATCATCCAGTTCCTGGCGGTGGGCGCGATCCTCGCCGTGCACGCCTGGACGGTACGGCGCCGGGAGAGCACGCTGAAACTGGTGGACCCCGCCCTCACCGCCCGCCGGCCGCGGGGCGTGGGACAGTGGACGCTTCTCATCGGCGTCCTCGTCACCATCGCGCTGCTGCTCGTCCTGCCGCCGGCCGTGCTGGTGCAGCGTTCGCTCACCGCGCCCGGCTTCGGCTACTACCGGGCGCTGACCGACCCCGACGGCGGCGTCTTCCTGGTCGCGCCGGTCAACGCCGTCGGCACCTCCCTGTCGTACGCCGCCGCCGCGACTGCCATCGCCGTGGTGATCGGCGGTCTGGCCGCCGCCGCACTCACCCGCCTCCCCCGTGCCCGCTCCCGCTCCGACGGACGGGCCTCCTTCGCGGAACGGCTCGTACGGGGCTTCGACGCGCTGCTGATGCTGCCCCTCGGGATCTCCGCGGTGACCGTCGGCTTCGGCTTCCTGATCGCCCTCGACCGGCCGCCGCTGGACCTCAGACAGTCCTGGATCCTGGTCCCGCTCGCACAGGCCCTGGTCGGCGTGCCCTTCGTCGTACGGACCATGCTGCCCGTGCTGCGCGCGGTGGACGAACGGCTGAGGGAGGCGGCGGCCGTGCTCGGGGCCTCGCCGTGGCGGGTGTGGCGGGAGGTCGACCTGCCCATGGTGCGGCGGGCGCTGCTGGTCGCCGCCGGTTTCGCCTTCGCGGTGTCCCTGGGGGAGTTCGGGGCGACCGTGTTCATCGCACGGCCCGACAACCCCACGCTGCCGGTCGCCGTGGCACGGCTGATCGGCCGGCCCGGCGACCTCAACTACGGCCAGGCGATGGCCCTGTCGACGATTCTGATGGTGGTGTGCGTGGTGGCGCTGTTGATCCTTGAACGGCTGCTTCCCCGGTCCGGGGCAGGCCCGGCCGGGGGAACTCCCGTCGGCCGGGGCGGGGAGTTCTAGATGCTGCTGACTCTTCGGGCCGCGACCGTACGCTTCGACGGGCGTACGGTGCTCGACGCGGTGGACCTCGATGTCGCCGAGCACGAGATCGTGTGCGTGCTCGGCCCCAGCGGCAGCGGCAAGTCCACCCTGCTGCGGGCGGTCGCCGGGCTGCAGCCGCTGGACTCCGGGCGGGTGCTGCTGGACGGGCGCGACCAGGCGGCGGTACCGGTGCACCGGCGCGGGGTCGGCCTGATGTTCCAGGACCACCAGCTGTTCCCGCAGCGGGACGTGGCCGGAAACGTCGCCTTCGGCCTGCGGATGCACGGCATGGCGAAGAACGAACGGGCCGCACGGGTCGGGGAACTGCTGGACCTGGTCGGTCTCCCCGGCGCCGAGCGGCGCGCCGTGGCCTCGCTCTCCGGCGGCGAACAGCAGCGGGTGGCCCTGGCCCGGGCTCTGGCCCCCCGCCCCCGTCTGCTGATGCTGGACGAGCCGCTCGGCCAGCTCGACCGTTCGCTGCGGGAACGCCTCGTCGTCGAACTGCGGGAGCTGTTCGGCAGGCTGGGCACCACCGTGCTCGCCGTCACCCACGACCAGGGCGAGGCCTTCGCGCTCGCCGACCGGGTCGTGGTGATGCGGAACGGCCGGATCGCCCAGACCGGTACCCCGCTCGAGGTGTGGCAGCACCCGGCCGACGCCTTCGTCGCCCGCTTCCTCGGCTTCGAGAACGTCGTGGAGGCCACCGTCGACGGCGAGGCCGCGATCACCCCCTGGGGCAAGGTGCCCGTTCCCGGCGGCTCCCCCCAGGGCACGCGCACCCTCCTCGTCCGCCCCGCCGGTGTCCGTCTCGTTCCCCCCACCGAGGGCCTGCGCTGCACGGTCGCCGCCCGCACCTTCAAGGGCACCCACGTCACCCTCCACCTCCAGCCCCGCAACGCCCCCCGCCTCGAAGCGGCCTGCCCCCTGCGCACGGCACCGGAGGTCGGCGCCGAGACCGGCGTGGAGTTCGATCCGGCCGAGACCGTGGTGCTGACCTGAGCCGCGGAGCCCAGGCGGTGCCGTACGGGCCGGGCGGCCGGCTCCGGCGGGCGATGCCGTGCGGCCGGGGTGAGCGGGGGCCGGCGCGTGCGATCGCACGGCGGGGGAGGGAGCCGGCGCGGGGCACCGGCGGGTGACGACCACACGGCGGACGGGCGTGCCGGACCCCGTAATTCCCGGCACGACACGAACGGCACCCCCTAGGGTGCGGGGCATGACGCGACTCGCCTACGACCGCTACTGCGACGAAATCTCCCACCAGGTAGGCCAGTTGTCGGAGATCCTCACCTCCGGCGCCGACCTGTCCACCACCGTGCCGACCTGCCCCGACTGGTCGCTGGAGGAGCTGGTGCGGCACACGGGAGGCGCCCTGCGCTGGGTGGAGGCACTGGTCAGGACCCGTGCGCAGGAGAACATCCCCGCAGAGCGGATCCCGCTCGTGAAAGGACCCGAGGCACAGGGCGACCCCGCCGCCCTGAACGCCTGGCTGCTGGAGACCGGCCGGATCACCGTCGCCGCCCTCCGCGAGGCCGGCCCGGACACCGTGGTGTGGACCTGGGCCGGGATCCGGGACACCGGTTTCTGGGCCCGCCGGATGACCCACGAGGTCACCATCCACCGCGCCGACGCCGCGCTCACCGCCAAGCTGCCCTACGAGGTCGCTCCCGAGGTGGCCGTCGACGCCCTCGACGAGTGGCTGGAGATCGTGGAGTTCGTGCAGCGGAGCAAGGCGGTCCCGGCGGCTGCGGAGCTGCGCGGAGAGGGGCGCAGCATCCATCTGCACGCCACCGACACCGGGCCGGAGCTGAACGCCGAGTGGGTCGTGGAACTCACCGAGGAGGGCGTCGTCTGGCGGCGCGGGCACGAGAAGGCGACCGTGGCTCTGCGGGGGCCGCTCACCTCCGTGCTGCTGGCGTTCTACCGCCGGCTTCCCCTGGACAGCCCGGGGCTGGACGTGCTGGGCGAGCGGGAACTGCTGGAGTTCTGGCTCGAGCGGGCGACCTTCGGATGAACGGCTGTGGCCCGCCCCCGGGGACGGAGGCGGGCCACGGACGGTGAGCCGCGGGAGCGTCAGCGGTTGCTGTTGTCGTTGCTCGCTCCCCGGCGGCGCAGGCCGAAGAAGACCGCACCGCCGCCGATGACGACCAGAGCGGCCGCGATACCGGCGATCAGACCGGTGTTGGAGTTGGCACCGGTCTCGGCGAGGTTGGATTCACCGATCGCGGGCGACGGGGCGTTGTCCGAGCCGCCGGCGGAAGCGGCGGTGCTCTCCGAGGCGGACGGCGCCGGGGACGCGGACTCCGTCGCCGGCTCCGACTCGGATGCCGTCGGCTCCGGCTCGGACGCCGACGGCGTCGAGGTCTCCGGCTCCGCCGGCGAGGCCGGGGTGCTCGGGGCCTTCGCCGCGCAGGCCGTGGACGGAGCGGTCAGGTTCGGCTCGATGTCCTTGTCGACGAGAACCTTTCCGTTCTTGCCGACGGCCTTGATGTGGACGCGGTAGACGGCGTTCGGCTCCCAGTCCTCGGCGAAGGTGACCGTGGTGCCCTGGCGGGAACCCTTGACCTCCTGCTCGCCGACCATCCGCTCGTCGGCGTTGTTGTTCTGGAGGAACACGGTGACCGTCGCCGGAGTGCCGGAGGGGTCCACGTCCTTGACGGTGATGATCCCCTTCTCCCCGTCGCACTTGGCTTCGGCGGAGAAGTCCTTGATGCTGCAGGCGAACGCGTTGCCCGCGACGCCGAGAGCGAGAGCGGCGGACGCGGAGGCGACACCGAGGATGCGCACAGTGCGCGCGGTACGGCGGGATATGGACACGGTGGTCACTTTTCCCTTCACGGGATGTGGCGATTGCGGGGGGTGGAGGGGGCGTTGGGGTGACGACGGACCGAGGTCCCAGCACCCCCAGAGGGCTCAGATGTATAAGCGCTCCATAAGGAGTGTCAATGAGCAAGCCACCTGCCGACGTTCACTTTACCTATTTGTTAACCGCCAGTAGGTTTCAACCCGTCGGCAGGCGGCAAGAAGGGGTGCCCGCCGCACCCCGTGGGCTCAGCCCCGCACGACCGCCGGGTCCATCCACACGACTTCCCAGGTGTGGCCGTCGAGGTCGTCGAAGGCCCGGCTGTACATGTGGCCGTGGTCCTGCGGCTTGCCGGTCGCCGTGCCGCCGGCCGCGACGGCCTTCTCGACCAGCTCGTCGACCTTCTCGCGGCTCTCCGCGCTCAGACCGATCAGCACCTCGCTGGTCTTCGTCGAGTCCGCGATCTCCTTCTTGGTGAACTCGGCGTAGCGCTGCCTGCTGAGCAGCATCACGACGATCGTGTCGCTGATGACGACGCAGGAGCAGTCGTCGGTCGAGAACTGCGGGTCGATCGTGCAGCCGAGGTCGGTGAAGAACTTCCCGGAGGCGGCCACGTCGTTCGTCGCCAGGTTCACGAAGATCATCTGCTGGTGCACGGTGGGTCTCTCCCTTCGCTTCGTCGCCGTTCACAGGGGTGGACCCGGGGGCCGCGCGGAACTCATCGGTGGGAGCGGAAGTTTTTCCCACGGCCCGTCGACGGGTGGCGGTCGCCGGCAGATGACGCTCCGTCAACGGGCGAGGGGCAGCGTGGAGAGACCGGCGACCAGCAGGGTCAGCGGGGCGAACAGGAGCAGAAGGGCGCCGGCGCGCAGCAGGACGGCGGCGCGCAGCGTCGTGGCGGGTGCGCCGAGGCGTCGCAGGGCGGCGACGGCGCCGGCACGGGCCTGCCGCGCCTCGACGGCCGCGGTCAGCAAGACCGTCACGGCGCACCCGACGACGAGCGACACGCCCAAGGCGGTCAGCGGGCCGAGGGGCCGCGTGGTTCCGCCGTACGACGCGGTGACGGCGTACGCCCCCGACGCCACCGCGCACATCACCCCCAGGGGGCGGCCGACGCGCCCGGCCTCCGCCATCAGGCCCCGGCCGGCCAGCAGCCGCAGGGCGCCCGGACGCACCGACTGGAGCAGGAGACCGCACAGATGGGTCAGGCCGGGTCCGGCGAGGGCGAGGCCGAGGGCGGTCAGCAGCCAGCCGAGCAGCACGGGGACATCGGCCGTGAGGCCGCCGGGGAGGGCACTTCCGGAGGAGGACCGGCCGGTGTACGACTCCACGGTCAGACCGACGGTGAGGACGGCGATGCCCCAGGGAAGTCCGGCGGGAGGATGCCGGGGAGCCGGGGGAAGGTGAGGGACGGCGGTGTCGTGCGTGCGTTCCTGCCCGGAGGCGGGACGGGCGTCGGACCGGTCGGCCGGGCCGTCGGCCGGAGCAGGGGCCGGACCGTCGGCGGAAACGTCGACGGAAACGTCGGCGGAAACGCCGGCGGAAACGCCGGCAGGGCCGTCGGAGGAGACCTGTGCCGGGCCGCCGGCGGGAACGTGGGCCAGGGCGTCGACACGTGGGTGTGCCGTATGGCCGGCGTGCGCGGACGCCGGAGCCTCGGCCGTACCGCCGCCCGCGGACCGGCGCGGCGGCCGTGCGCGGTCCTCCCGCGGCCGCAGCACCAGCCCCACCGCCCCCGAGGCGAGCACCGGGACGACGGCCAGCAGGGTCAGCGCCCCCGCCACCGGCAACGGGTGCCCCACGGCCAGGGCGTCCGACCCCGCGCCGTCGTACGGCAGGCCCGTCAGGTCACCGCGCAGACGCAGGAAGGCCAGCAGCGCGAGCAGGGAGCCGAACCCGCAGGACAGGGCCGTCGTGGCCATCGAGACGGCCATCAGACGGCCGGGGCCGAGCCCGAGCGCCGACAGTCCGGGCCGGGGGCGGGTGCCGGGGTCGGTGCGGGCCACCGCGATCGCGAGATACACCGTCGCGGCCAGAGGCATCACGCACCAGGACAGGCGTCGCACCGCGGCGGCCGACTGCTCCGGGTGGCCCAGGGCGTAGCCGAGGCAGCACAGCAGCAGGAAGCCCGTGCCCGCCGACGCCACCGCCACGGCCAGACGGCGCAGCTGGACGGCCGGGCGGGCGAGGTGGATCAGGCGGAGAGCGAGCACGTGGCCCGGCCTTCCGTCGCGTCGTCCACCGGGGGCAGATGCACGCTCTGCACGCGTCGCCCGTCGAGCAGCGCCACCGTGCGCTCGGCGAAGGCCGCGGTCTCCGGGTCGTGCGTGGCGAGCACGACGGTGATGTTGTGCGAACGGGCCGCCGTGGTGAGCGTGCGCAGCACATGGACGCGGTCGGCCCGGTGCAGCGGGGCCGCCGGCTCGTCGGCGAACAGCACCGCGGGGGCCGGGGCGAGCGCGCGGGCGATGCAGGCGCGCTGCCGCTCGGCCTGACGCAGCCGGTGCGGGCGCTTGCGGGCCAGGTCGCCGATGTCGAGGCGGTCCAGCCACTCCTGGGCGGTCGCCTTGGCCTGGCGCCGGCCGGCACCGCGCAGCATCAGGGGCAGGGCCGTGTTCTCCCAGACGGTCAGCTCCGGTACGAGCACCGGAACGGGGTCGATCCAGCCGAACCGGGTGCGGCGCAGCCGCTCGCGGGCCAGCGGACCGAGGGTGTGCACGGGAGTGCCGTCGAACCAGACCTCGCCCCGCCGCACCCGCACCATCCCGGACAGGCACCGCAGCAGAGTCGTTTTGCCGCTGCCGCGCGGTCCGGCGACGGCGAGGATCTCGCCCTGCCGGACGCCGAGCGAGACGTCCTCCAGGCCGGGCGAGCCGTCCTGGTGGGTGTAGTGCAGGGCGCGCGCCCAGAGCACGTCGTTGTCCGGTGGGGCGTCCATGGCGTACACCTCGGTTCGGAGCTGGAATGCCGCGCGGACTGTCGCGCGGATGCCGCGGGGATGGCCGCGCGGGTCCGTGGGATCCTCCTGCGCATCCCCCGTCCGGGGGAACGAAGGCGGAGCCGATCGGTTACCGGAACGCTAGGCAGCCGACACCGGGAGGCCGGACAGCACACGGCCCCGGGCCGCCGTTTCTCACACGAACGGCGGACACCGGGGCCGTGATCATCATCTGATCGGAGGTGTCTGCCCGACTGCCTCCGGCAGACACATGTGCCGGAAGAGGCACGCCGGTCACAGCTTGGTCCATGCCTCCGTCAGGGTCGCGCGCAGGATCTGCTCGATCTCGTCGAAGGTCTCCTGGGTGGAGATCAGCGGCGGGGCGAGCTGGACGACCGGGTCGCCGCGGTCGTCGGCACGGCAGTACAGGCCGTTGTCGAACAGCGCCTTGGACAGGAAGCCGTACAGGATCCGCTCGGTCTCCTCCTCGTTGAAGGTCTCCTTGGTGTTCTTGTCCTTCACCAGCTCGATGCCGTAGAAGAAGCCGTTGCCGCGGACGTCGCCGACGATCGGCAGGTCGTGCAGCTTCCGCAGGGTGGAGAAGAAGGCGGCCTCGTTGTCCAGCACGTGCTGGTTGAGGTTCTCCCGTTCGAACAGGTCGAGGTTGGCCAGGGCCACCGCCGCGGAGACCGGGTGGCCGCCGAAGGTGTAGCCGTGCAGGAAGACGTTGCCGTCCCGGTAGAACGGCTCGGCCAGGCGGTCGGAGACGATGCAGGCGCCGAGCGGGGAGTAGCCCGAGGTCAGGCCCTTGGCGCAGGTGATCATGTCCGGGACGTAGCCGAACTTGTCGCAGCCGAACATCGTGCCCAGGCGGCCGAAGGCGCAGATGACCTCGTCCGAGACGAGCAGGACCTCGTACCTGTCGCAGATCTCGCGGACCCGCTGGAAGTAGCCGGGCGGGGGCGGGAAGCAGCCGCCGGCGTTCTGCACCGGCTCCAGGAAGACCGCGGCGACCGTGTCCGGGCCCTCGAAGAGGATCTGCTGCTCGATCTGGTCGGCGGCCCAGCGGCCGAAGGCCTCGGGGTCGTCGCCGTGGACCGGGGCGCGGTAGATGTTGGTGTTCGGGACCTTGTGCGCGCCCGGCACCAGCGGCTCGAACGGCGTCCTCAGGCCCGGCAGGCCGGTGATGGACAGGGCGCCCTGCGGGGTGCCGTGGTAGGCGACCGCGCGGGATATGACCTTGTGCTTGGTGGGCTTGCCGATCAGCTTGAAGTACTGCTTGGCGAGCTTCCAGGCGGTCTCCACCGCCTCGCCGCCGCCGGTGGTGAAGAAGACCTTGTTCAGGTCGCCCGGTGCGTAGCCGGCCAGGCGTTCCGCGAGTTCCACGGCCTTGGGGTGGGCGTAGGACCAGACGGGGAAGAACGCCAGCTCCTGCGCCTGCTTGGCCGCCGTCTCGGCCAGTTCCGCGCGGCCGTGACCGGCCTGGACCACGAACAGCCCCGCGAGGCCGTCGATGTAGCGCTTGCCCTTGTCGTCGTAGATGTAGGCGCCCTCACCGCGCACGATCGTCGGCACGGGGGAGTTCTCGTACGAGGACATGCGGGTGAAGTGCATCCACAGGTGGTCGTACGCGGTACGGCTGAGATCCTTGCTCACGGTTATCGGGTTCCCCACATGTAGGTCTGCTTCTTGAGCTTGAGGTAGACGAAGCTCTCGGTGGAACGCACGCCGGGCAGGGCCCGGATGCGTTTGTTGACGACCTCCAGCAGCTGGTCGTCGTCCTCGCAGACGATCTCGGCGAGGATGTCGAACGAGCCCGCGGTCATCACCACGTACTCGACTTCCGGCATGTCGGTCAGCGCGTCCGCCACGACCTCCGAGTCGCCCTCGACGTTGATCCCGACCATCGCCTGTCTGCGGAAGCCCACGGTGAGCGGGTCCGTGACGGCGACGATCTGCATCACGCCCTGCTCGAGCAGTTTCTGGACGCGCTGGCGCACGGCCGCCTCGGACAGGCCGACGGCCTTGCCGATCGCGGCGTACGGCCGGCGGCCGTCCTCCTGCAACTGCTCGATGATGGCGAGGGAAACGGCGTCCAGGTGGTGGCCGTTCCGCGGTTCACGGGAGTCCTTGGAGTCTGCGCTTCGACTGGGCACGACCCCACTGTGCACGAGGTCTCGTCAGTTTCGCAAGGCTGATGCGATGAAATCCGTTGTTTATGAGACTGAGACTTGCGGATTTCGCAGAACTTCTGGTGACAGTGCTGTTGAAAACGTCGGAGCGCGGGCTAGGGTGGATGTCTCAGCCACTGGACAGCTTGAACAGGATCAGGAGGGCCGGCAGTGAGCACCGAGCTGCGTCGTCTGCGCAACTACATCGACGGTGAGTTCCGGGACGCCGCCGACGGACGGACCACCGAGGTGGTGAACCCTGCGACGGGCGAGGCGTACGCGACCGCGCCGCTGTCCGGACAGGCGGATGTGGACGCCGCCATGGCCGCCGCCGCGGCAGCCTTCCCGGGCTGGCGCGACACCACCCCGGCCGAGCGCCAGAAGGCCCTGCTGAAGATCGCGGACGCCTTCGAGGAGCGCGCCGAGGACCTGATCGCGGCCGAGGTGGAGAACACGGGCAAGCCGATCGGGCTGACCCGCACCGAGGAGATCCCGCCGATGGTCGACCAGATCCGCTTCTTCGCGGGTGCGGCGCGGATGCTCGAGGGCCGCTCGGCCGGCGAGTACATGGAGGGGATGACCTCGATCATCCGTCGTGAGCCGGTCGGTGTCTGTGCCCAGGTCGCGCCGTGGAACTACCCGATGATGATGGCCGTGTGGAAGTTCGCCCCGGCGATCGCGGCGGGCAACACGGTCGTGCTGAAGCCCTCGGACACCACCCCGGCCTCCACGGTGCTGATCGCCGAGATCCTCGGGTCGATCCTGCCCAAGGGCGTCTTCAACGTCATCTGCGGCGACCGCGAGACCGGCCGCATGATGGTCGAGCACCCGATCCCGGCGATGGCGTCCATCACCGGCTCCGTACGCGCCGGCATGCAGGTCGCCGCGTCCGCCGCCAAGGACCTCAAGCGGGTCCACCTGGAGCTCGGCGGCAAGGCCCCGGTCGTGGTCTTCGAGGACGTCGACATCGACAAGGCCGTCGAGGAGATCGCGGTCGCCGGCTTCTTCAACGCCGGCCAGGACTGCACGGCCGCCACCCGGGTGCTGGTCCACGAGTCCATCCACGACGATTTCGTCGCCGCGCTCGCCAAGGCCGCCTCCGAGACCAAGACCGGGCAGCCGGACGACGAGGACGTCCTCTACGGCCCGCTGAACAACCCCAACCAGCTCAAGCAGGTCGCCGGCTTCATCGAGCGGCTGCCCGCCCACGCCAAGGTCGAGACCGGCGGCCACCGGGTCGGCGACAAGGGCTTCTTCTACGCCCCGACCGTCGTCTCGGGCCTCAAGCAGGACGACGAGATCATCCAGAACGAGGTCTTCGGCCCGGTCATCACCGTCCAGTCCTTCTCGGACGAGGAGCAGGCCGTCGAGATGGCCAACGGCGTTGACTACGCCCTGGCCTCCTCGGTGTGGACCAAGGACCACGCCCGCGCCATGCGGATGTCCAAGAAGCTCGACTTCGGCTGTGTGTGGATCAACACCCACATCCCGCTGGTCGCCGAGATGCCGCACGGCGGCTTCAAGAAGTCCGGCTACGGCAAGGACCTGTCGGCGTACGGCTTCGAGGACTACACGCGGATCAAGCACGTCATGACGTCGCTGAACGCCTGACCCGCCGGTGAACCGGCCGGCCGGTGACCGTGCGACCGGCCGGCCGCACCGGAACGCGGACCCGCGGCCCCGGACGGAGACGGACCGTCCGGGGCCGCGCCCGTGTCCTCGCACCGCGGATGACCGGACACCGCGGGTGATCGACAGGCTGTCGGCTTCGCCCGGGCCCGCTGGACGCCGCGTCCATTGTCCGAACGCGAACAAGAACGTCATGCTGACGGCGTGCCCCGGACTTCGAAGACGCCCGTGCCCACCCGCCGCTCCCTGCTGCGCGCCCTGGGCAGAGCGGCCGCCCTCGGCGCGCTCGCCGGATGCGGTGTGCCCTCCGCCTACGTCGAACCCGGTGACCGCACGGTCCCGGACGTCTCCGCCACCGACCGCCGGCTGGTCTGGGCGAACTGGCCGCTGTACATCGACACCGACGACGACAACCCGGCCAGGCGGCCCACCCTCGAGGCCTTCGAGAAGCGCACGGGCATCTCCGTCGGCTACATCGAGGAGATCAACGACAACGACGAGTACTTCGGCAAGATCAGCCCTTCGCTGATGAACCGCCGGCAGACGGGCCGCGACCTCATCGTGGTCAGCGACCACATGTGCGCCCGCTATGTCCGGCTGGGCTGGGTGCTGGAGATGGACCGCGCCCGCCAGCCGCACGTGGCCCGCCACCTCGACCCGCTGCTGCGCTCGCCCGCCTTCGACCCGGGCCGCAGGTTCACCGTGCCCTACCAGTCGGGCATCACCGGCATCGCCTACAACCGCCGCGGACTCGGCCGCGAGATCCGCCAGGTCTCCGACCTGTGGGCGAGCGACCTCAAGGGCCGGGTCACCCTGCTCTCCGGCGTCGACGAGGCGTTCGCCCTGCTCATGCAGGGCAACGGCGTGGACATCACCCGGTGGACGGCCGACGACTTCCACACCGTCTGCGACCAGGTGGAACGGCAGGTCCGCAAGGGCCAGATCCGCCGCTTCACCGGCAACGACTACACCAAGGACCTGGTCAGCGGCGACGTCCTGGCCTGCCAGGCCTACTCGGGCGACGTGATCCAGCTCCAGGCGGACGACCCCGACATCCGCTTCGTCGTGCCCGAGGAGGGCGCCGAACTGTGGTCGGACTCCCTGATGATCCCCAACCGGGCCCGCCACAAGGCCAACGCGGAACGTCTGATCGACTACTACTACGAGCCCGAGGTCGCCGCGGAGCTCGCCGCCTGGGTGAACTACATCTGCCCGGTCCCGGCGGCCCAGGACGTGCTCGCCGACTCCAAGGACGAGGAGACGGCGGCCCTGGCCGAGAACCCGCTGATCTTCCCCGACGCCGCCCTGCGCAGGCGTCTCGCCGTCGCCCGGAACATCACCCCCGGGGAACGCAGGGAGTTCACCAAGCGCTGGAACGGGATCGTGGGCATGTAGGCCGTTGCGGGCCCGCGGGCCGGGAAACTGCTGCAGACTCGCCCCATGACGCACAAGCCGAGCGATCACCACGTGGGCCCCGCCGTCACCTTAGGGCTGCTGGCGGCCTGGGCCCTGCACGACATAGAGGAGCTGGCCGCCATGCCGGGGTGGCTGCGGCGCAATGCGCCGGTGCTGCGGGAGCGGTTCCCGGGGGTGCCGGAGGCGGTGTGGCGGCGGGCCGAGTCCGTGGACGGGCGGCAGTTCGCGGCGGCCGTGGGCGTGATGGGCGCGATCGTCGCCGCCGCGTCCGCCGCCGGAGCGGCGACCGGCGGCCGGTCCGCCTTCTTCCAGACGGCCCTGGACGGCTTCGGACTGCACGGCCTGGCCCACCTGGCCCAGGCCGCCGCGTTCCGCGGCTACACACCCGGATCGGCCACCTCGCCCGTCGTGGTCGTCCCCTTCACCCTCTGGGCCCGGTCCCGGCTGCGCCGTGCCGGGGTCCTGCGCCCCACCCGCGCCCGGGACCTGGCTCTCGGCCTCGGCCTGGCGGGCGCGGCCACCGTGGCGTCGCACGCGGTGGCACACCGGGTGCTCCGCGGACGCTGAGGACCGGTGCGGTGCGCGACCGGGTGGCCGTGCCCGCCGGTCCGGGGCAGGCCGCCGTCAGGAAGACCTCGCGGCCGGCTTCCGGAGGAGCGCGCACAGCAGGTCGACCCGGTTGGTGGTGATCGCGTCGACGCCGAGGCCGAGAAGGCGCCGCAGGGAGCGGCGGGTGTCGGGGGTCCAGACGGACAGCAGATAGCCGTCGCGGTGGACACGGGCCGCGAGGTCGCGGGTCACCAGGCCGAAGCGGTAGTTCAGCCACCTCGGGCGCACCGCGTCCAGCAGCCCGGCCCGCGGGGGCGCGAGCGTGGTCCAGGTCAGGGCGAGCTCGGCACGAGGGTCGGCGGCACGCACCGCGAGCATCGTCTCGGCGCCCGCGCAGTAGTACACCCGCTCCTGTGCCCCGCACGCGTGGACCACGTCGACGACTTGCCGCAGCGCCCGCGGACGGACCGGGCCCGGCAGATCGATCAGCACCCGGCTGCCGTCCGTCGCGGCGAGCGCCTCCTCGAGCGTGGGCACCCGGCCGCCGGTCAGCTCGCGCACCTGCTGCGCGGACAGCGCCCCCAGTGGCCGGTCGTGCCCCCACAGCCGCTTCAGCGACGCGTCGTGCAGCAGGACGGGAACGCCGTCCCGGGTCGGGCGTACGTCGATCTCGACCGCGTCCGCGCCCCGGTCGAGCGCGGAGCGCAGCGAGTCGAGCGTGTTCTCGGGGAAGCGGTAGGGGTCGCCGCGGTGCGCCACGGCCGTCACGGTCCGCGCGGGGCTCATGGGGTTTGAGGGGCGGCCGCGAGCCACTGCGCGGTGTAGGCGTCGATCTCCTCCACGATGCGCGCCTTGCCGGCCTCGTCGAGGAAGGAGGCGTGCACCGCGTTCTTGGCGAGCTCGGCGATGCCCCGCTCGTCGAGGCCGAGGAGGCGGGCGGCCACGGCGTACTCGTTGTTGAGGTCGGTGCCGAACATCGGCGGGTCGTCGGAGTTGATCGTGACGAGGAGCCCGGCCCGGACGAACTCCTTGAGGGGGTGCTCGTCGAGGGTGCGCACGGCCCGGGTGGCGATGTTGGAGGTCGGGCACACCTCCAGCGGGATCCGGTGCTCGGCGAGATACGCGAGCAGCTTCGGGTCCTGCGCGGCACTGGTGCCGTGGCCGATGCGCTCGGCGCGCAGCTCGTGCAGCGCGTCCCACACCGTCTGGGGGCCGGTGGTCTCGCCGGCGTGCGGGACCGAGTGCAGCCCGGCGGCCAGGGCGCGGTCGAAGTAGGGCTTGAACTGCGGCCGCGGTACACCGATCTCGGGCCCGCCGAGCCCGAACGACACCAGCCCCTCGGGGCGCAGCCGGTCGTCGGTGGCGAGCCGGACGGTCTCCTCGGCCGACTCCAGCCCGGCCTCCCCGGGGATGTCGAAGCACCAGCGCAGCACGGTCCCGAACTCGGCCTCGGCCGCCTTGCGGGCGTCCTCTATCGCGTCCATGAAGGCGCGCTCGTCGATGCCGCGGCGGGTGGAGGAGAACGGCGTGACGGTCAGCTCGGCGTAGCGCACCTGCCGGCGGGCCAGGTCACGGGCCACCTCGTAGGTCAGCAGCCGGACGTCCTCCGGGGTGCGGATCAGGTCCACGACGGACAGGTACACATCGACGAAGTGGGCGAAGTCCGTGAAGGTGAAGTACTCGGCCAGGGCCTCGGGGTCGGAGGGGACCTTGGAGTCGGGGTGACGGGCGGCCAGCTCCGAGACGATGCGGGGGGAGGCGGAGCCGACGTGGTGCACGTGCAGTTCGGCCTTCGGCAGCCCGGCGATGAAGGTGCTCAGGTCGCGCGGGACGCGCGGCTCGACGAGATGGTCGGTCAAGGGGTCCTCCCCACAGGCGGCGTCCCCGGGCCGCTGGGCGGCGGGACGCGGGTGATCGGCTGATCGGTGACTCGCGGTCATCGTAGGCGGTCCGTCGAAGGGCCGGGCGACGGCGGTCGGCGGGCGGGCCGTAGCATGGCGGGACGATCGACGCAGGGGGGGAACTCCAGATGACGGACGCGACGCAGCCGGGCGGGCCCAACTCGGGGAACCGCGACCCCTGGGCGCCTCCGGAGCGCGGGACCTCGCTGAACAAGAACGACACGCCCCCGCCCGCCGGACCCGCGCAGCCGTCGGGCACGCCCACCGTCGCGGACGGGGTGGCCGGGCCGCAGGGACCGTCCGTGCACGACCAGCCCACCATCGCCTCCATGCCCGGCGCCGGGTTCGCGCCGCCGCACTCGCCGCCGCCACCGCACGGGGCCACGCCCCCGGCCGGCAGTGCGCCGTTCGACGGCTCGGGCTCCGCGGTGCCTCCGCCGCCCGTCGCCCCCACCGGTCCCGGAGTGCCGGGCGGATACGGCTACCCCGGCTACCCCTCGGGCTACGGCTGGCCCGGCCTGCCGGCCCAGCCGCAGAACGGCATGGGCATCGCCGCGATGGTGCTCGGCATCCTCGCCTGCTGTCTGTTCTGCCTGTACGGCGTGGTCTCCGTCGTCCTCGGCGTCCTCGCCATCGTCTTCGGCGTCAAGGGCCGCCGCAAGGCCGAACAGGGTCTCGCCGACAACCACGGTCAGGCCCAGGCCGGCCTGGTCATGGGCGTCATCGGGCTCGTCCTCGGCCTCGTCGTGGTGGTGCTGATAGCGATCGGCATCACGGCGGCCATCAACAGCGAGGAGGACGGCTGGAAGGACGACTACTACGGCGCTGTCCGCCCGGCGGCCGCCGCTCCCGCCTTCCACTGAGGCACGCGCCGAGGAGCCGCGGCTGTACCGGGACGCGCCGCCGCGCCGAGGCGCCCGCAGCGGTACCGAGGAGCCGCGCCGCCGCGCCCGAGGCAGCCGCATCGCGTGACACCGCATGACGATGTGCTCGCTTCCGGCGCATCACCGGTCCGGGCGACAGGATCCGGAACTCCCGGCGAGGGGGAGCGCATCACTAGGATGGCGAGGGTCGTTCAACGGAGGGGAGATCGTTTCTCATGTCCGGCACCAATCCGACGCCTGGCGGGTTCGGGCCGCCGTCCCAGCCCCCGCAGCAGCCGGCCCCGGGCTATGGCTATCCGCAGTCCAACCCCCCGTCCTACGGCTACCCCGCCGCTCCCGGCCAGCAGGGCATGCCCCCGGCGTCCTATCCGCAGGCGGGCGGCTACGGGATGCCGGCCCAGCCGAGCAACGGCATGGGCACCACCGGGCTGGTGCTGGGCATCATCGGCGTGGTCTGCAGTCTCACCTTCTTCCTGTGGTTCTTCGGCGTGATCCTGGGCATCCTCGGGATCATCTTCGGCGCCATCGGCCGCGGGAAGGCCAACCGGGGTGAGGCGACCAACAAGGGAGCGGCCACGGCGGGGCTCGTCTGCGGCATCATCGCCACCGTGGTCCTGCCGCTGCTCGGCCTCCTGCTCTTCGCGAGCCTCATGAGCGTCATGGGCCCATGAGTGCCATGGGCTGAGGGAGAGTGACCCGTGTCGTCCGGGCCGGGGCCCGTGCGGACACCACCGGGAGGTCCGCACAGGCCCCGGCCCTTTCCGCCACCGGGCCCGGAGCCCGTGTCACCGAGTCCCGACGCGCCTCAGCCGCCGCGCAGCCGCCGACGCGCCTCCATCAGCGCGAAGCCCAGCAGATTCGGGCCGCGCCAGCGCTCCGGGTCCATCGCTCCGTCGTCGGTCGCCGCGAGACCGATGCCCCACACCCGGTCCACGGGGCTCGCCTCCACCAGGATGCGCTCGCCCGTGTTCAGCAGGAACTCCCGCAGATCGTCGTGGGCCGCGAACTTGTGGACGCTGCCCTCCACCACGATGCCGAAGCGTTCCTCGCGCCACACCGCCTCGTCGAAGCCGCGCACCAGGCGCCCCGCCTTCTTCGCCTCCGCGGGATGCTTCGCCGCCAGGACGCGCCGCTCGGCCTCCCGGTCCCGGAAGAGACGGGCCTTCGCCGCCATCATCCAGTGCTCGGCCGTCGCGTACTCCACACCGTCCACCGTGAACGGCGACGGCCACCACTGGCTCAGACAGCTCGCTCCCAGCCGGCCGTCCGGGCGCGGCCGATGACCCCAGAAGTGCAGATACTTGACTCGTCTCCCGGCGCGGACCGCCCTGACCAGGGCCTCCCTGGAATCGATCTCTGCCATGCACGCGAGTGTGGCACGCGCCACTGACAATCCGTCTCTCCTTTCCCGCCCCTGCTCGACACCTGGTCGACAGATTCCGTCGCGTAATCAAAAGGAAACAACGGAATCCCTTGTTGGAGTCCCCTGATTCTGTCAGGATCGGCACTCACATTGAGCTGGAGCTACGCCACCCACCCTCAAAGGCGAGGGTACGGCGGAGGGGAGCGACATGCACAACCCGGGCACCGCCCAGGACCGGTTTCCGGCGCAGGAACGTTTCGCGGACGGCGCGCAGTACATCGCCGGCAGACTGACCAGGGGAACCTCGGGCCGCACCCACGCGGTCGTCGACCCGGCCACCGGCGAGGAGATCTGCACCTACGAACTGGCCGGTACCGACGACGTCGACGCCGCGGTCGCCGCCGCGCGCGAGGCGTTCCCCGACTGGGCCGGCGCCACCCCCGGCGACCGCTCGGATGCACTGCACCGCTTCGCCGCCGTGCTCGCCGAGCGGGCCGAGGACTTCGCCCGCGCCGAGTCCCTCCAGTGCGGCAAGCCCCTGAAACTGACCCGCGAGTTCGACGTACCCGGCACGATCGACAACACCGCCTTCTTCGCGGGCGCCGCCCGGCATCTGCAGGGCCAGTCGGCCGGCGAGTACTCCGGCGACCACACCTCCTACATCCGCCGGGAGCCCATCGGGGTCGTCGGTTCCATCGCCCCCTGGAACTACCCCCTGCAGATGGCCGCCTGGAAGATCCTCCCGGCCGTCGCCGCGGGCAACACCATCGTGCTCAAGCCTTCCGAGCTGACCCCGCTGACCTCGCTGATGTTCGCCCAGGCCGCCACGGACGCGGGCATCCCCGACGGCGTCATCAACATCGTCACCGGCACCGGCAAGGAGGCCGGCGAGCACCTGGTCGGCCACCCCGATGTGGCCATGACCTCCTTCACCGGCTCCACCGCCGTCGGCAAGCGCGTCGCCGAGATCGCCACCGCCACCGTCAAGCGCCTCCACCTGGAGCTCGGCGGCAAGGCCCCGTTCGTGGTCTTCGACGACGCCGACCTGGAGGCCGCCGTCAACGGAGCGGTCGCCGGCGCCCTGATCAACACCGGGCAGGACTGCACGGCCGCCACGCGCGCGTATGTGCAGCGCCCCCTGTACGAGGAGTTCGTCGAGCGGACCGCCGCCCTGATGGAGACCGTCCGGCTGGGCGACCCCTTCGCCCCCGGCACCGACCTCGGCCCTCTCGTCTCGTACGCCCAGCGCGACCGCGTCGCCGGTTTCGTCGACCGCGCACGTGCCTACGCGCGCGTGGTCACCGGCGGCGAGGCGCCCCAGGGCGAGCTGAGGAACGGGGCGTACTACCGCCCCACCCTCATCGTGGACGCCGCCCAGGACAGCGAGATCGTCCAGTCGGAGGTCTTCGGTCCCGTCCTCGTCGTCCTCCCCTTCGACACCGACGACGAGGGGATCCGGCTGGCCAACGACATCCCCTACGGTCTGGCCGCCTCGGCCTGGAGCCGGGACGTCTACCGGGCGAACCGGGCGACACGGGAGCTGAGGGCGGGGTGCGTGTGGATCAACGACCACATCCCGATCATCAGCGAGATGCCGCACGGCGGGTACAAGCAGTCCGGCTTCGGCAAGGACATGTCCTCGTACTCGTTCGAGGAATACACGCAGATCAAGCACGTCATGTTCGACAACACGGCGGTGGCCCGCAAGGACTGGCACCGCACCGTTTTCGGGGACCGGTAGCAACGACCCTGGCCCGTGACCGGGCCACCTTCCCGAAAGGGCACCACGCGCATGGAGCAGTACGAGTCCGACCGCCTCACCCCGGCCCGGACGGCCGCCGCACGGCGCGGCCCCCGAGGCGGCAGGGCCTTCCTCAGCCGCCGCTCGCTGCTGCGCGCCTCCGCGGGCGGCGCGCTCGCGGCCGGCGGAATCGGGGCGCTGAGCGCCTGCGGAATCCCTCCGGCCGACCGGACGGCGGGAGGCGTCTCCGCCGAGGACCACTCGACGGAGGAGAAGATCGTCAACTTCTCCAACTGGCCCGTCTACATCGACGTCGACGACAGCGGCAAGAGGCACCCCACGCTCGAGGACTTCACCCGGCAGACCGGCATCAAGGTCAAGTACACCGAGGACGTCAACGACAACACCGAGTTCTTCGGCAAGATCAAGCCGCAGCTCGCCGCCGGACAGGACACCGGCCGGGACCTCATCGTCGTCACCGACTGGCTGGCCGCACGGCTGATCCGGCTGGGCTGGGTGCAGAAACTCGACCCGGCGAACCTGCCGCACGCCTTCGCCAACCTCGCCGATCACCTCCGCAGCCCGGACTGGGACCCGGGGCGCGCCTACTCCTACCCCTGGCAGGGCGTCTCGGCCGTCATCGCCTACAACAAGAAGGCCCTGGACGGCATCGAGGTGAAGTCGGTCTCCGACCTGCTGGACAACCCCAGGCTCAAGGGCCGGGTCTCCTTCCTGTCCGAGATGCGCGACAGCATCGGCCTGACCCTGCTCGACATGGGCAAGGACCCGGCCAAGGTCACCGACGACGACTACGACGCGGCGATCGCCCGCCTGCAGAAGGCCGTCGACAAGGGACAGATACGGCGCTTCACCGGCAACGACTACACCTCCGACCTCACCAAGGGCGACATCGCCGCCTGTGTCGCCTGGGGCGGTGACATCGTCCAGCTCCAGCAGGACAGCCCCGACGTCGACTACGTCATCCCGGAGGCCGGCTGGATGCTGTCCACCGACAACCTGCTGATCCCGAACAAGGCCCGCCACAAGACCAACGCCGAACGGCTGATTGACTTCTACTACCAGCCGAGGCAGGCCGCCCGGCTCGCCGCCTATGTCGCCTTCATCAGTCCCGTCAACGGCGCACGGGAGGAGCTGGCCAGGATCGACAAGGAGGCGGCGGAGAACCCGCTGATCGTCCCCACCAAGGACGTGGCGGCCAGAGCCCACTCCTTCCGCGCCCTGAGCGACAAGGAAGAAGCGGCCTACGAAGCGAAATTCGCGAAGCTCACAGGGGCGTGACGACGATGAGGACCACCCACGACCACGGCGGCGACGTCCGCCTCACCCAGATCAGCAAGACCTACGGCAACTTCACCGCCGTGCACCCGCTGGACCTGACCGTGCCGCAGGGCACCTTCTTCGCCCTGCTCGGTGCCTCCGGCTGCGGCAAGACCACCACCCTGCGCATGATCGCCGGCCTGGAGGAGCCCACACAGGGCACCGTCCACCTCGGCGACCAGGACGTGACGCACCTGCCGCCCTACAAACGCCCGGTCAACACCGTCTTCCAGTCCTACGCCCTCTTCCCCCACCTCGACATCTTCGAGAACGTCGCCTTCGGTCTGCGCCGGCGCGGCATCAAGAACGTGCGCAAGCAGGTCGAGGAGATGCTGGAGCTGGTGCAGCTGGGCGAGCACGCCCGCAAGAAGCCGCACCAGCTCTCCGGCGGCCAGCAGCAGCGCGTCGCGGTCGCCCGCGCGCTGATCAACCACCCCAAGGTGCTGCTGCTCGACGAGCCGCTCGGCGCCCTGGACCTGAAACTGCGCCGCCAGATGCAGCTGGAGCTCAAGCGCATCCAGACCGAGGTCGGCATCACCTTCATCCATGTCACGCACGACCAGGAGGAGGCCATGACCATGGCCGACACCGTCGCCGTGATGAACGCCGGCCGCGTCGAGCAGCTCGGCTCGCCCACCGACCTCTACGAGAACCCGAAGAGCACGTTCGTCGCGAACTTCCTCGGCACCTCCAACCTGATCGAGGCCGAGGTCGACACCCGCGGCGGCGACGAGATCGTCCTGAAGGCGGGCGGCTGCACGCTCTCCCTGCCCCGGGCACGGTGCTCGGCCCCGGCGACGGCCGGCGGCAAGCTGCTCGTCGGCATCCGCCCGGAGAAGATCTCCCTCACCCACGCCGATGACGCGGGCCGGGTCCCCGAGGGCCGCAACCGCCTCACCGGCAGGATCACCGCCTCCAGTTTCATCGGCGTCTCCACGCAGTACGTGATCGACAGCCCGGCCTGTCCCGGCCTCGAGGTCTACGTCCAGAACCTCGACCGCGACGCCCGCCTGGTGCCCGGTGCCGAGGTCGTCCTGCACTGGGACCCGGCCCACACCTTCGGCCTGGACGCCGCCCAGGACATCGACGCCGGCGTGGAGACCGTGGAGTCGGACGAGGGGGTGGCCGCCTGATGGCCGCAGTCACCCGGGCGCCCGCCCCGCCGGCGCCCGCCGGCCCCGAGCAGAGACCACCGCGCAGACGGGGCCGCCTCACGCCGTACTGGCTGCTGCTGCCCGGCCTGCTGTGGCTGGTGCTCTTCTTCGTCCTGCCGATGGTCTACCAGGCCTCCACCTCCGTGCAGACGGGCTCCCTGGAGGAGGGCTACAAGGTCACCTGGCACTTCGTGACCTACTGGGAGGCGGTGTCCGAGTACTGGCCGCAGTTCGTCCGCTCGGTCCTCTACGCGGCCTCCGCGACGGTCCTGTGCCTGCTGCTCGGCTACCCGCTCGCCTATCTGCTCGCCTTCCGCGCGGGCCGCTGGCGCAATCTGCTCCTGGTCCTGGTGATTGCGCCGTTCTTCACCAGCTTCCTGATCCGCACCC
Source organism: Streptomyces thermoalcalitolerans (assembly GCF_039525155.1). NCBI lineage: Bacteria > Bacillati > Actinomycetota > Actinomycetes > Kitasatosporales > Streptomycetaceae > Streptomyces > Streptomyces thermoalcalitolerans. Next base: position 17,522 of record NZ_BAAAHG010000025.1, on the reverse strand, counting down.
TGGCCTGGAAGACCATCCTCGCGGACAACGGCCCGCTCGTCGGCGCCCTCGACGCCCTGCACGTCCTGGACGTCACCAACTGGCTCGGCTGGACCTCCGGCGACCGTGTGCTGGCCACCCCGCTCGCGGTGGTGTGCGGTCTGACGTACAACTTCCTGCCGTTCATGATCCTGCCGCTGTACACCTCGCTGGACCGCATCGACCCGCGGCTGCACGAGGCGGCGGGCGACCTGTACGCCACGCCCCTCACCACCTTCCGCAAGGTCACCTTCCCGCTGTCGATGCCGGGCGTGGTCTCCGGCACGCTGCTGACCTTCATCCCCGCCGCCGGCGACTACGTCAACGCCGATCTGCTCGGCTCCACCGACACCCGCATGATCGGCAACGTCATCCAGACACAGTTCCTGCGGATCCTCGACTACCCGACGGCCGCGGCCCTGTCCTTCATCCTCATGGCCGCGATCCTCGTCATGGTCACCGTCTACATCCGCAGGTCCGGCACGGAGGATCTGGTGTAAATGGCCTTCGTCAACTGGCTCAAGCGCAACCTCGTCGTCATCGCCGGACTGCTGACGCTCGGCTATCTGCTCCTGCCGAACGTCGTCGTCATGGTGTTCTCCTTCAACAAACCGAAGGGGCGCTTCAACTACCAGTGGCAGGAGTTCTCCACGGACGCCTGGAAGGACCCGTGCGGCGTCGCCGACATGTGCGGATCGCTGGCGCTCAGCCTCCAGATCGCCGTCTGGGCCATGATCGGCGCCACCCTCCTCGGCACGATGATCGCCTTCGCGCTGGTCCGCTACCGCTTCCGTGCCCGCGGCGTGGTGAACTCGCTGATCTTCCTGCCGATGGCGATGCCCGAGGTGGTCATGGCGGCCTCGCTGCTCACCCTGTTCCTCAACATGGGGGCCCAGCTCGGCTTCTGGACCATCCTGATCGCGCACATCATGTTCTGCCTCAGCTTCGTCGTCGTCGCCGTCAAGGCGCGCGTGATGTCGATGGACCCGAGGCTGGAGCAGGCCGCGCAGGACCTGTACGCCGGACCGTTCCAGACGTTCCTCCGCGTCACCCTGCCGATCGCGGCCCCCGGAATCGCCGCCGGAGCGCTGCTCGCCTTCGCGCTCTCCTTCGACGACTTCATCATCACCAACTTCAACTCCGGTTCGACCGTCACCTTCCCCATGTTCGTCTGGGGCGCGGCACAGCGCGGCACCCCCGTCCAGATCAATGTCATCGGTACGGCCATGTCCGTCATCGCCGTCCTGCTCGTCGTGACCGCCATGGTCATCAGCAACCGCCGCGCCCGGCAGAAGGCGTGAGAAGCCGGACACGGACGTCGTCTCGCCGGAGCAGCGGAACCGACTCTGTAGGGAGTTGAAATCATGGCCACAAGCGCCATGAGCCGTGAGAACAAGTGGATCACCGCTCTCGCCGACGCCCAGCCGGTCCCGTACTGGCTGGACGACCCCGGCAGGCCCCGCCCGGAGCCCGCGCTCACCGGGGACGAGAGCTGCGACCTGCTGGTCGTGGGCGGCGGCTACAGCGGACTGTGGACCGCGCTGATCGCCAAGGAGCGCGATCCCGGCACGGATGTGGTGCTGGTGGAGGGCCACGAGGTGGGCTGGGCCGCCTCCGGCCGCAACGGCGGCTTCTGCGCCGCCTCCCTCACCCACGGCCTGCCCAACGGACTGACCCGCTGGCCCCGTGAGATCCACAAGCTGGAGGAACTGGGCGCCCGCAACCTCGACGCCATCGAGGAGACGGTCGCCCGCCACTCCATCGACTGCGAGTTCGAACGCACCGGTGAGATCGACGTCGCCACCGAGCCGTACCAGGCCTGGGAACTGAAGGAGTGGTACGCGCAGGCACGACGGAAAGGACTCGCCGACGGCATCGAGTACCTCGACCGGGACGCGGTGCGCGCACAGGTCGCCTCACCCATCTTCGAAGCCGGCCTGTGGAACCGCCGCGGGGTCGCCATGCTCCACCCGGCCAAGCTCGCCTGGGGCCTGAAACAGGCATGCCTGCGGCTCGGCGTGCGCCTCTACGAGCACACCCCCGCCCTGACCCTGAAGCAGTACGGCATCGGCATGGAGGTCCGCACCCCCTACGGCCGGGTCCGCGCCCACCGGGTCGCCCTCGGCACCAACGTCTTCCCCAGCCTGGTCAGACGGGTCCGCCCCTACACCATCCCGGTCTACGACTACGCCCTGATGACCGAGCCGCTGACCGACGACCAGATGGCGTCGATCGGCTGGAGGAACCGCCAGGGCCTCGCGGACAGCGCCAACCAGTTCCACTACTTCCGCCTCTCCGCGGACAACCGCATCCTGTGGGGCGGCTACGACGCGGTCTACCCCTACGGCGGCCGGGTGCGCGCCGAGTACGACCACCGCCCGGAGACCTACGCCAGGCTCGCCGGCCACTTCTTCACCTGCTTCCCGCAGCTGGAGGGCATCCGCTTCACCCACGCCTGGGGCGGCGCGATCGACACCTGCTCACGTTTCTCGGCCTTCTTCGGCACCGCCCACCAGGGCCGGGTCGCCTACGCGGCCGGCTACACGGGCCTCGGCGTCGGCGCCACCCGCTTCGGCGCCGAGGTGATGCTCGACCTGCTGGCCGGGGAGCGCACCGAGCGCACCGAACTGGAGATGGTCCGCACCAAGCCCCTGCCCTTCCCGCCCGAGCCGTTCGCCTGGACCGGCATCGCCCTCACCAAATGGTCCCTGGCCCGCGCCGACGCCAACGGCGGCCGCCGCAACCTGTGGCTGCGCACCATGGACCGCCTGGGCCTGGGCTTCGACAGCTGACACCGGGGGGGAAGGGCTTCTGGAAGCCCTTCCCCCCTTCTTCTCCCGCCGGGCGTTCGCGGCGGTTCTCACGGCGGCCTTCGCGAGGTCCGGCGCACGCAGGACACGGACCGGGTCGGCGGGGCGGCTGCGACCTCGAGCAGCAGCCACAGCGCGGCGAGCAGCACCGTGCCCAGGCACCAGCCGGCCACGACGTCCAGGGGCCAGTGGTAGCCGCGCCGCACGAGCCCGTACGACACGCCGAGGACGAGGGCGGCGCACACGCCGACGACCACGCACCGGGCGAGGACGGTCCGCAGCCAGGGAAGGAGCACCAGGGCCACGCCCCCGTAGGCGACGGAGGCGGTGACCGTGTGCCCGGAGGGGAAGTAACCCGTCCCGGGCGGCACGGCCGTCGTGCCGGGCCGGGCCGTCCACGCCTTGAGCGGCAGGACGAGCACCGGCACCAGCAGCATCAGCCCCGCCGCCCCGAGCGGCGCCGACCACCACCGCTCCCTGCCCGCGGCCCGTCCCCGCCAGGCCACGTATCCGAGCACGGCCGCCAGCACGGGAACCGCGACCTGCACGTTCCCGAGGTCCGCGAGCAGTTCGGAGCCCCGGTCCGGACGCAGCAGAGCGTCGCTGACGTCCCGGTCCACGCCCAGCAGCGGACCGTGGCTGACGACCTGCCAGGTGATCAGCGAGAACAGCAGGACCGGAAGCCCGACGAACCAGACGAGAAGCAAGGAGACCCGCGAGGACGACACGCGCACAGCTTCGCAGGTGCGGCGACGAGTGGCGGGTGTGGGCCACGGCCGCGTCTCCTGACTGGGCGTTCGGCTCGGACATGTGGCCCAAAGCCGCCACATGTGCCCGCCATCCCGCGCGAAGGGCCGGCGCGAGGAGGAGGGGGGAGAGCTGCGCCGGCCCTGCGGGAACGGCCCGTTCGGCGGCCGTTCGGACCGGGACGTCGCGCGCCCCGGGGGGTGTGGGGCGGGCGACGTCCCGATCGGTGAGGAGGTTTCGGAGCCTGCCGGCTCCGGGTGTGCGCGCGAGGTACGACCAGGTCGAAGCCGGGAGGCAACGGCCTGTCGCCCACAGTTCCCCGTGGGCGGGTGTCTTTCTCATCCGACGAGGAGAAGCTACGGCAGCGGGGGGACGCAGAACAGCCGGAACGGCGCCCTGCCATCCACCCCGCACACCTTCTTCACAGGCTCTGCCGCCGACTGGGGCAGGCGTGCGGACGCACCGCTCAGATGTCTCAGATGCGGGCGAACGCCTGCTCGATGATGTCCAGGCCCTCGTTCAGAAGGTTCTCGCCGATCACCAGCGGGGGCAGGAAGCGCAGCACGTTGCCGTAGGTGCCACAGGTCAGGACCAGCAGGCCCTCGGCGTGGCAGGCCTTGGCGAGGGCGGCCGTCGCCTCCGGGTTCGGCTCCTTGGTCGTCCGGTCCTTGACCAGCTCGATGGCGATCATGGCGCCGCGGCCGCGGACGTCGCCGATGACGTCGAACTTCTCGGCCATGGCGGTGAGGCGGGACTTCATGATCGCCTCGATGTTCTTCGCCTTGGCGTTGAGGTTCAGCTCCTTCATCGTCTCGATCGCGCCGAGCGCACCCGCGCAGGCCACCGGGTTGCCGCCGTAGGTGCCGCCCAGGCCGCCCACGTGGGCGGCGTCCATGATCTCGGCGCGGCCGGTGACGGCCGACAGGGGCAGACCGCCGGCGATGCCCTTCGCGGTGGTGATCAGGTCCGGGACGATGCCCTCGTCCTCGCACGCGAACCACTGGCCCGTGCGGCAGAAGCCGGACTGGATCTCGTCCGCCACGAACACGATGCCGTTGTCGGCGGCGAACCGGCGGATCGCCGGCAGGAAGCCCTTGGCCGGCTCGATGAAGCCGCCCTCACCGAGCACCGGCTCGATGATGATCGCGGCCACGTTGTCGGCGCCGACCTGCTTGCTGATCTGGTCGATGGCCATCGCGGCGGCCTCGGGGCCGGCGTTCTCCGGGCCGGTCGGCCAGCGGTAGGGGTAGGCGACCGGGACGCGGTAGACCTCGGGGGCGAAGGGGCCGAAGCCGTGCTTGTACGGCATGTTCTTCGCGGTCAGCGCCATGGTGAGGTTGGTACGGCCGTGGTAGCCGTGGTCGAAGACCACCACCGCCTGGCGCCTGGTGTACGCGCGGGCGATCTTGACGGCGTTCTCCACGGCCTCGGCGCCGCTGTTGAACAGGGCCGACTTCTTGGCGTGGTCGCCCGGCGTGAGCTCGGCCAGCGCCTCGGCGACGGCCACGTAGCCCTCGTACGGCGTGACCATGAAACACGTGTGGGTGAAGTCGGCGAGCTGGGCGGAGGCGCGGCGCACGACGGCCTCGGCGGACGCGCCGACCGAGGTCACCGCGATACCGGAGGCGAAGTCGATGAGGCGGTTGCCGTCGACGTCCTCGATGATGCCGCCGTCGGCCCGGGTGACGAAGACCGGCAGCACGGAGCCCACGCCCTGCGCGACCGCGGCGGTACGGCGGGCCTGCAGCTCCTGCGACTTCGGGCCGGGGATGGCGGTGACGACGCGGCGCTCCTGCTCGAGTGCGGTCATGGGGGCTCCTGATGATCGTGCGTGGGTGAAGGGAAGCGACGGATGGGTGCGGTGAACCACCTGGCGGACGCTGTCTTCTTTTCTCGCAGGTTAGGGCGGCGGGGAAGAGGGGGGCATGCTCCATGTGGGCGTTGTCGGCGGCCGCGGTTGTCCGCGATGGATAGAGAGACGGATAGAGAGAGGGGGAGGGAAAGAGCGGGAGAGGGCGCGGCCGGAAAAGGAGGGAAACGCCGGCGCCAAGGCGCGCGCCTTGGCGCGCAATCGGTGAACTCCCCTTGCCCGGACGTTAGATTGACTCGCTGACGGTGGACGGAACGGCTGGCCAGGGGGCGAGGTCGATGGACGACGGGACGCAGGACGCCCTGGGCGCGCATCCGAAGCACGCCGGCCCGGTGCCGCGCCCGGCGGTACCGCCGGACGCTCCCGCGATGCCACCGCGGCCGAGCCGGCCCCCGAGTGCCCCGGACACGTCCGGGCATCCCCCGCAGGGGCGGCTTCCGCGTTCCGCCGTGGCCGACTGGCTCGACACCCCCCGTCCGGCCGCCGCCCCGGGCATCTGGCGCCTCGGGTACCGGATGCCCGAGGAGCCGGTGCGGAAGGAGCGGCTCAACCCGCTGACCATCGCCGGGATGCTCATCCCGCTCGCACTGGCCGTCGTGGTGTGGTCGCTGTGGCGGCAGGGCGTCATCCCGTACCAGTACACACTGCTGCGGCTGTTCACCCCCGACGAGTGGTGGTGGGGCGGCACCCTGGCCACGCCCAAGAAGTTCCCCGGCCGCTCCCTTGAGGTCCCGGGCACAGAGGCCCGGATCGTCTACGACGGCCTGTTCTTCGCCCTGCTCGTCTACGCGGTCGGCCGCCTCGGCAGCTGGCCCGACGTCGTACGGCACTTCGTGGGCCGTCGGCCGCAGCCCGCCCGCGCCCTGTGGGCGGCGGGCGGCGCCCTGATCACGCTGAGCCTGGTCTTCCCCGAGGCTTTCCCGCTCGTCGGCTGGGACCCCCTGCCGGTCGTCGACCCCGTGTTCTCCCTGGTCGTGCTCGTCTCCGGCGGCTACGACCTGTTCACCTCCCCGCTGTTCACCACCACGCTGTACGCGCTCATCACCCTGCTGGTCGTCTGGCCGTTCGCCCGGCTCGGCGGCTGGCGGGCGTACGCCAGGGAGCTGGCCGCCCGCCGCCGGGCCGCCGCGGAGCCCGTCGCCCCGCTCCCGGCGGAGCCGTCCCGCTCGCAGTGGCCCGCACTGCGCCACGCCGGGCAGCACCAGGCGGCCGACCGGCTGACCGCCGAGGTGGCCGGAGGCCGGATGAACGACGTGGACTGCGCCCGCATCGAGCGGATGTGGGAGGAGGCCCGGCGGGAGGGCCGCACGGCCGCCTTCACCGACACCGTGCTGCGGCAGGGCGGCGCCGCCTGGACCCACCCCTCCGGGGATCGTGACCTGCCCGGCCGCACCGCGCGTCACGACCTGCTCCAGGGGCAGGTGCTCCTGGGGCGCTGGGTGCCGGGGGAGCGGTGCCCGCGCGCCTACCAGGGCGCCGGTGCCGCCGTGGACCCGGACACCCTCGGCACCTCGCTGCTGGTGGTCGGCCCGCCCGGCTCCGGCAAGACCCGGCACGTCACCAGGCCGGTCACCGAGGCGCTGGCGCTGCAGGCGCTGACCGGCCGGTGCGCGGTCGTCGCCGTCTGCGCCGCCGGGACCCCGCTCGGCCCCGACGCGGCGTACGACGTGGTGGTGCGGATCGGCGACCCCGCCTCCCTGCACGACCTCGATCCCTACGCCGGGTCCGACGACCCCGACGAGGCCGCCGCCGTCCTCGCCGAGGCCCTGGCCGGAGACCTCGGCACCGTCGGCAACCAGAGCGCCGCCACCGCGCTCGCCCAGCTGCTCGGCCCCTACCGGGCGGTGCACGGGCACTTCCCGCCGCTGCCGGTGCTGCGCGAGCTGCTGGAGGGCGAGCCGGGCGCGCTGGCGTCGCTGCGGGCGGGGCTCGCGGCCGACGAGCACGCCGTGATGCGGCGTGAGCTGGACGCCCGGATGCGGCAGGCGGGCTCCGCCGCCGACGCCGGCCCGGTGCTCGCCGACCGGCTCGCGCTCCTCGACCGGCCGGCCTTCGCCGAGTTCTTCGGCGGAGGCACCGGCGGCGCCGGCGGCGACAGGCCGTTCTCGCTGCGCGCCGTGGTCCACCATCCGCTGCGGGTCCGCATCGACCTGCCCGAGCAGGGACACGAGGAGGCGTCCCGGCTGATCGCCCGGCTGGTCCTGGCCCAGTTCCACACCGTCGTCCGGGACACCCGGCGCCCGCACTTCGCCTGCCTGGTCCTCGACGACGCCACCGGGACCGTCACCGCCGAGTCGGTGCGCCGTCTCCAGCGGCTGCGCGCGCAGAACGCGGGAGTCGTCCTCGCGCTCCGCTCGGTCGCCGACGTGCCCGAGGCGCTGCACGGCCCGCTGCTGGGGGCCGTCGGCTGCCGTATGGCGCTCTCCGGGGTCACCACCTGGGACGGCAGCCGGTTCTCACAGGCCTGGGGCACCGAGTGGGTGGAGACCACGGAGACGGCCCAGCACACCGTCTTCGCCCACCAGCCGATGACCCGTGCCATCCACGCCCTGCGCAAGCTGGTGACCGGACGGGCCGTGACCACGGACTCGGTGACGACCCGCCGGGTCGAGCGGGAGCGCTGGTCCGCCTCCCAGCTGGCCCACGAGGTCCCGCCGGGACACGCCGTGCTGTCGCTGACCAGTGTGCGGGGCGACCAGGCACCGCCTCTGCTGGTGGATCTGAGAGGCTGAACGAGTCGGACATCTGTACGTGTGGTCACACGTTTCGTCGGATGTCGCTCCTACGGTGAGGCAGAATTGACACGGGCCGTTCATACACGGCGGCAAAAATTCATCACCGATTCACCACCGTCGGCCAGAAGCAGATCTCCGCAGACCAGAAGGCCTCATGCCCCTGACGCTCGCCTCGCTCGTCCAGCACTCCGCGCTCAAGCTGACCGTGCGGGCGGGCGGGGACCGCCTGGACGTGCCCGTCCGCTGGGCCCATGTCAGCGAACTCGCCGACCCCGTGCCGTACATGGAGGGCGGGGAGCTGCTGCTGATCACCGCGCTCCAGCTGGACGCGGAGAACCCCCAGGCCATGCGCCGCTATGTGAAGCGGCTGGCCGAGGCCGGCGTCGTCGGGATCGGCTTCGCCGTCGGCGTCAACTACGACGAGATCCCCGAGGCGCTCGTCGAGGCGGCCGAGGAGGAGGGGCTGCCGCTGCTGGAGGTGCCCCGCCGCACCCCGTTCCTCGCCATCAGCAAGGCGGTCTCGGCGGCCCTCGCGGCCGACCAGTACCGGGCGGTCACGGCGGGCTTCGCCGCCCAGCGGGAGCTGACCAGGCAGGCCCTGAGCGCCGGGCCCGAGGGGCTGCTCGCCGCGCTCGCCGCCCAGGTCGACGGCTGGACGGCGCTCTACGACGCCTCGGGCGCCGTCGTCGCCACCGCACCGGAGTGGGCGGGCCGCAGGGCCGCCCGTCTCACCGCGGAGGTCGAACGGCTGCGGGACCGCCCGGCGCCCGCGTCGGCCGTGGTGGGCGGACCGGAGACCGGGGACCGTGTGGAGCTGCACTCCCTCGGCACCGGCCGCCGCCCGCGCGCCGCGCTCGCCGTCGGCACGGCCGCCGCCCTCGGCACCGCCGAGCGGTACGCCGTCCACTCCGCCATCGCCCTGCTGACCCTCATCACGGAACGCTCCCGCTCGCTGCACGCCGCCGAGCAGCGGATCGGCGCCGCCGTTCTGCGCATGCTGCTCGCCGGCCAGCCGGACCACGCCCGGGCCGTCGCCGGGGACCTGTACGGCGGTCTGCTGGACGCCCCCTTCCGGATGATCGTCGCCGAGTCCGCCCCGGCGTCCGCCACGCGGGCGCACGCCGACGCCCACGCGCGCGTGCGGACCGCCACGCCACCCGTGGCCGCGATGCCGCCCCCGGCCGCGACCGTGAGGTCCGCGGCCGCCGTGCCGGCCGCGGCCGAGGACGACGGTCCGCTCGCCGGGCTCGCCGAGGTCGTGGAGACGGCCGCCGCACGGTCCGGGGAGGCGGTGCTGATCGTGCCCGAGGGGGAGCGGCTTGTGGTGCTGGCCGCCGACGGGGGCGCGGCCCTGGCGGCGTGCGGGGAGTACGCGGAGGCGCTGGAGGCGGCGCGGACCAAGGCCGTGGGCGAGCAGACCGGCGGCGAGGGAGGCGAACTGGTCGTGGGCCTGTCCGCACCGACCGGGCCCGTCGCGACCGCCGTCGCGTACAAGCAGGCCGAACAGGCGCTGTCGGTGGCACGGAGGCGTGGACGCGTCCTCGTCGAGCACGAGCAGCTCGCGTCCGGTTCGGTGCTGCCGCTGCTCGCGGACGACGCGGTCAGGGCGTTCGCCGACGGGCTGCTGCGCCCCCTGCACGAGCACGACGCCACCGGCCGCGGCAACCTCGTGGCCTCGCTGCGGGCCTGGCTGTCACGGCACGGCCAGTGGGACGCGGCCGCCGCCGACCTCGGCGTGCACCGGCACACCCTGCGCTACCGGATGCGCAGGGTCGAGGAGATCCTCGGCCGCTCCCTGGACGACGCGGACGTACGGATGGAGCTGTGGCTGGCCCTGAAGGCGACCTCCCACGAATAGCCCCGGACGCCCCGGGCACCCGGACCCCAGGTGTCCCCGGACACCGCCGGACACCCCGGCTCCCGCCCTCCCGCCCTCCTGCCCTCCCGCTTCCTGCCGTCCTGCCCCGCCGCACCCCCTGTCGCACCGGCCCTGCGCCAATCCGGCGCACGCACGGGGGCCACTGCTCCACCTCGGCCAAGCGCCGACGGCCCGCCCCGGCCCTACCGTTGACGACGCAAGCAGACCCCTCGACGCGGAAGGGCCGGGAACCTCACGATGACTTCCCCACACGCCTTCTGGCTCGCCGGCCGCCAGGCCACCGGCGAGGACACCTTCGACGTCACCTCCCCGTGGGACGGACGGCTGGTCGGCACGGTGAGCGTGCCGACCGACGCCCAGGTGGAGGAGGCCGTGGCCGCCGCGTACGCCGTGCGGGACGAGTTCGCCGCCACCCCGGCGCATGTGCGTGCCGCCGCCCTGGACCACGTCAGCAAGCGGCTGGCCGAGCGTGCCGAGGAGATCGCGCAGCTGATCTCCGCCGAGAACGGCAAGCCGATCAAGTGGGCGCGCGGTGAGGTCGGCCGTGCCGTGTCCGTGTTCCGCTTCGCCGCGGAGGAGGCCCGCCGGTTCAACAGCGGTGAGGCGCAGCGTCTGGACACCGACGCCGGCGGCCAGGGGCGGCTGGCGTTCACCCGCCGCTTCCCCAAGGGTGTCGTCCTCGGCATCGCGCCGTTCAACTTCCCGCTGAACCTGTGCGCCCACAAGGTCGCCCCGGCCATCGCCGCCGGCGCCCCGATCATCCTCAAGCCGGCCCCCGCCACCCCGCTGTCCGGGCTGATCCTCGGTGGGCTGCTGGCCGAGACCGATCTGCCCGCCGGCTCCTGGTCGGTCCTCCCGGTCCCCAACGACAGGATGCCCGCCCTGGTCCAGGACGAGCGGCTGCCGGTCATCTCCTTCACCGGTTCGGAGAAGGTCGGCTACTCGATCATGGAGTCGGTGCCGGGCAAGCACTGCACCCTGGAGCTCGGCGGCAACGCCGCGGCCGTCGTCCTCGCCGACTGGGCGAGCGACGAGGACCTGGACTGGGCCGCGAACCGCATCGCCACCTTCTCCAACTACCAGGGCGGCCAGTCCTGCATCTCCGTGCAGCGCGTGATCGCCGACGCCTCCGTGTACGAGCGTCTGCTGCCGCGGATCGTCGCCGCCGTCGAGGCCCAGGTCACCGGCGACCCCTCCGACCCCGCGACCGATGTCGGCCCGCTGATCAGCGAGGACGCGGCCAAGCGCGTGGAGTCCTGGGTGCAGGAGGCCGTCGAGGCCGGCGCCACCCTCCTCACCGGCGGCAAGCGCGACGGCGCCTCCTACGCGCCGACCGTCCTGACCGACGTGCCGGCCGATGTGACGATCTCCTGCGAGGAGGTCTTCGGACCGGTTCTGACCGTGCAGAAGGTGAACGGCGAGACCGAGGCCTTCGCCGCGGTCAACGACTCCAGGTACGGCCTTCAGGCGGGCGTCTTCACCCACGACCTCCAGGCCGCCTTCCGTGCCCACCGCGCCCTGGAGGTCGGCGGCGTGGTCATCGGCGACGTCCCCTCCTACCGCGCCGACCAGATGCCCTACGGCGGCGCCAAGCGGTCCGGTGTGGGCCGCGAGGGCGTGAAGTTCGCGATGGACGACTACACCTACGAGCGCGTCCTGGTCCTGACCGGACTGGCCCTGTAGGCCGGACGCCCCGGCAGCCGACGACGGCCGGAGCCCGCTGTGCGGGGGCTCCGGCCGTCATTCGTGCGCAACGGGGCCTGTCCGGTGCGAGGTCCGGTGCGAGCGGCGCGGTTCCTGGTGGCGCAGATGGCGTACGACGCGGGGGATCCGCCGGTTCCCCGGCATCGGTTCCGGGCTGCCCACCGTCGCCGGCATCCACGAGACCGCCCGGGGCGTCGTGCCCGAGAGCAGGGGTGTCCACATGGACGACGACCCCGTCGCCCCGGCCGACACCGACGCGTTGCCGCGCGGTCGCCCGAGGGAACAGTCCGTCCGAGGGACGGTCCGCCTGCCTCGGCGTTTCACGCCGATGTGCGCGATCCACGGGAGATCCCTGCCCGAAGGGGACTCACGCGCTGGACTTTGTGGCTCCGTCTTGTCTGCCTCGTTGCGGGTGACCGGAGCCCCTGCCGTATGCGCCCGGCGACGGGAGCCGGGTACGTGACCGTCCGAGGGCCCGCCTCCGCGCACACAAGGGGCCTTCTCGCCGGTGCGCGGCAGCGTGTCGTGGCCGTGGCCGGCGCACAGGGACGGCGAAGCCGGCGGGGCGGGCGGGGCGCCGGTGAGCCATCCGAATGGAGCACACAACTGGTCGCCGCGCCGTGCTCCCCCGATGCTGGGTGACACCGCCCCGAAACAGAACGGTGGACTGCGAGCGTCCGTGCACGAGGGGTGGTGGGCCCGCCCGGTATCGGGTACATACGGTCCAGTAGCACCGGTCAGTAACGGACTGCCCTCACAATCCCTATTCGCGGCGAGGTGAGCCTCATGTCCGCACCAACGTCCAGCAAGCCCGTCGTCACCGAGCGCGAGGCGCGCGAGGTGGCGGAGGCCGCCCGGGAGCAGGACTGGCGCAAGCCCAGCTTCGCCAAGGAGCTGTTCCTCGGCCGGTTCCGGCTCGGCCTCATCCATCCGCACCCGCTCCCGGCCGAGGAGGACGTCCAGCGCGGTGAGGAGTTCCTCGCCAAGCTCCGCGACTTCTGCGAGACGAAGATCGACTCGGCCCGGATCGAGCGGGACGCGCGGATCCCGGACGAGGTCATCACCGGCCTCAAGGAGCTCGGCGCCCTCGGCATGAAGATCGACACCAAGTACGGCGGGCTCGGCCTGACCCAGGTCTACTACAACAAGGCCCTCGCCCTGGCCGGCTCCGCCAGCCCCGCGGTCGGCGCGCTGCTCTCCGCGCACCAGTCGATCGGTGTACCGCAGCCGGTGAAGCTCTTCGGCACCCAGGAGCAGAAGGACACCTTCCTGCCGCGCTGCGCCCGCACGGACATCTCCGCCTTCCTGCTGACCGAGCCGGACGTGGGCTCCGATCCGGCGCGCCTGGCGACCACGGCGGTCCCCGACGGCGACGACTACATCCTCGACGGGGTCAAGCTGTGGACGACCAACGGGGTGGTCGCCGACCTCCTCGTCGTCATGGCGCGCGTGCCGAAGTGCGAGGGCCACCGCGGCGGCATCACCGCCTTCGTCGTCGAGGCCGCCTCCGAGGGCATCACGGTGGAGAACCGCAACGCCTTCATGGGCCTGCGCGGCATCGAGAACGGCGTCACCCGCTTCCACCGGGTGCGCGTCCCGGCCGCCAACCGCATCGGCGAGGAGGGCCAGGGACTGAAGATCGCCCTGACCACCCTCAACACCGGCCGGCTGTCCCTGCCCGCGATGTGCGCGGGCGCGGGCAAGTGGTGCCTGAAGATCGCCCGCGAGTGGTCGGCGGCCCGCGAGCAGTGGGGCAAGCCGATCGCGCTGCACGAGGCGATCGGTTCGAAGATCTCCTTCATCGCGGCCACCACCTTCGCGCTGGAGGCGGTGCTCGACCTGTCCTCCCAGATGGCCGACGAGGACCGCAACGACATCCGCATCGAGGCCGCCCTCGCCAAGCTCTACGGCTCGGAGATGGCCTGGAGGATGGCGGACGAGCTGGTCCAGATCCGCGGCGGCCGCGGCTTCGAGACGGCCGCGTCCCTCGCCGCCCGCGGCGAACGCGCGGTCCCCGTCGAGCAGTTGCTGCGCGACCTGCGCATCAACCGCATCTTCGAGGGGTCCACCGAGATCATGCACCTGCTGATCGCCCGTGAGGCCGTCGACGCCCATCTCGCGGTCGCCGGCGACCTCATCGACCCCGACAAGTCCCTGCCGGACAAGGCGAAGGCGGGCGTGAACGCCGGTGCCTTCTACGCCAAGTGGCTGCCGAAGCTGGTCGCCGGCCCCGGACAGCTCCCGCGGTCGTACGCCGAGTTCCACCCGCCCGGCCACCGCGACCTCTCGACCCACCTGCGCTACGTCGAACGCCACGCCCGCAAGCTCGCCCGCTGCACCTTCTACGCCATGTCCCGCTGGCAGGGCCGGCTGGAGACCAAGCAGGGCTTCCTCGGCCGGATCGTCGACATCGGCGCCGAACTGTTCGCGATGAGCGCGGCCTGCGTCCGCGCCGAACTCCTGCGCACCCGGGGCGACCACGGCCGCGAGGCCTACCAGCTCGCCGACGCCTTCTGCCACCAGGCCCGCATCCGCGTCGACGAACTCTTCGGCCGTCTGTGGACCAACACCGACGACCTGGACCGCAAGGTCGTCAAGGGCGTCCTCAACGGCCTCTACACCTGGCTGGAGGAGGGCGTCATCGACCCCTCGGACGACGGACCGTGGATCGCCGAGGCGGAACCCGGTCCCTCCCGCCGGAAGAACGTGCACCGGCCGATCCGCTGACGCCGGGCACAGGTACGGCGTGACGAGCCCCGAAGCCCGGCGGTCGCGGTGACGAGCGGACCGGCCGTGCCCGCCGGGCGGCGCGGACCCCTGGGGAGCGTGATGTCCGGCCCTGCACCCCGGCTCGGGGGACGTGCTGCCCTGCCGGACATCCGCTGCCGCCACAATGGGGGAATGAGCGACAGTCCAGCCCCCCTCGCCGATCCGCATCTCGTCTTCGACCCCGTGACCGGGGACGGACCCAGGGATGTGGTGATCCTCGGATCCACCGGGTCCATCGGCACCCAGGCCATCGACCTCGTGCTGCGCAACCCGGACCGTTTCAGGGTGACCGGGCTCTCCGCCAACGGCGGACGGGTCGGACTCCTCGCCGAGCAGGCGCACCGGCTCCGGGTGCGGACCGTCGCGGTGGCTCGCGAGGACGTCGTACCGGCGCTGAGCGAGGCGCTGTCCGCCCAGTACGGGGCGGGGGAGCCGCTGCCCGAGATCCTCGCCGGGCCCGACGCCGCCACCCAGCTCGCCGCCTCCGACTGCCACACCGTTCTCAACGGGATCACCGGTTCCATCGGCCTCGCCCCGACCCTTGCCGCCCTGGAGGCGGGCCGTACGCTCGCGCTCGCCAACAAGGAGTCGCTCATCGTCGGCGGCCCGCTGGTCAAGGCCCTCGCCAAGCCGGGTCAGATCATCCCCGTGGACTCCGAGCACGCCGCCCTCTTCCAGGCGCTGGCCGCCGGGACGAGAGCCGATGTGCGCAAGCTCATCGTCACCGCCTCCGGCGGGCCCTTCCGGGGCCGTACCAAGGAGGAACTCACGAACGTCACCGTCGAGGACGCCCTCGCCCACCCCACCTGGGCCATGGGACCGGTGATCACCGTCAACTCCGCCACCCTGGTCAACAAGGGCCTGGAGGTCATCGAGGCACACCTGCTGTACGACATCTCCTTCGACCGCATTGAGGTGGTCGTGCATCCGCAGTCGTATGTCCACTCGATGATCGAGTTCACTGACGGATCCACCCTCGCCCAGGCGACGCCCCCCGATATGCGCGGGCCCATCGCCATCGGTCTCGGCTGGCCCGAACGCGTCCCCGACGCCGCCCCCGCCTTCGACTGGAGCACCGCGTCGACCTGGGAGTTCTTCCCCCTCGACAACGACGCCTTCCCCGCCGTCGAGCTCGCCCGGCACGTGGGCCGGCTCGGCGGCACCGCCCCGGCCGTGTTCAACGCCGCCAACGAGGAGTGCGTCGACGCGTTTCTGCGCGGCACACTGCCCTTCAACGGGATCATGGAGACCGTGACACGAGTGGTCGAGGAACACGGCACCCCCCGTGCGGGAACCGCGCTCACCGTGCCGGACGTCCTCGAGGCGGAGACCTGGGCCCGCGCCCGGGCCCGGGAACTGACAGCGCAGACGGCGACCGCGGAGGCGCGCGCATGACGTCCCTGATGATGATCCTCGGCATAGTCGTCTTCGTGGTCGGCCTGCTGGTCTCGATCGCCTGGCACGAGCTGGGGCATCTGTCCACCGCCAAGTTCTTCGGCATCCGTGTGCCGCAGTACATGGTGGGTTTCGGCCCGACCCTGTGGTCGCGGCGGAAGGGCGAGACGGAGTACGGCATCAAGGCCATTCCGCTCGGCGGCTACATCCGCATGATCGGCATGTTCCCGCCGGGCGACGACGGCCGGATCACCGCACGGTCCACCTCGCCCTGGCGCGGCATGATCGAGGACGCCCGCGCGGCGGCCTTCGAGGAGCTGGAGCCCGGGGACGAGAAGCGCCTGTTCTACACGCGTGCTCCGTGGAAGCGGATCATCGTGATGTTCGCGGGGCCCTTCATGAACCTGGTCCTCGCGTTCGTGCTGTTCCTGGTCGTCCTCATGGGCTTCGGCATCTCGCAGCAGACGACCACCGTCAGCTCGGTCTCCCAGTGCGTCATCGCGCAGAGCGAGAACCGTGACACCTGCCGGAAGACCGACCCCCTCTCCCCGGCCGCAGCCGCGGGCCTGAAGGCCGGCGACACGATCGTCTCCTTCAACGGGGTGAGGACCGACAACTGGGACCAGCTCTCCGACCTCATCCGCGCCAACCCCGGCAAGAAGGTGCCGATCGTCGTCGAGCGGGACGGCCGGGACGTCACCCTGCACGCGAAGATCGCCACGAACCAGGTCGCCAAGAAGGACTCCCGCGGCCAGATCGTCCCGGGCGAGTACGTCGAAGCCGGCTTCCTCGGCTTCAGCGCCGCCAACGGCATCGTCCGCCAGGACTTCGGCCAGTCCCTGACCTGGATGGGCGACCGCCTCGGCGAGGCCGCCCACTCCATCGCGAGCCTGCCCGCCAAGGTGCCCGCCCTGTGGAACGCGGCCTTCGACGGCGCCCCCCGCCAGCCCGACTCCCCGATGGGCGTGGTCGGCGCGGCCCGCGTCGGCGGCGAGATCTTCACCCTGGACATCCCGCCCACCCAGCAGCTGGCCATGGCCCTGATGCTGGTCGCCGGCTTCAACCTCTCCCTGTTCCTGTTCAACATGCTCCCGCTGCTGCCGCTCGACGGCGGCCATATCGCGGGCGCCCTGTGGGAGTCGCTGCGCCGGCATCTGGCGCGGCTGCTGCGCCGCCCGGACCCGGGCCCCTTCGACGTGGCGAAGCTGATGCCGGTGGCCTATGTGGTGGCGGGTGTGTTCATCTGCTTCACCCTGCTCGTCCTCATCGCCGACGTCGTCAACCCCGTCAGAATCTCCTAGCCACCCACGGTGCGGAAGGGGGCCGGGCGGATCCTCCGCCCGGCCCCCTTCCCGCGCTCCCCTCCCCATGAGTGGTTTGACGGGTGGGATGTGCCGCCGCGCACGGCCGTGCCGTAACCTCAAGGCCTGAAGCCCCCGCCGCTGACCGGGGCCGGACCTTGATCCACGACTTGGGGTTGCACAGCAGATGACTGCGATTTCTCTCGGCATGCCGTCCGTTCCGACCAGGCTCGCAAAGCGGCGCAAGAGCCGGCGGATTCAGGTCGGGTCGGTGGCGGTGGGCGGGGACGCGCC